>CAMDRP010000030.1 GCA_945906965.1 Opitutus sp. GAS368 | reverse complement strand
GACCGACGATCAAGTCGATCACGTCATCGCGTCACTGAACGTATTTTGACCCGATGATCCACGGCGTACGCTTTAAGGTCTGTGGGTTGACCTCGCTGGTGGACGCGGAGGCGGCGGATGCCGTGGGCGCTGATTATTTGGGATTTATTCTTTATCCGAAATCGCCGCGTTACGTGAGCCTCACGCAGTTTGCGGCGATGACGCCGCGTTTGCCGCCCCGGAAAAAGGTGGCGGTCGTGGTCGAGCCTACGGTGGAAACTTTGGCTGAAATCAAGGCAGCGGGTTTCGATCACGTCCAAGTTCATTTTTCGCCTACGACGTCGTTGGCCGCGGTGGCGCGCTGGCTCGAGGTGATTCCGCGCGAGATGCTATGGCTCGCGCCGCGCGTTCCACCGGGTCAGGAGGTGAATTCGGGTTTCATCGCGCTCGTGGATCATGTTTTGCTCGATACCTATCACCCTCAAGCGCACGGCGGCACGGGGCAGACTGGGGACTGGACGGGTTTCAAAGCACTGCGCCTCGGATTTACCCAAGTGAATTGGATTTTGGCCGGCGGTTTGAGTCCGGAAAATATCGGCGCGGCCTTGGCCGCAACCGGCGCGCGCTGGGTGGATGTAAACAGCGGGATCGAATCCGCGCCGGGGGTGAAGGATCACGCCAAACTGCGGGCCTTTGTGAGCACGTTGCGGCAGGCTCCAGCGAACTCCGGACGTTGATGAGTACGCCGCTGGTGGGGTGGGATTCAGGTTATTCGGCTAACTTTAGTTGAGGAGTTACTCGAATGCACTGGATCCTCGCCAGCCTCGTTTCAGCTTTTTTTCTGGGCTGCTATGATCTCTCCACGAAGCACGCCGTCCGCGACAACGCCGTCTTGCCGGTGCTTTTTTTTGCGAATGCTTGCAGCGCGGTAGTTTGGCTTGTGCTTCAAGCGGGTACGACGCTCGCGCCGCACGCGTTTCCGCCCGCCTTGCACGTGGATACGCTCACGGGTTTTCAGCACCTGCAGTTGCTCCTCAAGTCGACGATCGTCGCCGCCTCGTGGGTCTGCAGTTATTTCGCGGTGAAACAGTTGCCGGTGTCCTTGGCTGCACCGATCCGCGCGACGGGCCCGGTGTGGACTTTGCTCGGGGCGACGCTCGTGTTGGGCGAACGGCCGACGTGGCTCGAAGGTTTGGGGATCGTGATTACGTTGGCTTCATTTCTGGGCTTATCGGTGGTCGGCGCGAGGGAGGGAATTTTTTTTCGGCGCAACCGCTGGATCTGGTTTCTCAGCGGTGGTACGCTGCTCGGCGCGCTCAGTGGGCTTTACGATAAATATTTGCTTGGATCGGTGGGTTTCACGGCGGCGACGGTGCAATGCTGGTTCTCGATTTATTTGGCCCTATTGTTTCTGCCACTCGCGGTGGGCTGGAAACTGCGTTGGTGGCAGCGGCAGGAGTTTCAGTGGCGCGGGAGCATTGTACTGGTCTCGCTGATGTTGCTGGTCGCGGACTTTCTTTATTTCAATGCGCTGCGCGATCCAGAGGCGCTGGTCTCTATGGTATCGAGTCTGCGGCGCGGCGGTACGCTGGTGGCCTTTGCGGGCGGGATATTGCTTTTCGGTGAAGTCAACGCGCGCGCTAAATTACCGGCCGTAATCGGGGTCGTGATCGGGATCGTATTGACGATTTTAGGTTGAGCGTGCGCTCAGACGATCGCGCCTTCGTGCTGGAGGAGTTGGCGTTTCACGCTCTCGCCAAAAGCGAAACCCGTGAGCGATCCGTCGGCGCCAATTACGCGATGGCACGGGACGATCAAGCAGATCGGATTCGTGGCAGTGGCGCGGCCGATGGCTCGGGCGCCGCTCTTCAGGGTCTTGGCCAAATCACAGTAGCTGCAGGTTTTACCGAAGGGGATTCTCTGCAGAGCGCTCCAAACGCGGAGCTGAAAAGGCGTTCCCACGGGCGCGAGTGAAAGGTCAAAGCTGGAACGATCTCCTGCAAAATACGCTATTACCTGAGAGCGAGCTGCCGCCGTCTTGACGGCATCACGAACGGGTCTGGCTGGGCTGCATTTGAGTCTGTCCCAGAGTGCGGTATCGGAGCCAAACGCAGTGGCCATCATGGTGCCTTCATCATTCACCGCGAGTGAGAAATCCCCGACCGGTGTTGTGAAAGTATCAAAATAGACGTTCATAAAACAGCGGGTCGATTTAATTGCTAAACTGGGCTAGTGGCGATGCTGTGATAAGCCGAGAAGAGCGGCATGAGTCGAGGCGTGCGCTTATACATGGTGACTTCGGTTATCGCCATGATTGGAAGCTAACAGATCGCTCGCGGGCGTGTCCTTCCGGATAATTCTGGAATAATTATTAAAATCAAAAACCAGGGAAACCGCCTTTGCCCTTCATGGCTTCCATTTGGCGCATCATTTTTTTTGCGCCGCCGCCTTTCAGCATCTTCATCATTTTCTGCATCTGCTGAAACTGCTTCAGGAGCTGGTTCACCTCGACGATTTTCACGCCGGCGCCGTTGGCGATGCGTTGGCGGCGGCTGCCGTTGAGCAGGTCGGGCTTGCGCCGCTCTTTGAGCGTCATCGAGTAAATGATCGCTTCGGTACGGGCCATTTGCTTCTCGGAGTCATCGGGAAGTTGCACGCCGCTCATACCGGGCATCATGCCGACGATGCTCTGCATGGAGCCCATTTTTTTGATCTGCTGCATCTGCGCGAGAAAGTCCTCGAGATTAAAATCGGCCTTGCGCATTTTTTCGGCCATGCGCTCGGCTTCTTTTTGGTCGATGTTTTCTTGCGCGCGTTCGACGAGCGATACGACGTCGCCCATGCCGAGGATACGTGAGGCCAGGCGATCGGGATAAAAGGTGTCGAAGTCGCCGGTTTTCTCGCCGGTGCCGACGAATTTAATCGGAACTCCTGTGATGCTTTTGATCGAAAGCGCGGCACCGCCGCGCGCATCACCGTCGAGTTTGGTGAGGATCAGGCCGGTGAGTTGGAGCGCGTCGTGAAAGGCTTTAGCGACGTTGACCGCTTCTTGACCCAGCGCGCCGTCGGCCACGAGCAAGACCTCATCGGGTTGGATGCGGGCGCGGAGTTTTTTTACCTCTTCGATGAGATCGGCGTCGATCTGGAGCCGACCGGCGGTGTCGAAAATCATGCAATCGGTCCCAGCGGCATCGGCGGCGGCAAGGGCGGCGGCACCGATGGCGGTGACGTCTTGCGATTGGCGATCAGCGTAGAAACCGAGTTCTTCTTGCTTCGCTAGAATCTCGAGCTGGTCGATGGCCGCGGGGCGGTAGATGTCACAGGCTACTACGAATGGTTTGTAGCCGCGTTTTTTGAGGAGCTTGCCGAGCTTTGCGGTCGAGGTGGTTTTGCCGGAACCGTGGAGACCGACCATTAGGATTTTCAGGGGGCGGGCAGGGGAGAGGGCGGTCTGGCCCTCACCGAGAAGGCGAACGAGTTCATCGTTGATGATTTTTACGACTTGCTGGCCTGGGGTGACGGATTTGAGGACTTCTTGGCCGACGCAGGCGACTTGGACGCGCTCGACGAAATCGCGGGCGACTTTAAAATGGACGTCAGCGGCAAGGAGGGCGGTGCGCACTTCTTTGAGTGCGTCGGCCATGTTTTCTTCTGTGAGTTTGCCGACGCCGCGGAGGTTGCGGAGTGCGCTGCCGAGTTTTTCTGTGAGCGATTCGAACATGTGAGTGGTTAACGTGGGCTCATTTTTGGGAGCGAGGCAACTCCGCTTCCTCGCCTGCGGGCTCATGGGCGGGCGAACATTTTCGTCCTCGTCAAGAGGCCTCGCTTTAGGGATAACGCGTCTCTCTATGAACCCCGTTCTAAAGCTGTTACTCGAAGGCGGTAGTCTCACGACGGCGCAAATCGCGCAGGTCGCGGGCTTATCCGTGAGCGAAGTCGAACAGCACCTCGAACAGTTGAAGAAGGATAAAATCCTCCTCGGCTGGCGTCCGGTGCTCGATCTCTCCCGCGAGGCCGCTACGGCAGCTACGGTTCGCGCGGTGATTGAAGTGAAAATTTCGCCAGAACGTGGCGGCGGTTTCAACCGACTGGCGGAGCGCCTCGCGCGTTTCGATGAAGTGGAGTCCTGCTATCTCATGTCGGGTGGTTATGACCTGCTGGTTTTCGTCAAGGGTGCCTCCTTGCAAAAGGTCGCCGGTTTTGTTTCGGAGAAACTCTCGACGATCGAGGGCGTGCTTTCGACCTCTACGCATTTCATGCTCCGCTGCTACAAAGATCAGGGTTTCCTGCTCGATGTCGGCGAAGCCACCACCACGCGGCTCAACGTCGCTCCTTAAACGGAGGCCCATCTCATGAGCAACGATCCCAAACGCTGGGTTGCGGGCCACGTGGCCGCGCTGCCCAAAAGCGGTATTCGCGATTTCTTCGAGCTGGTGGCCAAAATGAAGGGCCAGGATGTTATTTCGCTCGGCGTCGGTGAACCCGACTTCGTCACGCCGTGGAATATCCGCGAAGCGGCCATTTTCGCCCTGGAGCGCGGCAAAACTTATTACACGTCCAACCTCGGCATGATCGAGCTGCGTCGAGCGATCTCGACGTACGTGACCGAACATTTTGGCGTCGATTACCGGCCCGAAGATCAAGTGATCGTGACGGTTGGCGTCAGCGAAGCACTCGACCTCGCGTTGAGGGCTTTCTGTAATCCCGGCGATAAGGTGATGTTTCACCAGCCGTGCTACGTGTCGTACCATCCGAGCATCTCGCTCGTGCACGCTCAGGGCGTCGCCGTCCCAACCTTCGCCAAAGACAACTTCGCGCTCACCGCCGAAGCCTTGCGCGCCGCCTGGCAGCCGGGTTGCAAGGTGCTCATGCTGAATCTACCGTGTAACCCCACTGGGGGCACCTGTGATCGGGTCCAACTCGAAGCGATTGCGGCTTTCTGCCGTGAAAAAGACCTGCTCGTTTTGAGCGACGAGATCTACTCCGAACTCACCTTCGAAGGCACGCACACCAGTATCGCCAGCCTGCCCGGGATGGCCGAGCGCACGATTTTTCTCCACGGCTTCTCGAAGGCATTTGCGATGACTGGCTGGCGCCTGGGCTACGCTTGTGGCCCGGCCGCGCTCATCGATGCGATGATGAAAGTGCATCAATACACGATGCTCTGCGCCTCGATCATCGCCCAAGAAGCCGCGCTCGAAGCGCTCACGCGCGGTTGGGACAGCGTGCTCATGATGCGCGAGCAATATCATCGCCGTCGGGATTTAGTGGTCCGTCGTTTCAATGAGATCGGCCTCAAGTGTCATTCGCCGCGCGGCAGTTTTTACGCCTTTCCAAGCGTAGCCGCTACGGGCCGTAACGAGAAAGACTTCGCTTCGGGTTTGCTCCTCGAGCAAAAGGTCGCCGTCGTCCCCGGCAGCGCGTTTGGCGATAATGGTGTGGGCCACGTCCGCGCTTGCTTCGCCACGAGTTACGAACAGCTCATCGTCGCCTGCGACCGTATCGAACGCTTCGTTCAAGCCCCTCAAAAATAAGCCTAATCCGTCCGCCTTAGGCGCAAAGGAAGGTTAAAATCTTCCTTTGCGCCTTTCGCGTCTTTGGCGTCTGATCTTTTCCACATGTCCCGTACCGTTGCCATCGTCGGCCGACCCAATGTCGGCAAAAGTCGCCTCTTCAACCGCCTGGCGCGTAAACGCATTTCCATCGTCCACGACCAACCTGGAGTCACCCGTGACGTCATTTCGACGGAAATCGCCGAGGGCGCATACACGTTGCTGGACACCGGTGGGCTCGGCCTCGTTGGCGGTGAATCCACGGCGGAGCTCATCAAGCTCTCCGAAAAACAGGTCGATTTCGCTATCGCCTCGGCGGATCTGATTCTCTTCGTGATCGACGGTCTCGAGGGCGTGACCGGCCTTGATCAACGCATTGCGCAGATGCTCCGCAAGTCGAAGCGCAACGTCCTGCTCGTCGTCAACAAAGCCGATTTCAACGACGACAAAGTCCAAATCGATGGCGCCTATGGCCTAGGTCTCGGTGAACCCAGCCGAGTGTCCGCCGAACACGGTACCGGTGAAACCGAACTCCGTGCCGCCATGATTCAACGTCTCGGTGAGCCGCCAGTCGTTGATCCTGATCATGTCAAAACCTCGGCCGACCCGCTTTGTTTCTGCTTCATCGGCCGACCCAATGTTGGCAAATCTTCGCTTAGTAATAACCTTCTCCAAAGCGATCGTCTCGTCGTCAGCCCAATCCCCGGCACCACGCGCGACTCCGTTGAGCTTCCTTTTGAGTTCAAAGGCCGCGACGGCGCGATGTATCCATTCAAGTTGATCGATACCGCTGGCATCAAAGCCGCTACGAAACTGGCCTCACCCGTCGAATATTTTTCCCGACTCCGTTCGCTCGACGCCATTCAACGCGCCGATGTTGTCTTCCTCGTCCTAGACGCTCTCGAGGGCGTGACCCAGCAGGACAAAGCCATCGCTGGCGAAGCGATCAAAGAAAAGAAACCCATCGTCATCGTCGTTAACAAATGGGACCTCGTGCAGGACATGTTTTCGAAGGGAAACCTGAAGCTTTCCGGCTACAAAAACGCCCGCGATTACCGCGACAAATACGAGAAAGCGCTTTTTGAACGTCTCTTTTTCACGCCCGGTTCGCCGCTCATTTTTGTCTCCGCGATGAGTGGCTACGAGGTCGACCGCATGCTCAACGCCGCGGTGAAGCTCAACCGCACGCTCGATAAAAAACTCCCGACCGCGAAGCTCAACCAGCACCTCGCCTATCTGGCTGAGCGCACTCCGCCGCCCTCTGTTGGCGGCAAACGCTTCCGAGTTTATTACGCCACGCAGACCGGTACGCGACCCTTCCGGATTAAACTGTTTTGCAACCGCGAAGAAAAACTCACCGAGCAATATCGCCGCTACCTCGAAGCCGGCCTCGTGGCTGAATTCGATCTCGCGGGTTGCCCGATTTATTTCGACCTCGTCGGTAAAGAAAAACGTGAACCCGCCCCGCACAGCAACAGCTCCTACCCGACTACAAAAGCGCAGCTCAAACGCCTCAACACCCAGAAACGCGATGACTCCGATGAGCATGAAACGATCGAAGACTGAAGCTGCCGGCGGTGAAGCGCTCAAATTCAGCACGAGCGCGCTCACACTCACCGTCACGATGCACTGTGGACCGCGCGTTACGGCGCTGAGTTCTCACGTTGGTCGTGCCGGTAATTTGTTTCTTGAATTTCCGATCGGCACACCTCGCGCTCACGGTTACAATCTTATCGGTGGTCACCGTCTCTGGCATTCGCCGGAAGATATCGTTCGCACCTATCAACCCGATGACGCCCCGCTTGTCGTAAAAAATTTACCCAACGGAGTCGCATTGACGCAGCCGACCGAGGAGAAAACGGGCCTTCAAAAATCACTGCGGCTCGAATTACTTGGCCAGCGCACCGTCAAAGTTACGCACGCGCTCACTAACCGCGGCCTGTGGTCGGTCGAGTGTGCGCCTTGGGCGCTGACGATGTTACGCGGCGGCGGTTATGGGGTTTTGCCACTGCCGCCTAAAGGCAACCACGCCGCGGGTGATTTGTTGCCCACCTACTCGATTGTGCCGTGGAGCTACACCGATCTTTCTTATCCGGTTTGGTCGCCGCATCGCGATTTCATCGGCATCGACGTCGCGAAAGCTCCCGCGGCGCAAAAACTTGGAATCACCCATTATCCCGGTTGGTCCGCTTATTGGCTCGAGGGCACGACGTTTGTGAAATACGCCGCCGTCTTGCCCGGCGTAAAATATCCCGATTTCGGCTGCTGCTTCGAAACCTTTACGGATGGCACAATGATCGAATTTGAGACGTTGGGCGCGCTCGCGTCGCTCGCGCCGCGTCGCACCGTCACCCACGTGGAATACTGGACTCTCCTCGACGGCTTCGCGAAACCGAATACTGACGCCGGCTTTAACACGCTCGCCACCGCCGTGCGCCGTTGGATCGCGGGGCTGTAATTGTAAGTCAGTTCCGAATCAGCCGATGACCACGCCGCTGCGCCTCGTTTTTCTGGGATCGGATGCGATCGCGCGGCCCTTACTCGATTGGCTCGTATCCGACGTCGGCCGCGCGCAAGTCGAAGTCGTCGGCGTGTTCACGCAACCTGATCGTCCGGTCGGGCGTGGACAAAAAATCACCGCCAACGAGATCAAAACCTGGGCTCTCGGCCGCGGCTTGCCGGTTTTGCAACCGGAGAAAATTACTGATGAGGTCCGCGCGCAACTGGCCGCGCTCACGCCAGATCTTTCGCTCGTGATGGCGTACGGGCACATTTTGCGTGATGCGTTCATTGTGACCCCGCGGCTCGGCACCTTGAATTTGCACACGTCGCTGCTTCCGCAGTATCGCGGCGCTTCTCCCATTCAGACCGCCATCGCCAGTGGCGAGCGTCAGACCGGCGTGACTTTGATGCAGATCGTGCGTGAACTCGACGCGGGTCCGCTCGCGGATTTTGAGCGCGTTAAGATCGAACCGCTCGACACGGCGCTCGATATCGAGGCGAAACTGGCCGCCGCCTGCGTGCCGCTAGTGGTCCGCGCTTTGCCACGACTCGCAGCGAATACGCTCGATTTCATCGCTCAAGATCACGCGCGCGCGACTTTTTGCCGCCGCCTGGAAAAAAATGACGGAGCGCTTGATTTCGCCGCTCCCGCCGCTGTGCTCGCGGCTCGGATCAACGGTCTTTTCCCTTGGCCCACTTGCGGTTGTGAACTCAACGGCCAGCCTGTTAAAATAGGTCTCGCCGATGTTGCGCCGCTGGCAGACCCCGCGCTTCCTGCGTCGTCTGCACCGCAATCAGCCAACGTCGCCCTTGGTAGTGTCCTCGGGGTTGATGCGCACGGATTACTTGTCGCCACGGGCGCGGGCGTGCTTCGTCTGCGTCGCCTCCAGCGCCCCGGCGGTCGCATGTTGCCCGCGGCCGAATTTTTGCGCGGTTTCCCCGTCGCGAGTGGGACGCAAATCGCCTCCATGCCCCTACCGGCGCTTTGTGGCTCGAGTCCGTTTCCGCGTCGCTAGGTGAGTGAGTGTGCACAACCCGCTTGTTTTCCGTCCCCGCTCTTTCCAAGCTGTTTTTATGTCGAAACGTTTTTGGCTTTTTGCGCCGGTGTTTGTGCTGATGTTCAGTGCGACGGGCTTTGCTCAAGTTGAGCTGGCGAACCTGCGCGAAGATATCCGTGGCCTGACCCAGCGGCTCGGCGAACTTTCTCTTCGCCTCGAACAGCTCGAGCGTGAAAATGGCGAACTTCACGCCAAGAGCCGATCGGCCGATAAAAATTACGTTACGCTGGTCCAGCTCAACGAAGCCGTCGCTGACCTTAATCGCGTCGTGAAATCCGCTGTCGCGACTTCCAAGACCGAGACGCTCCAGCACGTGGCCACGCAAATGGAGAAGCTGGCGAAGCAGACCAATTCAGCTCTCGACGCTCTCGCCAAAAATCAAGCAACGCGCCCCGCCGTTAATTCGAGCTTCACGGAAGATTATCCCAAAGAGGGCGTCAGTTACATCGTGCAAAAAGGTGATACCCTCGCTGTGATCGCCAAAAAAACCGGCGCCAAGCAACAAGACATCATCAACGCCAATAAAATTTCCGATCCCGCTCGCATTATGCTTGGGCAAACCCTGTTCATTCCCGTCTCCGCTAAATAAAAATCATTATGGCTGCTGCTCCCAAATCACGTCTCGGTCGCGGTCTTGGCGGTCTCATCGCTGCCGCCAAACCGGCCGTCTCCACTCCGGCGCCCTCGTCCGCGCCCGCTACGCCCATCTCCGCCCTTAGTTCAGCACCTAGTGGAGCCCCGGGCTATTTGGACATTGCGACGCATCTGATCGTTCCCAGCCCGTACCAAGCTCGTCGTGAGATTCCCGCCGAGCAACTCAAGGAGCTTGCCGAGAGCATCCGCGCCGAGGGCTTGTTGCAGCCCATCGTTGTACGAAAACTCGCGGATAAATACGAACTCATCGCTGGCGAGCGTCGCTGGCGCGCGTTCCAAATGCTCAAGATCAAAGTCATCCCGGCTCGACTTGTCGAAGCTAGCAATGCTTCAGCGGCGGCCCTCGGCTTGATCGAAAATTTGCAGCGTGAAGGCCTCAACCCGATCGAAGAAGCCCACGGTTACGCCAGCTTGATTCGCGATTTCGATCTCACGCAGGAAACCGCCGCTGAACGAGTGGGGAAGGGGCGCGCCTCTGTCGCCAACTCGCTGCGCTTGCTTGCGCTTGATGCCGACATCCAGGGCTACATCGCCAAAAATATCCTGAGCGTCGGCCACGCCAAAGTGCTTCTCGGCATCGAGGCAGCCGCCCAACGTACCCTCTGCGCGCGACGCGTCATTGAAGAAGGCCTCAGCGTACGCGCGACGGAGAAACTCGTCGTAGCCGCCAAGGCCTCAGCCGGTGCCAAACCCGCCAGCGCCCACGCCCGCAAGATCCCGGCTCAAGACGCCGCCGCGGTTGCCGGCATCGAGAAGAAACTCACCTCTCACCTCGGCGCGCGCGTCGCTATCCTTCACACCCCGAAAAAGGGCCGCATCGTGATCGAGTACCGCGGTAACGACGATCTCCAGCGCCTCTTGGAAAAACTCGGCGTCGAATCCTGAGTTTTCCGGCCAGCACGCTTCGCGGCGGCTGGCCAATCCCGCCATTGACAAAATCCGGTGCGCCCGGATTCTATGACCCTTTTCCATGAGCATCGTCCTCGGTATACTCACCTTCGCCCTCATCGTTTTGTCGTTGTTCCTCGTGCTGATCGTCTTGGCGCAAAAAGCCAAGTCCGACGGCGGCGTGGGCGCTGCGATGGGCGGTGGCATGACGGAAGCCGCTTTCGGCGCCGACACTAGCAACGTCCTTTCTAAGGCCACGATCTACGCCGCGATTGCGTTCTTCGTCATCGCCTTCTCCCTGTATCTCGGCCGCATCTACGAGCGCAAACACGCCACGGCTGCTGCAAACAACGCTTTGCCCACGATCGCGGTGCCCGCGGCGCCCGCGCCCGCACCGGCCAGCGCTCCGATTTCTGTTCCCGTTCCGGCCGCTGCGGCCAATACGCCGGCTCCCGAAGCCACGAAGAAACCGTAATAATGGGCCAGGCTCGTCACATTTCGCCCGCCACTTTTTGGCGGGCGTTTTTCTTTTTAGCCCTTGGCCTAGTCGGTTTTTCGTCCGCGAGGGCTGCGGCCGTCGGGGCATCCTCGTCCACTCCTTTAGCTCAAATCGGCAAACCGGATGAAGCGGGGGCGCGTGAGTTATTGGAGCGTTTTCGCGCTGCCGGCATCAGCGGCGACTACTATCTGGAGTTTGAGTTGCAGGCTTTGCCCCGTCGCGGCGAGGCTCGCACGTACCGCGGCCGTCTTTGGGGTTCGCGCAATGCGCAAGGCGCGATCACGCGGATTCAATTGCTGGACGCCTCGGGCCAAAATGTACGTTGGTTGCTGCAAAACGGCGCGGCGCCCGGCGTCTGGACCTTTCGCGCCGGCCAAGTCTCATCCTTGCCTGAAAAAGCGGCGTTGGCGCCACTCATCGAGGGCGTGGAACTGAGTGCTTTCGATCTGTTGATGCCGTATCTTTATTGGCCGGATTTTCAACTCACGCGGATAGAGCGGGTGCGCGGACGCCCAGCCTATGCGTTTGTCTTTCGTCCGCCCGTGACTTTCAGCCAGGTTCATCCCGAAGTGAGCGTGGTTCGGGCTTATTTGGATACTCAATTCAACGCGCTCATGCAGGCGGAGCGACTCGGTGCCAACGGACAGGTGCTCACGACATTTGCTTTGGGTGAACTCAAAAAAATCGGTGAGCAGTGGATGTTGAAATCGGTCGACCTGCGTAATGAAATCACGCGCGATAAAACGCGGTTTCTCGTCACAGCCGCTGCGCTCAATCTTGAGCTTACTCCTGCGCTTTTTGAACCAGGGCGTCTGAGTGATGATGTGCCTGCGCCGCGGAATGATCGCCTCGTGCGTCTCGACCCATGAGCCGGTCGCACCCGACGCGCGCCGTCGTCTTCGATTTAGACGGTACGTTACTCAACAGCTTGCCGTTGGTGTTGCGGGCGTTTTCCCACGCTTTGGAGCCGTTTGGTGGCAAGCCGACGATGGAGATGTTTGCTCATTTCGGCGGCCCACCGGAACAGATATTTCAAGGACTCGTCGCTGATGCGCGTGACGTGCCCGCGGCCTTGACGCGTTTGCATGAATTTCACCGCGATCACCATCATCTCATCGAGCCCTTTCCGGGAGCCAAGGCGATGTTGCGCGAATTGCGATCACGCGGCGTCACGTTGGCGGTGTGGACGGGACGCGATCGCGCGAGCGCAGAGCATCTTTTTAGGCTTCACGACTTGGGGGTGTTTTTTGCTGAGGTTGTGTGCGGCGATGATTTGCCCTCGCACAAACCTGATCCTGCTGGACTCCGCGAGATTTTGCGTCGACTCGGGTTGAAATCGCACGAAGCGCTCTATCTCGGTGATGCCGATGTGGACGTCACCGGTGGGGCCGGGGCTGGCGTTGATACCATTTTGATTCAACACCTGCGCACGGCTACGCCCGAAATATCTGCACAAGCTTGGCGTTTGGTGAGCTCGCCGTTTGAGGCTTACGAATGGGCTTTGCGCTGCACTGCGACCTAAATTTTTTATTGCTGCGCGCAGCGGCCCGCTGGCACGGTATGGCTTCTTATACCCCGCGTTTAATCACCCCCACGTCATGGCTACCCGCTCCCGCTCCAACTCCTCCCCGCTCACGTTTGATTTGCCCGATTCCCTCATCTCTAAGATCGAGTCGCTGCGCCGCCAAAGAAATCTCAAGTCTGTCAGCGAGGTCGTACGTCTCGCCGTGGATGAATTTGATTTTACGAGCTGTGAATTCACGACGGATCCTTTTCGCCAAATTTCCGTACGGGTGGCCGATGCGCAGCGCGGTGTGCTGAAGCGGGTGGCTCGGCAGAAACGCGCGAGTATCGGTGAAGTCGTGCGCCGCGCCATCGAAGCCTTGCCCATCAAAGCGGCCGTGAGCGCAAAGAAAAAACGCTCAGTGCGTTAAGACGTTGGTGGCGTCTTGCGGCGCGCGCGCCGTCGTGACCAGCTCGAAGGCCTCCGTGGAGCTTGCCTTTGCTCGCTCCGACTCTCTTTAGTTTTATTTTCACGCCGATGTCTTCAACTCTCCCGCTTCTCTCCACTTGGGCTCGTAACGTCTCGCCGTCGCCGACTCTGGCCGTCGATGCTAAAGCCAAAGCGCTTCAGGCTGCGGGTGAAGACGTCTGTGGTTTCGCTGCCGGTGAGCCCGATTTTGATACCCCCGAGCACATCAAAGAAGCCTGCATCGCTGCGCTCAAAGGCGGTAAGACCAAATACGCGCCCACGCCAGGTATCGAGCCGCTGCGCCAAGCGATCGTCGATCGCTATCTCGCTGAATACGGACTCAAAGCCGCGCCCTCTCAGGTCATCGTATCACCCGGCGGCAAATACAACTGCTACCTCGGCGTGCTCGCGACGTGTTCGCCGGGCGATGAAGTCATCGTGCCCGCGCCCTACTGGGTGAGTTATCCCGAGATGGTTAAACTGGCCGGAGCGACGCCGAAATTTGTCCTCGCGGATGATCGCACGGGTTTTCGTCTGACTCCGACCATGGTCGAGGCGGCGATCACGCCCCGCACCAAACTGCTGATTCTTAACTCGCCGTCTAATCCCACGGGAGCGGTTTATACCCGCCAAGAGCTCGAGGCGATCGTGGCCGTAGCGATTAAGCACAACCTCTACATTCTCTCCGACGAGATGTACGAACACCTCGTCTACGACAGCGCTAAACCTACCTGTATCGCGACGCTCAGCAAAGAGGCCGAGGCGCGCACGATCACCGTCGCAGGTTTTTCGAAAACCTACGCCATGACCGGTTGGCGCATCGGCACGACCCTCGCGCCCGCGCCGATTGCCAAGGCGATTTCGGAGCTTCAGAGTCAGATGTCCTCTAACGTCACGACTTTCGCCCAATACGGCGCGCTCGCGGCCTTGAAGGAAAAGGAAAAGACCTCTGCCGCGCTGAAGCTTATGATGACGGCGTTCGACCGCCGCCGCAAATTCCTCCATGCCGAGTTGAACAAAATCCCCGGTATCACCTGTCTGCTTGCCGAAGGTGCCTTTTATCTTTTCCCGAATATTTCCAGTTTTGGTCTGAGCGATGTCGAATTCTGCAATCGCCTGCTCGATCAGGAAAAAGTCGCCGCGGTCCCTGGCAGCGCTTTCGGCGCCGAAGGTTATCTGCGCCTCAGCTATGCGACGGGTGACGACATCATTCAAAAAGGCGTCACTCGGCTCGCCCGTTTCTGCGCGAGCTTGAAGAAATAAATTAGCTACCCGCGCCGAGTCGCGGGGGTTTAATTTTTCTTGGCGGCAGCCTCTGCGCACAAAATAAGGTGCGACGAAACGTTCTTAGTAATATGCCCGAGTGATTTAATATCCAGTAGATCAAATCCACAAAAGCGGTCTTTACTTGAGACCGCTTTTTATTAATTTTGGTCTTTATGCAAGACCAACTCGCGGAGGTGATTCGACAGAAGCTGGGTGATGCGGTGACGATTCCGTTTCCGGTCCTGACGCGGCGTGACGCGGTGGCGCCTCGGCTGGAGGGGAAAGTGCGGGTCGTGATCGGGATGCGCCGTTCAGGCAAGACGTCGTTTCTCTACCAGTGTCTGGCTGATCGTCTGGCGGAGGGCATCGCGCGGGATCGCTTAGTGTATTTCAATTTCGAGGACGAGCGACTGGGCGCGCTGGAGGCTGAACAGTTAGGAGCCATCCTTGAAGAATACTATCGCACCTTCCCCCACTATCGCGGAGCGGCGCGGGTTACTTGGTGCCTAGATGAAATTCAGGTCATTCCGGGCTGGGAGCGTTTTGTCCGACGAATGATCGATGCCGAAAATGTCGAAGTGTTGCTGAGCGGGTCGTCGGCGCGGATGTTGAGTCGGGAAGTGGCCACGGCCATGCGAGGCCGCGCGCTGGAAACGGTGATCACGCCGTTTAGTTTTCGAGAGTTTGCCCGCGCGGGCGGCGCCACACCGCCGACGGCTCGACGACTCACAAGCGCGGCGGAGCAATCGGCTTGGCTCGCGCGGTTCGACGACTATCTAGCCATCGGCGGTTTTCCGGAGGCGGGAAAACTCGCCGCCGCGCGTGATCGCGTCGGTTTGCTCCAAGGTTATGTGGACAGCGTGCTGTTGCGCGATGTGGCGGAGCGGCACGGCATCGCAAATCTGGTCGCCCTCCGAGCTTTGGTGCGCCAGCTACTGCGTTCACCTGCCACCGCGCTGAGCGTAAGCAAGATCTATGCGGATTTCCGTTCCCGAGGGATCGGAGTATCAAAGGAGCACCTGCTCGCCTTCCTCGCACATTTAGAAGATGCCTTTTTGGTCTTCACGGTTCCGCTGTCTACCCGCTCCGAACGTCAGCGGCAGGTCAACCCCCGCAAACTGTATCTGGCCGATCACGGGCTGGCCCAAGCCTTCAGTCCTTCGGCCGGTCTAGATCGCGGACACCTCCTCGAAAACATGGTGGCCTGCGAACTCGCCCGGCAGAGTCGCGATCTCGCCTACGTTCGGACGCCGCAGGGTCATGAGGTTGACTTTCTCGCGACCGCCTTTGACGGCACGCGTTGTCTCGTGCAAGTCACCGCGGATATTTCGTCGGCTAAGACGTTTGAGCGCGAAGTACGATCACTGTCCGAGGCCGGTGCGCTCTTTCCGGATGCGCGGCGGATTCTGCTTTCGGAAACGGCACCGCCTCGTGGCCAGTCATTACCAGTGGGAATCGAACGATTTCCCATCTGGCGCTGGCTGCTCGACGCACCGGGTGGCAACGAAAGATGAAACAGGTCAGTACCACTGGCTGCCCTGCGTAGATCAAACCACGAAGTTTTGAGGCGAATCAGTCGTTTTCGAGCTGCAAAATGAGTTGTTCTGGGGTATTCGCCCTCGCTTCGTCGCGTGGAGTACGACAGGGTGCGCTATGGCTAAATCCCAAAACTCAAAGAAACAGACCAAGAAAGCGCCTCTGAAAACCGCGGCTGAGAAAAAAGCGGCCAAGCGCGACAAGAAGAATACCCGGTAATCACTCGGGTTTTTTCGCTAGTGCTAAGCTTCGGGCTTTCGGGTCCGAAGCTTTTTGTTTTTTGTGGTAGCGATTCTGGTTGCGCGCCGCGGCCAAAATCTGCGGCGTTGATCGGATGGGAGCAAAATATTTACCGACCATTCGTGATTTGAAGGCCAGTCAACGGTTCCAGCTCAAGCAAAGTGAGCTGCCGAAGCTGAAGAAAAAATCCGGCTCCAAGGCTAAGAAAAAATAAGTCTTGGTTCAGCGCGTTTGCGTACGACTGAGCAATTCGTGGCTTTTCGTCACGATTTTTTCCTCGATGCCGGCGGTCCAAGGCCCGGGACGACCATAGGGAATCATAGACGTGTCGCCCTCGTAGCGACCCTCGGCTAGGACACGTTCGCTGGGGATGTAGGCCATAACATCGTTGCTGTAGCCGAAGACCCAGAGCGGACCTTGGTTTTCCGCGCGCAGGCGCAACGCGTAATCGACGACGACTTCGCCGCCGAGTGCGGCCCAGGCAAGATTGCCCAAGCGCCAAGCTTGGATCGGATACGCGTGAGTGAGGGGGATTTCGCCGTGGGTTTTTATTTGGTCGTTCATGGCGGCGGCCCACGCCTGATGCATCTCGCGGTTGGGCTGTTCTTTTTGCTGCGCCTCGAGGATCTGCTCTTTGCTGGGGCGATGTGCGTAAGTGAGCGTGATCTCTTCGGCCGCGGCGGAAAATTTCCCTTCGATCCGCGTCATGGGACGAGCGAGTGCGCGGTCGGCGGCGTCGGCGAGGGTGAGTCCGTGTTGCTGCGCGAGTTCGACCGTGCCGCGTGGATTGGGGTTGATATCGGCTCCGCAGCCGAGGGCAAATAAGACGGTCGCGCCGGGGTGGCGTTTTTCGAGTTCGGCCTGCGCGCAACCCGCGTAATCGCCGTGCCATTGGTAGAATGATAAGGTAGTGTTGTGGCAGGCGTAGGAGACGAGCAGGGCGGTTAACGCACCGCTGGCATCGTGTACCGCTAGGACCGGCACGCGTGGATCGCTGGGGCCGCGGAGGGTGCCGGCCGCGCGGCGGGCGGGTATTTCTTTTTCGGGGTTTTCGCGCCGGTTGACGCCGAAGCTCGCGCTATCTTCGCCCCAAGCTATCGTGGCGGGCGCGAGATGCGAAAGCGCGTAATCGGCGGCACGAACTATTTTTTGTTCTAAATCGCGGCGGTAGGCGTCGGCTTTGGTGAGACCCTCGGCGGGTAAGATACGTAGGCCGATGATGCTACCTTCAAACCACGGTGAACAATGCGTATGCGAAACATTGATCATCACGGCGGCGCGGGATAGTTGGTGTTTTTTCTCTAATTGGGCGCAGACGCGGGCGGTGATTTCTTGGGTGATGCCGCATAGATCGAGCGTGATGAGTACGCCGCGTTGCCCGACGGGATCGGCGAAGGCGAGGGCTTTGACCCAGAGGTCTTGCGCGGTGCCATCGGCGGGTCGGCTGCGCGCGGCGTACCCGGTCATCCAGACTCCGGCCGGAGGGGTGATGATTTCGCGGCCCGTGCCGACTTGCCAGGAGCTCATTGAGGGCGCGACGGCGGCGCGGGCTAGAGTGACAACAAGCGTAAAAAGCAGGGCAAAGCGTACAGGGTGGCGGCAGGAAAATGTTATCATGGTAATGAACGCTTGGATCGCGGACGGGTAAAAAATAAAACGGTCAGGCCTTGCGAGTGATTATGCGCGCGCGAGATCACCGGATCGTTTTTGGACATCGGCGATGACACTGGCGATGCGTTCCATCTCGGCTCGGTCGGTGAGGAGCTTGGTCTGCGGCAGCCAGAGCGCCTCCTCGACGAGACGGTCGTTCACGGGGCAAGCATTGCGTTCGATCCAGGTCTTGAGGGCACTTTTGCCGTAGATGCGTTGATAGTGCGGGTTCTCCGCGAGGGCGAGGACGTGGGCGGAGGTATTGAGTCGCGTGTAGCCGCTGCTGACGGCGACGCCTTGTTTGGCGAGGGCTTGGATGAATTTCGCGCGGAGGAGTCCAGAGAAGGCTTTGGCCTCGTAGCGAAACATGTAGAGGTGCCATGCGCTCCGCGTGCTTCCGGGAGTTAAGGCCGCGGGGGTTATACCGGGAATTTGACGAAGCAGTGCGCTCAGATGGGCGGCGTTGGCGTCGCGGGTTTGGGCTTGGCTTTCGAGCCGAGCCATTTGGCTGACCAAAAGTGCGGCTTGAAATTCGGTGAGCCGGTAGTTCGCGCCGCGACCGAAACTCGGGGCAGGGCGTCCGCCGCCTGGGGTGTGATAATTGTAACATAGATCGGCGAAGGTGTCGTCGTTGGTGAGAATCGCGCCGCCTTCGCCGGCGGTTAGATTTTTGCTGGCTTGAAAACTGAAACAGCCGCCGAGGCCTTGCGTGCCGACGGGTTGTCCACGCCACTCCGCGAGTGGCGCCTGACACGCGTCTTCGATGAGAGGAAGGCTCCTCGAGCGGGCCAGCGTGGCGAGAGTGTCGAGATCGGCGGGCGAACCACCGATGTGAACGGGTAAAAATAGACGCGTAGCCGGCGTGAGAGCGGCCGCCACGCTCTTGGGATCGACTTGGAATGTCGCGGCCTCGGTATCGGCGAAAACCGGCAAAGCGAAACTGGCGGTTATGCTGTTGAACGTCGCGACAAACGTATAAGCAGGCATAATTACTTCGTCGCCCGGTCCGATATTGAGCGCGCCGAGGGCGGTGAGGAGCGCGGTGGTGCCCGACGAGGTGGCGATGCAATGCCGCGCCTTCATACGTCGCGCAAAGTCGGCTTCAAACGTAGCCACGCGTTTACCGCCGGCGGTGCGGCCCCAGCGGCCGCTGCGTAGTACTTCGATTAAAGCGGTTTCGTCCGTAGCGTTAACCAGCGGCCAAGCGGGGGCGGCGGGCGAGATGGGGGCCGCGCTGGGCGTGGGTGCAGCGGTGGCTGCGTGGGTGCGGCCAGCTAGACCGAGGACGAGACTGGCGCCGGCGGTTTTACTAATGAACGTGCGGCGAGAAACAGGGCGGGTAGAGTCGGAGTCGGACATGGGGTGAAGCGACGAAGTAATCAATCGGAGCTCAGCGAAAATAGCCAAGACCGGAGTTTGGGCGATGCGGGTGATTGACTCTCGCTGGAGCCTGCGCAGGACGGAGGGGTGAAGCCGCATTCACTGGCCCTGCGTTCGCTCACCGTCGCCGATCATCCCGCGGTGGCGCGGCTGTTGCATCACTCGTTGGTGAGTTGGTATGAAAGTAGACTGGGGCAGGGCGCGCGGTTTGGAGATTCACCGACGCCCTTTTTATTGTTTCCCGAAGTGTATGCGGCTTTGGATCCCGGGCACGCGTTGGCGGCGTGGGATGAATCGACGGGTGAGTTGATCGGTGTGTGTTTTGTGCATCCTCGGGCGACGCATGTGGCGGTAGGAATCGTGGCAACGGCTCCGGAAGCCCAAGGGCGCGGAGTGGCTCGGGCGATGTTGGCGCCGGTCATCGCCGCGGCTAAGGCGCGTGGGTTGCCGGTGCGCTTGGTCTCGAGCTTGATGAATCTCGATTCATTTTCGTTATACTCACGCTTGGGTTTTGTGGCGCACACGATTTATCAGGATCTTACGCTTACCGTGCCGGCGGCGGGACTGGCAGGTGCCGCCCCATTCGAGGCGCGGCGGGTGCGTCGTGTGACTGATGTAGCCGAGGCGGGCCGCTTGGCGGCGTTTGAGCAGGAATTGCAAGGGATCGAGCGCGAGCGGGATTATGTTTTTTTCCTGCGCAATCAAATTGGGGCGTGGCGAGTTTGGGTGTTGGAAGACGCGAGTGGAGCGCTCGAAGGATTTATCGTCGCGAGTCACCATCCCTCGTGCGTCATGCTCGGGCCGGGCGTGGCGCGGGATGAAGTGGTGGCGGCCGCGTTGCTGTGGAGCGCTCTCGATGCGATGCGGGGCTTGAGTCCGGTGTTTTTGGTGCCGAATGCAGCGGCGCAGTTGGTTCAGACGTGTTACGGTTGGGGTGCACGCAACATCGAATTACACGCGGCGCAGACCTTGGGGAACGTGGTTGCGGCGCGAGGAATCGCGTTTCCGACGTTTTTGCCCGAGACGGGTTGAGGGCAGAAAAAGTCGGGATTGCCACGGTTGAGTGCGGCGTATTGAAACGCCTCCGTTAATTCACCCCGTCGGATTCACTGCAGGTTAACCTTTCCCCATGGCTAATATTCAAGGCGCAGGCACCCAACAACACACCTACGATGCCATCGTGATTGGCTCGGGTATCAGTGGCGGCTGGGCCGCGAAGGAGCTCACCGAGAAGGGGCTCAAGACCCTCGTACTTGAACGTGGTCGCGATGTGAAACACGGGGATTATCCCACGGCGATGACCGAAAGCTGGGAATTTGAAGGTCGCACCAAACTTTTGCCGGCAGAGCTCGCCAAACAGCAAAAACAAAACCGCACCGGCTACACTACGCATCCGGCCTCCGCGCACTGGTTTGTGAATGATTTGGAGAACCCTTACTCCGAAGAAAAACGTTTCGATTGGATGCGCGGCTATCACGTCGGCGGACGCTCGCTGACCTGGGGGCGTCAGTCTTACCGTTTGAGCGATCTGGATTTCGAGGCCAACGCCAAGGAAGGCATCGCGGTGGATTGGCCGATTCGCTACGCGGACATTGCGCCGTGGTATGATTACGCGGAGAAATTCGCCGGCATCAGCGGCAGTCTCGAAGGTTTACCGCATCTGCCCGACGGTGAGTTCTTGCCGCCGATGGAGATGAACTGTCTCGAAAAAGACGTGAAACGTCGCGTGGCCTCCGCGTTTGGTGGTCGCCCGATCATCATCGGTCGCGTCGCCAACCTTACCCAACCCCACAACGGCCGCGCGACCTGCCAGTACCGCAATCGCTGCATCCGGGGTTGTCCCTACGGTGCCTATTTCAGCAGCAATGCTGCGACGCTCCCCGCCGCCTACGCCACGGGTAATCTCACGCTCCGGCCCTTCTCGATCGTGAGTGAAATCATCTACGATAAAAACCGGAGCCGCGCAACCGGCGTGCGCATCATCGACACGCAGACCAACGAAGTGATCGAATTTTTTGCGAAGATCATTTTTTCCTGCGCCTCCGCAGTCGCTTCGACTTCGATCTTACTCCAATCTACCTCGGAACGGTTCCCCACCGGTCTTGGTAATGATAGCGGCGAGCTCGGCCACAACCTCATGGATCATCATTTCAAGGTTGGGGCCGCGGGCATTTCAGATGATTTTAAAGACTCCTATTTTCGTGGTCAGCGCGCCAACGGCATCTACATCCCCCGCTTCCGCAATCTGAACAAGGAAACGGCGCGCAAAGATTACCTCCGCGGTTTCGGTTACCAAGGCAGCGCGAGCCGCACGGATTGGGCGCGCGGCATTAAGGAACTCAATATGTTCGGCTCCAAATTTAAGGCCGACATGATCGCCCCTGGTCCCTGGCGTTTCGGCATCGGCGCCTGGGGCGAGTGTCTGCCGTATCACGCCAACCGGCTCACGCTGAACTCCAAGCTCCGCGACAAATGGGGCCAACCCACCGTCACGTTCGACTGCGGTTGGAAGGAAAACGAATACGCGATGCGCAAGGACATGAAAGCCTCCGCCGTCGAGATGCTCGAAGCTGCCGGCCTCAAAGACGTCACGCCCTACGATGATGTCGTGAACAGCGCTCCGGGTAATTGCATCCACGAAATGGGCACAGCGCGTATGGGCCGTGACCCGAAAACTTCGGTGCTGAACAAGTGGAATCAAGTTCACGCCGTGCCCAATGTCTTCGTGACCGATGGGGCCTGCATGACTTCCGGGGCCTGCGTAAATCCGTCGCTTACCTACATGGCGCTCACTGCCCGGGCCTGCGATCGCGCCGTCAACGAGCTGAAACAACACAACCTCTGAACTGCGGAAATCACGACCATGTCCCAGCCCACGCTCTCCTCTGCTCCTGTGCAACTGCACCTCGCTGCCACGATGACTCGCCGCGCCGCGTTGAAACGCGCAGCTCTCTTTCTTGGCGTCGCCCTCACGCCTTCGTTGATCGCCAATGTCCTCCAAGCCGCCGCGACACCGGGGGCCAAGGCCGTGTTTCTATCGCCGGCGCAACTCGACCTTGTGACCGCCATCGCCGAGCGAATTTTGCCGCGCACGGATACGCCCGGCGCAACCGATGTCGGCGTACCTGCTTTTGTGGATCTCATGCTGGGAAAATACAGCACCGAGAGCGAACGACAGGTTTTTACTGCTGGTCTCGATGAGGTTAATGCCGCGAGCCTCGCCTCCCATGCGCAGTCCTTCGTGAAAATTAGCGCCACGCAGCAGGACGCGATTCTCATGAAAATCGCCGTGGCCTCGCAGAAAAAAGATAAGACCTTTTTCCATCAGATTAAGGAGCTCACGGTAGTCGGTTATTTCACCTCTGAGATCGTCGGTCGCACGGTGTTGCACTACGATCCCGTGCCCGGACGCTTCCAGGGCTGCGTGCCGATTTCAGAAGTCGGCAACGTCTTGTGGACGAAGTAATTTCTCGCAAAACCTCACCGTGATTTCTCGCGGAGCTGTGGAGCGACCTCTCGGCCGAGCCATTGGATCGCGCGCAAAGCCTTCGCGTGCGTCAACGCGGCCACGCTCATTTGCAACGTCACACGGCTGATTCCGCCCAAGGACGCATCGATGGAGCGAAGTTTTTTTACAACCGTCGCTGGGTCGCCGATGACCAGTGCGCCCGTCGGGCCGCGCAGGGCATCAAATTGCGCCCGCGTCGTGGGCGGCCAGCCTCGCTCCAGACCGATCTGTGTAAAGGTGCGGGCGTAGCCGGGAAAAAACTCATCGGCCGCTTGCTCGTTGGTCTCGGCGATATAGCCGATCAGGTGCAGTCCGACTTTAAGGCGCTCTGGGGCGTGACCGGCGCGGTGACCCGCTTCGCGGTAGAGATCGATCAACGGTTTAAAGCGGTGGGGTTGCCCGCCGATGATCGCGACCATGAGCGGTAAACCCAAGACGCCCGCGCGCACAAACGATTGCGGGGTTCCGCCCACGCCGAGCCAGATCGGCAGCTTGGCTTGGAGGGGTCGTGGATAAATTCCCTGACCGGTGAGCGCCGGGCGATGTTGGCCTGACCAATGTACCTGCGTCTCGGCGCAGATTTTCAGCAATAAATCGAGTTTCTCCGCGAACAGGGAATCGTAGTCCTGTAGATCCAGTCCGAAAAGTGGATAGGCCTCCGTGAAGGATCCTCGTCCCGCGACGATCTCGGCGCGGCCCTGCGAAATCAGATCGATCGTGGCAAAATCCTGAAACACGCGCACCGGATCGTGCGCGCTGAGTACGGTCACCGCACTGGATAAGCGAATGCGCTGCGTGCGAGCCGCGGCAGCGGCCAAGATGATAGCTGGCGCAGAATCCAGAAAATCTGCGCGGTGGTGTTCGCCGATGCCAAAGACGTCTAGGCCGACTTGATCGGCGAGGGCGATTTCTTCTAGTAGATTGCGCAGGCGCTCCGCAGGCGTGAGGGTTTCACCTGTAATTGGGTTGGATTGGATCGCGACGAAACTATCTAGACCGATTTCCATACGTGATTTTTTTAACGGGCACTAAAGCCGGGCTAGCAGTTTAGGCTTTTTTGACGAAGCAGGCTTTTAGGGCCATTGAGCTGCCTTCAATTTTGCAGGCGATCTCGTGATCGCCGTCCTGGAGGCGGATGTTTTTGGCCTTGGTGCCGGCTTTGAGTACTTGGGAGCCGCTGCCGAGTTTAAGGTCTTTGATGAGCGCGACGGTGTCGCCTTCAATCAGGACGTTACCGTGGGCGTCCTTGACGACGCGTGCGGCTTCAGGGGCGGCTGCCTTGGGCCACTCGTGGCCGCAGGTGGCGCATTCCCAGTGGTTGGGGTGGCTGAGAATATCATCGACGGTGCAGGCGGGGCAGGGCGGGTGGCTCATGTTGAGATTGATGAAAGGGTTTAAAGGTAGCCGTTGCGATCGAGTAATCCGACGCTGCAATTGAGTAATCTCTAGCCGGCACGAGGGCGAAGCTTGATCCCTTCGTTGCACCGTATCTGCTCGCTCGGTGCTGACCCCTCTTCGCCGCGCGGAGTACGCTGAACTCATTGGGCTCTTTTTCCTGCTCGGCGCAGCGCTGGCCATGTGGTTTGTCCCGCTCAGTTCGGTGCTCCAAGCCCATGGGCTCGCTCAAATCCGGCCCTACGCCTTTGCGGCTTCCGCAGTAGCGGCGTTTGTGTCGCCGCTGCTATTTGGGGCGATGGCGGATCGTCACGCCTCACCGGTGAAGGTGCTGCGCTGGCTCGGCTTCGCCACGGCTTTGGCGATGGTGGCGGCGAGCACGGCGATTCGTTACGGGGCGGGGCCGTGGGTCGTGTTAGCGTTAATTCAACTCCATGCCTTTTGCTCGGCGCCAATCTGGAGCATCGCCTCGACGATTATTTTTTCGCGGCTCGATGATGCCAAAAAACAGTTTGGGCCGGTGCGCGCGGTGGCCACGGTCGGGTGGATGTCGGGTTGTGTATTCGTGAGCCTGATCGGGGCGGATCGTTCGACGCTCGCGGGTTACGCGGGAGCGGTGACGTGGATCGCGGTGAGTATTTTTACTTTTAAATTGCCGGAGTTAGTGATTCCCAAATCGCTCGAAGCGCTGTCGTGGACGCAGCGACTTGGCCTCGACGCGCTGACGCTACTAAAAAATCCGGATCATCGGGTCGTATTTTTGACTGGGGCTTTATTCACGATTCCGTTGGCGGCGCTCTATGTTTATACTCCGGTGCACATGCAGGAGCTCGGGCTCGTGCACACGACGGCGTGGATGAGTGTGGGGCAGATTTCGGAGGTGGTGGTGATGTTGTCACTCGGGGCGTTGATCGGGCGCTGGCGGTTAAAATGGATTTTGGGGTGTGGCTTGGCGTTAGGTGTCGTGCGCTACGGCTTGAGTTCGTGGGCCACACCGCCGGCGTTGATCGCCGGAATTACGTTACATGGGGCCTCGTTCGCACTCGTGACGATCACGGAGCAAATTTACCTCGATCAACGCGTCGATCACGCGTGGCGGGCCCGCGCGCAGGCCTTGATGGCGCTGCTCAACAGTGGCTTAGGCAACATGGTGGGTTATTTGGGCTCTGGGCTGTGGTTCGCGCACTGCTCCAGCGAGGGGCGCACGCAATGGCCAATGTTTTGGGGCGGACTCGGTGTGGCGATGGTGGCGGTTTTGATCTTTTTCTTGGCGATGTACCGGGGTCGTAACCGCGCGGGTGCGTCGATGCATTGAGGTTTACGGTTCTTGTCAGCGCGAGCGCGGGCGCGCCTAGTCTTCATCACCATGGCTTTTACCGATGCGGAAGAAATTTTATTCAACTCGATCGGTGCAACTGTACTCAAGCGTCTGCGTAAAACGCGCAACCCGGCCGATCTCCTCCCCATCTTGCGGAGCGAGCAAAAACAATTTGAGCGTGCTTTCATGACGGCCCCGGCGGCGGCGCGTACGAGCGTCGCATGTCGAGCAGGCTGTGACGCGTGTTGTCACGTGCCGGTGGGCGTGCAGGCGCATGAAGTACTCATCGTGGCGGAGCACATTCAGAAAACGTTTTCACCCGATGAACTTGAAAACGTAATCACGCGCGCGGTGGCTCATCGTGCGGCTTTTGCTGGTAAAACGAACCGGGCGCAGGCGGCGCTGAAGTCCCCGTGCGTGTTACTGCGCGCCGGAAATTGCACCGTCTACGAAGCGCGGCCCGAGGCGTGTCGTTCGCACCACAGCCACAACGCGGCGGCTTGCGGGCAGAATCTCGATTTCAGCCGCGAGGAGATCGACGTGTATGTGCCCGGTGTGCGTGGGCGCATGTTTGCTGTGATGCTCGGAATCGACCAAGCGGTGGCCGAGGCAGGCTACGATGGGCAAGCGTACGATTTCGGCTCGGCGCTTTATGAAGCACTTACGGACAGTTTCTGCGCCGTGCGTTGGACGCAGAGGCAGCGGACATTTTCCGATGCAAGTCGCGAAGAAGGATCCGAAAACTCCGATGGAGAATCAGGCGTGATTCACGCTGAAGGTTTTTTCCAATAAAGCGTTGTCGCCTCTGACCCCTACGATGGCAGCGCCTCAGGACATGATTTCTAGGGGCGGGGTTTGATGCGCTCCGCCCCTCATTTAGGCAGGAAACAAGTCCTGAGGCTTTGCTCACACTGAAGCTAGGATAGTGTTGAGCGTCTGGCTCGGGCGCAGCGCGGCGGAGGCTTTGGCGTCGTCCGGTTTGTAGTAGCCGCCAATGTCGGCGGGTTTGCCTTGGACGGCAATCATTTCGGCTACGATCTGCTTTTCGCTCGCGGTCAATTTTTCGGCGATGGGTGTGAAGCGGGCTTTGAGGTCGGCGTCTTTGGTTTGAGTGGCGAGGGCTTGGGCCCAATAGAGGCAGAGGTAGAAATGGCTGCCGCGGTTGTCGATGCCGGCGCCTACTTTGCGAGCGGGTGATTTGTCGTATTCGAGGAACTTGCCGTTGGCTTCGTCTAGGGTCTCAGCGAGGACTTTGGCTTTGGCGTGGTTTTGCGTGATCCCGAGGTGCTCGAAGCTGGCGGCGAGGGCAAAGAATTCGCCAAGGCTGTCCCAGCGGAGGAAGTTTTCCTCGGTGAATTGTTGGACGTGTTTTGGAGCTGAGCCACCGGCGCCGGTTTCAAAGAGGCCGCCGCCATTCATCAAGGGCACGATGGAAAGCATCTTGGCGCTCGTGCCGACTTCCAGAATCGGGAAGAGATCGGTGAGGTAATCACGCAGGACGTTGCCGGTGACGCTGATGGTATCGAGGCCAGCTTTGAGGCGCTCGAGGGTAGCGAGACAGGCGGCGGCGGGCGCGAGGATCTTGATGTCGAGGCCGGTGGTGTCGTGTTGCGCGAGATAGGTATTAACTTTGGCTATAATTTGCGCGTCGTGCGGGCGCGCGGCGTCGAGCCAGAAGATGGCGGGCGTCGCAGAGAGGCGGGCGCGGTTGACGGCGAGTTTGACCCAGTCTTGCACGGGGGCGTCTTTGGTCTGGCAGGCGCGCCAGATATCGCCCTCGTCGACGAGGTGCTCGAGGAGAACTTTGCCCTCGGAATCGACGACCCGGATGGTGCCTTTTCCGGGGGCTTGAAACGTTTTGTTGTGTGAGCCGTATTCCTCGGCCGCTTGGGCCATGAGGCCGACGTTGGGGACGGTGCCCATGGTCTTAGGGTCGAAGGCGCCGTATTTTTTGCAAAAGTCGATCGTGGTGGCGTAGATGCCGGCGTAGCAGCTGTCGGGGATGACGCAGAGGGTATCCTGGCCTTTGCCGGCGGCGTTCCACATCTGACCGGAGGTGCGGATCATCGCAGGCATGGAGGCGTCGATGATGACGTCAGAGGGGACGTGGAGGTTGGTGATGCCCTTGTCGGAGTTGACCATGGCGACGGCGGGGCGCGCGGCGAAGACGGCGGCGATGTCGGCTTCGATGGCCGCTTTTTGGTCGGCGGGAAGCGTGGCGATTTTGCTGAGGAGGTCGCCGAAGCCGTTGTTGAGATCAACGCCAAGAGCGGTCAGGGCGGGGCCGTGTTTGGTGAAGAGGTCTTTGAAGAAGACGCGCACGGCGAGACCGAACATGATGGGGTCGGAGACCTTCATCATCGTGGCTTTGAGGTGGAGTGAGAACAAGGTGCCGTCCTTCTGCGCTTTGATGATTTGTTGCGCGTAAAAAGCGCCGAGCGCCTTCCGATTCATGAAGGTGGCGTCGATAATTTCGCCGGCCTTGAGCGGAGTTTTGTCTTTGAGTACGACGGTTTGAGCGGCCTTGGCGATGGCTTCGGGCGAGGCGCCAGCGGCTGCGGGCGCGGGCACGAATTCGATACGCACGGTGGTCGCGGCAGGGACGGTGACGGACTTCTCGTTGGAAAAGAAATCATCTTTGCTCATGGTGCCGACGGAGGTCTTCGAAGTGGGCGACCACGCTCCCATGGAGTGCGGATGCGCACGGGCATAGGCTTTGACGGCTTTCGGTGCGCGGCGGTCGGAGTTGCCTTCGCGCAGGACGGGATTCACGGCGGAGCCCATGACTTTTCCGTAACGGGCTTTGGCGGCTTTCTCGGCGTCGGTGGTGGGGACTTCGGGAAAATCGGGGAGCGCGTAGCCTTTGGCTTGGAGTTCGGCGATGGCGGCCTTGAGCTGCGGCACGGAGGCGGAGATGTTGGGCAGCTTGATGATGTTGGCCTCGGGCTTGAGGGTGAGGGCGCCGAGTTCGGCGAGGGCATCGGGCACGCGTTGTGCGGGCGGGAGCAAGTCGGAGAAAGTCGCGAGGATGCGGGCGGCGACGGAGATGTCGCGGGTTTCAACGGCGATGCCGGCGTGTTTCGTGAAAGTCTGCACGATCGGCAGGAACGAATACGTGGCGAGCGCGGGCGCTTCGTCGGTGATGGTGTAGATGATGGTGGGATTCGCGGACATGGGTATAAGTTAAGGGGGTGAAATTAGCAGTCGGCCAGCTAAGTTTCACGAGAGGCAGCGGTCAAAAGCAATTGCTGCGCAGATTATACGAAAAGCTGCTATAGCGCGGACGGTCGAGCGGCTGGTTTTTTAAGCCGTGATCGTCTCGAGCGAGCAACCGTCGGCATGGGGCGTCTCGCAGTTGGGGCGGGCGATGACGCCGGGGTATGGCTCGGGGGCGAAGGCGCGGGCGGAATCGGTGAGTAGGTGTTGGTCGCAGACCTGGAAGAGATCGCGCTCGGTTTCCGTCCTCCGCATGGCGTGGAGAAACGATCCGTCGGCATCGACGCTCTGGCCAACGAAGTTGAGGTACTTCTTCATCTTGTTGACGTGGTAACGCTCTTCGAGATCCGGGCGCTGGGTGGCGCGGTAGAGGCGTTCGACGTAGTCGCGAACATCGGCGAGCGTAAGCGGCGTGACGGCTTGGCCGGCGAAAATCTCGCGGCATTGGCGGAAGATCCAGGGATTACGGATGGCGTGTCGGCCGATCATGACGCCAGCGGCGCGAGTATCGCCCACGATGCGCGCGGCGGCGACCGGAGACGTGACGTTGCCGTTGGCGAGCACGGGGCAGCGCACGCGCGAGACAGCGTGTGCGATGTAATCGTAGTGCACTTCGCTGCGGTACATCTCTTTCACCGTGCGGCCGTGGACGCTGAGGAGATCGACACGGTGTTCGTTCACC
>CAMDRP010000029.1 GCA_945906965.1 Opitutus sp. GAS368 | reverse complement strand
GGATCGGACTTCAGCGCCCACAGCGTGGTGTGGTTCCAGGTGTAATCCGTGATGAAGGGCGGCCGCGGCGGATCCGGGAGCGGTTGGCGGTAGACGCACGCCAAGCCCGCCGCTGCGGACGAGGCGATCACCTCGTCCGCCTGGGAGCGGGCCACGAGCAGAAAGGACGCGTGCTCCCCGGATCTGAGATGCTTCGCCAGTGGTTTGAAATACGAGGGGATGGGCCACTCGAACTGGGTGACCAGCCGCTTTTGCCACGCCTCGTCCCGCGCCACCCCGTCGGTCCAATCCAGCAGCCGGTCCCAGTCCGGCGAACTGAAGATGATCTGCTCGTAGTCGAGCTTCGGTGCGAGCCGCATCTCAAGCTCGACCATGAAACCGGTGGTTCCGTAGGTGTGCAGCGCCCGCAGCGAATCGCGCTCCTCCAGCCGCAGCAGCCGGGGCTCTTCCTCGCAGGTCATCACGGTCACGGACTTGACGTTGTCCCCGGCGTTGATGCCGCCCCACGTGACGGAGCCGATCCCGCCGGACCCGCCGCAGAAGAACCCGCCGATCGTACTCTTGACCCAGGTCGACGGGATGCACCGCAGCTCCCAGCCCGCGGCCCGGGCCACTCCCTCGATGGTGCCCAGCCGCGCCCCGGCCTCGGCCCGCACCACGCCGCCGGCCACCGAGTGGATGCGATCGAGCCGCGCCAGGTCGACCACCACGCCACCGTACAGCGGGACGCACTGCCCGTAGTTCCCGGTGCCCGCGCCCCGCGGAACGACCGGCACCCCGGCGCGGAAGCAGGCCCTCACCACGGCGCGCAAATCATCGATCGAGCCGGGTCGCACCGCCAGGTCAGCCTGCTTGCCATCCAGTTGGCGGCGCAGGACCGGGGAATACCAGTAGAAGTCCTTCGACAGCCCGGCCAGGGCGTCCCCGCCGTCGATCACCTGCTCGGCGCCGAGTAGGGCGCGCAACTCGGCACGCAGTGACTCGAGGCGATTCTTCATAGGGAGGATGGTACCGGGTGCAGTAGCGGGACGAAAGGGCGGCGGGAAAGATCCCGCCACCCGGGGTCGCTGACCAGACCGCAATCCGCTCAGAACTTGTAGGTGAAGTTCAGCTTGCCCTGGATGGGGGGCGCTTTGGTGATGATGGTGTTGGACGCGAAGACCGGGTCGGAACCGTTGAAGTAGTCCTCGCTGGTGATGTTGGTGAGCTCGAGCATGATTTGGATCTGGCCACGGCGATAGTAGACGTTGGCTCCCCAAATGACCGTCGAAGGAAGGCTGAGCGAGCGCTCGTAGTTGTGGTAGTAGCTGCCGCGGATGCGGGGACCGCCGGAGATTTCAATGCCGTTGCCGAGATCGTAGCTGGCGATGAGGTTGGCGGAGCCTTGGGGCGAGCCGGCGAATAGACCGTCGGGGTTGTTCTTCGCGATCAGCCCAGTGGCGTCGCCGAAATCTATGGCAAGACCGCCCGAAATCAACGGCGTGTAGTAATCTTGGGCCGCGCCGTAGCGGTAGCCGGGGCGGGTGATGAGCTGGGTTTCTTTTACGCCGTAGTTGGCGATCAAGGAGAACTGTTTGGTCACCATCCAAGTTGATTCAAGCTCCACGCCTTGGGAACGGAGACCGTCTTGGGCGTTGGTGAAGTTATTGAAGCGGCGGCGGGTGGAATCGAAGACGGAAAGCCCGGCGAAGAGCGTGTTGTCGAGCAGGGAGACCTTGACGCCGCCCTCAACCAGACCGGTTTCACCGAAGTTGGCTTCGGAAGCGACGGTGCCGGCTTGGGACGGGGTGAGTGCGGTTCCGTAAACACCGGAGGCGTAGAGCGAGACGTTGGGCGAGATCTTGTAGACCGGATTCACGCTGGCCATATAGTAGTTTTTGCCGCCTTTGGCCACCTGCTGGCCCCGACGGGCGTTGCGCTCGTAAGAACCGGGGATGGTGTTTTTGAAGCTGGCTCCCTCGACACGGGCCGAAACGAACGTGCTGAAAGCATCGGAGAATTTGAGTTCGCCGACGCTGAAAAGCGCGAGCTGGTAGAGATCAGTGCTGGCGCCTTGGGACCAGAGATTGCGGGTGTCGCCGAAAAGCGGGCGCTGGGGACCGGTGAGAATGACCGAATTGGCGCTGATTTGCTTCTGGCTGATGTCGCGGCGGGAGAAAGGCTCGGCCGCAAAGTCTTGGAGCTGTTGGGCCCAGCTATAGCGAATCGATCCGCCAGAGGCCAGGCTTGAGAGAATGCCGTTGAATTTTTGATCAACGGTAATCTTGTTTTCGACGATAAACTGCTTCATGTTGAACGCGTAACCGTATGAGGAAACCTTCTCGCTTTCGATCCAGTCGATAATGAACTGGTTCTTCAGGGTGAGCGTCGAGGAGCGGGTGTTTACGAGGTCCGCGAAGTAGAGGAAATTCTGGGCATTTGCGAAGTCGCCGGGGTCGGCGACCACTTGGTCGCCCGTGATTTTCGTCGTGAGGGCTTTACCGCCCGCATTGAAAAACGCGGAGGTGTAGGCGCCGGTCGTAGGGTTGAGCAGGGCTTGCAGCTGAGGCGAAAGTGTCGCGACATAGCTGGCGGGCGGGATGATCGCGCCGCCGCTATTGTCGAAAAGATTGTTCCCGATGGTCGCCGCCGCGCCGCCAAAACCGATGAAGGGAACCGCTCCGGGGAGGACGTAGCCGCCGGCCGCAGCGCTCCTGCGGTCGATCGCTTCGCCGACAATGTAGTTGCCGTTAGTGAGCAGGTCCTGGGTGACGCGATTCCAGCCGGCGTTTTCGTTGGACTTGTAGTTGTAGTATTCCGCGCCGGTGAACAAGGAAACGTCCGGGGCGATCTGAGCTTTGAGGGCGCCGTAGAGCGAGTTGTAGTCGTTCTTCACGTTCTTGTAGTAAGAACCGGCATTCTGACTGGTGAGCGAGATACGGTAAGCCATGGGCTTGCCGAAGGCGAGAATCGGGCCGCCGACGTCGAGCTGGGAGTTGAAATAGTCGTGGGAGCCGACGGTGGTGCGGATGGACCCGCGGAATTTGTCGAAGTAAGGCGACTTCGGGAGAAAGTTGATATAGCCGCCGCCTTGGGTCGGGCCGTAGGTGCCGGGTGCGGGACCACGCACGATGTCCATGCCGTCAAGTGAGCCGAACGACGTGGGCATTTCATTGCGTTGGAAGGCGCGCTGCATGCCGTTGAAGAAGGTGCCGGCGAAGTCGCCGCGGATGAACGGGGTGCCGGGCACGCCGTAGAAGTTGGGGCGCTCGCCGCCGGGAATCACACGGGCGACGTCGTCAAAATTACGGACGCCGAGTTTCTGCATGAGCTCGGGGGTCAACACGGTAACCGAGCGGGGGATATCAAGAATAGATTTTGCCGAGCCGAAGACGGAATCGCTGGCCCGTGAGGTGGGCATCAGACCGCCGGCGGCCGCTGCGGCGGACTCGGTGACGATGAACTTCTCGAGTTCGGTGATGCCGCCGGAAGTGCCGGAGGCTTTGGGGGCAGTCTGGGCAAACAGCGCGACCGGGAGCGTGCTGGCAAGCGCAAGCAGGATGCCGGCGCGGGTGGTTTTTGTGGTCTTTGTCATTTTCATTGGGTGTATATTTAGCGGCTATATGATCTTAGGGGCCATCTGATGTGCCGGTGGGCAAGATGGGGGCCACGGCGGCGCCGTCGGACCGGGTCGTGCCGGCGGAAGTCCGGCGAAAGCCCGGGCCTGACGTGCCCCCGGTCGATCCGCTGACCGGCCCTGGCCAGGGCACACGACACGCGGCGACTCAGGGGGATGGGTCATGGGGACGGTTTTTTTAGTGAGCAGGGCTCGCTCCTACGGAACCGTGCCACCGCACGTATGATGCCAAATTACAAAAACGTTTCCGGTTCTTGCAAAAAAAAGGGGGGGTGAGGCACGGCGGCGCATTTGATTGGGGTGTTTTCCGCAAAACCAGCAATAAAATGAGAACTGGAAACTTTACAAAAACGTTTTTGTCAAGCAATCTAACGCCGACTCGATTCTTCCTTCCCCCGCAGCGTGGGGTTCGCGCTGCTACTCTCATCCCGATGCTCATCGTCCGCCGCGCCCGCGTTCCCGCTGCCCTGCTTGCCGCCCGTCCCGCTGGCACGCCCGTCGATCCCCTGGAGCCAACCGTGCTCTGCGATGTGGCGATCGAGGGAACTAGGATTACCGCCGTCGCCGACACCGATACCGGCGGCCTCGGTCTCAAGCCCTTGGCCCGCGAGTTCGACGCGGGCGGATCCCTGGTGTTTCCCGGCTTCGTGGACGCCCATGTGCACCTCGACAAGACCCATACCTGGCACCGAGCGCCCAACCGGTCCGGCACCTTCGCGGGGGCGTTGCAGGCCCTGGCGGATGACAAGGCGCACTGGACCGAAGCTGATCTGCATCGTCGAGCCGGCTTCGCGCTGCGCTCCGCCTGGGCGCACGGTACGCGGGTGATCCGGACGCATGTCGACACCAGCGCCCAGTGGGGGGAACGCAGCCACGCCGTCATGGCTGAGCTCCGCCGACAGTGGGCGGGTCGCATCACGCTTCAGACCGTGCCGCTGTGCGGCAGCGGAGACTACCTTGCCGCGGAGGCAGAAAGGCTGGCCAACCTCGCCCTCCACCACGGGGCGAGCGCGCTGGGCGGCTTTCTCCTGATGTCCGCAGAGCTGCCCGCCCAACTCGACCGCCTGCTCGCGATCGCGCGGGAGCGCGGCGTCGGGGTGGATCTCCACGTGGACGAAAGCGGCAACCCGCAGGCGGAGTGTCTCCGGCTCGTGGCCGAGGCGGTCCTGCGGAACCGTTTCAGCCTGCCGGTGGTCTGCGGCCATTGCTGCAGCCTGTCGGTGCAGGATCACGCCCGCGCCCGATCCACGATCGAGCTGGTCCGGGAGGCGCGAATCGGCGTCATCTCGCTCCCCGATTGCAATCTGTACCTCCAGGACCGCCGGGCTGCCACCGGACCCTTTCCCCGCACTCCATTCTGGCGGGGACTGACGCTGGTGCACGATCTGATGGATGCGGGTATCCCGGTGGCCTGCGCCAGCGACAATGTGCGCGACGCGTTCCACGCGTTCGGCGACTACAACCTCGCCGAGGTTTATGCGCAAAGCGTGCGACTCGCGCATCTCGATGCACGTCTGGAGGAATCCGTTCGCGTCGTCACCCGCACCGCTGCGGACCTGATCGGTCTTCCCGACCATGGCCGGATCGAGCCGGGGGCTGCGGCGCATCTGCTGGTGCTCGAGGCCCACCGCTTCAGCGAACTCCTGAGTCGCCCGAGCGCATCTCGGCTCTGCATCGAAGCCGAGGAGATTCACCGCCCACAGGTCCCCGACTTCGCGGAGCTCAACGATCGTTAATCCTCTCCACCGATGCTCATCCGTCTTGCCAAGGTTTCACTGGTGGCTTCCTCAGCCTGCTTCCTGCTGATTATTGTCTTCAACAATCTTACGGACTACGGTTCGAATTTCGAGTTTGTGCGACACGTGCTTTCCATGGACACGACCTTCCCGGGCAACCGCGGGATGTGGCGCGCGATGACGTCGCCGATCATCCATCATGTATTCTACGCTCTGATCATTGTCTGGGAGTTGGTGGCTGGAGTCCTGCTGGCAGTCGCCACGGGTCGCATGTGGAATGCGCGCGCCAAGTCGGCGGACGTTTGGCGCAAAGCCACCTCCCTGGCCGCGGCGGGCCTCACGTTGAGCCTACTCCAGTGGTTGATTGCCTTCATCATCGTCGGCGGTGAGTGGTTTCTCATGTGGCAGTCGGCCACGTGGAACGGGCAAACTGCCGCGGCTCGGATGTTCATCGTCTTCGCCCTCATTTTGATCTTTCTGAATCAGCGCGACGACGAGGTTGCTGGATGACGCTGTACATTTTTTCGCCCAGAAACCCTCCACCATGATGAAGAAGACCCTCGTCTATCCCACCGGCTTCGCCAAACCGCGAGGTGCCTACAGCCCCGGCATCCTGCTGGAGAATGCGGGCGTGAAGACGCTCTACGCGACCGGGCAGCTCGCAGTTGATCCCTCCGGCAACGTCATCGCTCCCGGCGACGCGACCGCGCAGAGCGAGTACGTTTTCAAGCTGTTGGGAGAAATCCTGCAGGCCGCGGGCATGACGTTGGATCACGTCGTGCGCGCGCAGACCTACCTGACGAATATGGACGACTTTCCCAAGTTCTCCGCGGTACGCAACCGGTACCTAGGCGGATCCATGGCCGCGAGCACCCTCATCGAGGTCAAGGGACTCGCCCGCCCAGGTTGCTGCGTGGAAATCGAAATTACCGCCGTTTCATGAGCTCGACCGCACCCGTCACGCCGCTCTGCATTGCCGACGACGCGACCTTCTGGCCGTGGCATCGCTGGCCCGAGTTTCACCGCTGGCCTGATCGCGAGCGAACCGTCGTCGTGATCCCTCTGGCCGGCAGCGCCGATTGGGGTCTCGGCCATTCACTGGATGCCGAGGAGACTGTGCTGATGAGCGTACTGCGCGAAGCTTCATTGCAACGACCCGCTCATCTCAAGTTGCTGGTGCTGCCCCCCGTGCGTTTTGTGCTCGGACCGGATGCCGGCTGCGCGTTCGCGGTGGATCCGCCTCTAGCACATGGGTTGCTGACGGAGCTTCTAGCTTCCGTCTCGGCCTCCGGCTTCCGAAAGGTCGTCCTGTATAACTCCAGTCCTTGGAACGAGGAGTTCATCGCCGTCGTCGCGCGCGATAACCGGATCGCGCTGGGCCTGCAGCTCTTTCGCATCAGCCTGAGCGGGCTGGGACTCGACCTCCACCCGACGCGCAGCCAGTCCCGCGGCCAGTTTCAGACCCTCGTCACCGCCCTGACTGGCCAAGAGCCCGAGGCCCCCGCGGTCGGCGTAACCGCTCCCGCCGCGCGCCGCTGGGGTGACGAGGCTGTACTGCCGCTACTGGATCCCCCGTTGCCACTGGCGGCCGCGTGCGCCGCGGGTGCACCGCTCCTAGCCGCGGCGGCCGGGAAATTGCTCGGACTGCTGGGCGAGATCAACGTCCGCGCTCCACTGGACAACGGGGGAAAGGTCCTTCCCGCGCAAATCTGAAGGCGCCGCCACCATGAGTTCGAAACCCATCACCCCTTTCCCCTCCTACCGGTCGCGCTACCTGACCGCGATGACACCCCGCGAGATCGCGGGTCTTACCGACAAGAAGTGGGCTCCGGTGATCATCGTGACCGGCGCGATCGAGCAGCATGGACCTCACCTGCCCGTGGCCGTCGACTCATTCCTCGGCCAAGTCTGGCTGGAGAGCGCGATCCCCCTGTTGGCAAGCGACGTACCCTGCTACGTCGCGCCCCCCATTACCGTCGGCAAGAGTAACGAGCACACAGGATTTCCCGGAACGCTCTCGATTTCAAAGGACACCCTGCGCGGGCTCCTGCTGGTACAGGCACGTCAGCTCTGCGCGTGGGGGTTCCGCCATGTCGCCGTGATCAACACCCACGGTGGAAACTCCGCCGTCATCACCTACACCCTCCGCGAAATCTCGGCTGCGCTCGGACTTCGCTGCGGTGTGCTGGCCCCGAAGGTCGATCTCGGGTTGAGCGCCCAGGAAATGACGTACGGGTACCATGCCAACACGCTGGAAACCGCCCTGATGCAGGCTACCGCTGGAAGTCACGTCGACATGACTTCCGCCGTCAGCGAATACTGCGGCCTGGCCGATTCCCAGAGAGACCTTCGTCCCGAGCGCGCCCCGGCGACGATGGCATGGATCACCTCCGACCTGTCCCGATCCGGCGTGATGGGCGACGCCACGGCTGGCACGGTGGAGAAGGGGCGCCAGTGGCACGCCCAGATCGCGTCCGCCTACGCCGCCGCGATCACCGAACTGGCCCGCGCCGCAAGAGCTGACATGGAGCCGGCTTGATCGGGGCTTCAGCGCGGCGGAGTTCCTCCATCCCTTCTAAGGGAGAATCCGCCGATGAACTCCGCGTCAGAACGCGGCGGGATTGCGCTGAAAGTCGAGGGCCAAGGCGGCGCTCCATGAAAACTCATCGGTGCCGAGGCCGAGCGCCGATGAGTCGATGCCGGGGCGCGGGTCAAAGTATTCCCAGTGGCCAGCGGCGCCGAGGACACGCAGCGTGTCGGACCGGACTCGCTCGGCCAGATCGCCCAAGCCGGCCTGGCGCAAACCATGGTGGAGCATCCAGTTCACATTCACCCACACGGGGCCGCGCCAGTACCTCACCGGGTCGAACGTCGGCTCGTCCGGCGCCACCGAAGGACAGAGGAGCCAGGCCGCGCTCGGTGCGAACGAAGAAGTAAGGTGATGGGCCAGCGCCCGCTGCTGCGCGGCATCGCAGACCCGAGCGAACAGAGGCATGAAGCCCGATGCGGTCTTGATCGTGATCCGGCGACCCGCGCGGAGATCGTACGGGAAATAGAAGCCACGCTCGGCATCCCAGAATTTCTCGTTGATTGCAGCGGACGTTTTTTCATGCCACCGCTCGATTTCGCCTACCGTTGCCGCATCGGCATTCAGTTCGCGCGCCATCGAGAGCAGCGCCAGATTGGAACGCGCCAGCACGGAGTTGAAGAGCACATCCTGGATCAGGAACGGGGAACGTTCCGCAATTTCCGCGTCCCGGTAGCCGCACGCGTTGAAGAGATCGACCAACGCCAGATAGCGGCGATAGTTGACGTCGGTTGGACGATGGGCGGCCGCGACCTTCCGGTTGTCGCGCCGCAAGCTCGAGACGTCCCGAGCGTGCGTCAGGTCGATCGCCTCCAGCGCCGCGTCGTAAACGGGCGAGTTGTCGGTGCCGGCCTCCCAGTTATGTTGAATGTAGACCAAGCCCTCGCCGAGCGGATCGCGGTTGCGGTAAAGGTGGCGATGTTGGGCCACCAACGATGGGAAAATCTCGCGTCGAAATGCCTCCCACTCCGACGTCCGGCCCAAGGGCAGCGAAGAAATCCGTTCAACAATGAAGGCGAAGACCGGCGGCTGGGTAATCCCCGAAGTGCGAACCCCGACCGGACGCGAAGTGACCTGGTCGGTGCCCCACACCTCAGGGCCCGGAAAGTAGTTATCGGCCGGACGGTGAAACACAATATGGGGCACCATTCCGTTGCGCCACTGGCCGCGGAACACGCTACGGAGTTCGGAGATGGCACGTTCAGGCCGCACGTGAGCCAGACCGAGCGCAATAAATCCAGCGTCCCAATTCCACTGAAAGGGATAGAGGTTCGGCGAGGGCAGCGTATAGCCGTCGCGCCAATTGCGATCGAGCGTGGCGGTGGCAGCGGCGAACATGGCGGGGGACGTGACGCGAATTAATTGCCCGAGGCGGACCTGAAGCGTGTCCGACCCAAATCAGACCACCCACGACTGACCCGCAGCGCGGCAGAGGGACTCTTGGTGCTCAACCGTTGATGAGGACGATTGCGCGGTCTTCCCCACGAGCCGCGCCACTCCAGGCCTTCATCGCGGAAGATCCCGGGTCTCTCGGAACGGGTGCGGAGGCTAAGCCAGCGGCAGAACAAAGGTTGGGTCGGACCCAATAAGCACCCAGCGAAGTAGTTTTTGGCATTCGAGCACCGACCCCAGCCCAATGCCCCTGCCGGAACGGCGAAATCGGGGGAAAAGGGCTGGGTCGACGCGGAGATGAGGGTAATAGAAAAAGCTTTTTTGACAAAAACGTTTTTGTCAAGCAACGTCTCCTTCTAGAAATTCGGCGGTTTGGTCACGGGTTCCTTGCCTGCCCCGCATTTCCGCTGTTCATAGTATATTGCCGTCTCATGTCGATTGTCCTCCTCGCGAAAAATCTCGGTCTGTCGATCTCAACGGTGTCGCGTGCGCTCAACGGCTACGAAGACGTTTCCGCCGCGACGCGCGAGCGGGTCGTCCTCCGCGCCAAGGCTATCGGATACCGCCCCAACCCCAGCGCGCGCCGTCTCGGCGCGGGCAAGACTTTGGCCATTGGGGTCATCCTGCCCGCGACGGGCAGCACGGGGCAGGCCGTTGACTCGATGTATTCGAGCCTGCTCGGAGGAGTGGTGACCGAGATCGAACCAGCGGGTTACCACCTTCTGGCCTCGATGCAGGCGAAGTACGACGACGCCCGCGAGACCGCGCTTTTTGAGAACTTCATCCGTGGCGGCTGGGTCGACGGGCTGCTGATCGTGCGCACGCGGGTGCACGATGCGCGTCTGGAACTTGCCCGCGCGGCGAAAATGCCGTTCGTCACCTATGGTCGAACGGAGTCGGACCAACCCTACGCTTGGGTGGACACCGATAACGAAAAAGCATTTCATCTGGCGACGACCCGGCTGCTTGATCTCGGGCACCGACGGATCGCGCTGATCAACGGACCTGAGGAATACTCGTTCGCCCAGTTCCGCCGCCGGGGCTACGTGCGAGCGCTCGCGAGTCGCAAGCTGAAGGCGGATCCGACGTGGATGCTTCACGGCGACCTGACAGAGGGGGCCGGGCACGAACTCTGCCGCTCGCTGCTGATTCGGCGTCCCGCACCGACCGCTTTTGTGTGCGCGACCGATTCGATGGCATTCGGGGCGATCGCGGCGTGCCGGGAAGCCGGTCTTTCCATCGGGAGCGATGTGTCCGTGATCGGGTACGGCAATTCGAGCTTATCCGCGTTTTGCGACCCTCCGCTCACCACGATGGAGCACCAGGTATTTGAGAACGGCCGATATGTCGGCCGTGCCCTCCTCCAGCTGCTCCGGAAAGAGATCCAGCCAGTGGACGTTCACTACCTTGAGCCCGTGGTTCTTGTGCCACGCAAGTCCGACGGACCGGCACCCCAATGAGGCCAGCCCACGCGCCGAGACGCTAGTGTAGTGTCCCGCCATTGAGTCAGCATAAGCGGGGGAGGTCGGAGGGGACCGATTTTAACCCGAACGCCGAAGTTGAGCGCGTCAAAGGGGCGAGAGGCGGGATAAAAACGTCAAGGGCTGGCGCCGGCCGAGATCGTTTGCGCCGCGCGCCGGCCGAATCCGATCTGCTGAAGATACGCGATGAAACTACCCGGCCCGCCAAACGGCGTCACCGCCTTCGGCGTTTCCGCCAGCACGATTTTCGCGCCGCCGAACAGCGGCGTAAATCCAGCGAGGGCTGCTTTGGGGGCTTCATCCGACGGCTCGATTTTCATCCAACCTCTTTGCCCTACGTCCCTTCACCACGTCGACCTCTGCTTCAACTTCGGCGTTCGGGTTTAGCAGCATGGGCCTGAAATAGATGGATGTGGATTGTTGCCGTCAGGCGCCGAGGCGCTGCGTCAGATTCCCATCGGGGTCATGGACTTCGAGATAGTTCGTCTTCAGGGATATCAGCCGGTCGGGAAAGACGACTAGATTTTTCTTCCCGGCGTGTTTGGCGGAGCCGTATTGGATGCCTGCCACCAAACCCGTGTCGTAGGCGAGCTGTCCCATAATTTGGGTCGGTGGACTTAACAGGGTTGCCCAGGGTCCGGTCATCTCCTGTTCGTCGGTGCCCAGCGCTGCCAGCGTTGCCGCGTCCGTGAGATCAAGCACTCGACTGACGACTCCTCTTCGACGGCGAACAAGGTGCAAGGCGGTATTGGCACCGACTTTGGCCCGCCCGGCAGCAACACGAGGCTGTTAACCTCGGCGAGCGCTGTCACCTGATCGCCGGTGAGATAAAGCGAGTCGAAACCGTCCTTGGGCGTGAACCGAGCGCCGTCGATTTTAGAGCCTGCTGCGTAGAGCGGATCCGCCGGCTTCTTGAGCAGAAAGCGAAATGCCACGACGCGCCACCACGGCCCGTGAACTGTCACCAGTTTGAGCTTGGCCAAGACAGCACACAGGACCGGCGGTGGTAGCATCAGACCGGCACCCCATTCCACGCGTTCCCGAGGATTCGGCTGACCGCGAATGCCTTGCCCTCCAAAATCGTCTCCAAGGCCGTGGTGCCGTCGAGATCGGGGTGCGGCGTGTTGAGCCAGACGCGAATCGCCTCCGCTGGGCCAAAGAACTCGTGGAGCAATTCCAGCGAGCGTTTTACCGGCCTGAGTGATTCCTGAAAACTGGCCGCCGATGAATTACGATGCACCGCCTTGTAGTTCAGCCTCAGCCCTTCCGCGAGGGGTTTGAGTGCCACGCCCATGAATTCGGCGACCCTCAAGGCGTCGATCCGGCCGGATTTTTCGTCATGCAGTTCCGGTAAAATTACCTTGGGTGCTTCGGCCACTTGCAGACTCGCCAGTTGCTTCTGCAGGATCGCGATCTGGTCACGAATCTGGTTCGCGCTGGTGAGGGGCATACTCCCGCTCACCGGGGGCGCCGTTATCGTTCGCCCGTTGAGAACGCTCGCCTTAGCGGCGGACCGCTTGAGGTGCAGTTTTTGAGTCCTTGTCTTCGGACGTTCGAGGGTGGTTGGCATGAGGAAAATCTACAAATAATCTACATATTGTCCACACATAATCACGCGCCCCGTCTCACTCGTTTCAGATCGTCCCGCGTTACCTCGGCGTCGAAGTGGGTTAATACACGTAAAAAATGACATACAAAAGAAATACTATGCCTGCCGTCCTGACCGTTCGTTTAAGCAAAGAAGAGCAAGGAATCCTCGCTAAGCGGTCAAAGCGCGCGGGGATGAAAAAAGCTACTTTTGTGCGCAAGTTGATTCGCGACGAGGAAATCGTGACCGGAGCTGATTTGCTCGTGTGGGCCCATCGACATGCGGGTGACGAGCGACTGCGAATATCGCCACGCAAATGAAACGATGCCTTCTCGATTCCTCTTTTGTCATCGACCTATTCAACGAGGTGGCCGCCCATCGGCGCGGTCCAGCTCGTGCTTGGATTGCGCGAAATTCCGGCGCCGACCTTTGGGTATCACCTGTCACGTATGCGGAGGTAGTGGAGGGCGCTGAAGATGCCGTAGCCGTTCGTGAGGCCTTCCGCGCGTTTCGGTAGCAAACGATAGGTAAGCAGCATAGCGATCGCGTTGCGTTGAACCAGCGAGGCGCTGATCAGCGAATGGGTGAAAACGATGCGTGGCTGGCCGCGATTGCCGATGGTATGGAGGCGGTTATTGTCGGCCATGATCCGAAGGCCTTCGCTCGGCTAGGCCAACGATACGAGGACCACCAGCTAGGGTCCCCGTGACAAATATTTTGTAGGCCCGTATCGGCGTAGATCTGGGATTGTAAATCGGATCCAAGCCGAGCTTCACCAAATTGCATTGTGGTTCTTGGGTGCTGCAGGTCGCAGACCTGAACGATTCTGCCGCGCGCCCCCGCCCGATCTCACTTGATCGGCGAAAAATCGGTCGGCGCGAGGAAAACAGATTTAACGCCATCGCTGATCGTGATCGGACCGCCCGCGGCTTTTTCGGAGGCGGCTTTCGCGGCGACCCATACGGGATCGGCGCGGAAAGCGGCCCAAGATTTAGTCGCGGCTGCGCGGTTCGCGTGGGCGAGAAAATAGATCAAGGTCTGGCCGGCGCCTTTGTCGGCGTCGGTGGGGTGATAATAACCGAGGTTAGTCATCCCGTGTTTCGCGAAGAGCGCCATCGTGTGGTCGCGGAAGCGCGCATCGAGGGCGGCGATTTTTCCAACGGGCGTCGTGTAAGTGCGCAATTCGAAGAGCCGCGGCGCGCCTTGGTACTGGGCGGGGACAGGAGAAAAATCGGTAGCGGTCAGAAAAACCGATTCTACCTTGGCGACGATTTTGCCGCCGACCTGGCTTTTCGCACTCACGTCTTTCCACTCGGGATCTGCGCTGAAATTTTTCCACGACTGCTTCGCGGCCTCGCGACTGGTGTGCGCGATGAGGTAAACGAGTTTCTCGCCTGCGCCGTTGGCTTGGTCGGTGGGGACAGAGTAGCCGATATTTTTCATCCCGTGTTTCTCGAAGATGCGCAGCGTGTGGTCGCGGAAACGCGCGAGCAATTTGTCGAGGTTACCGGGCGTGGCCGTGTAGGTGCGCAGCTCGTAAGCGGTCGTGTCCGGCGTGGGCTGCGCGGAAGCGAGGCAGCCGAAAAGACTGAAGAGGGCGATGAAGCGGAGGAGGTGGGGTGTTTTCATGGAGAAAGTAAAAGCGCGCGTAGGCGGGCGTGGGTTCGAGCTTAGTTCGACCAGAAACCGCCTTGGTGTTTTTCGGCGCCGGCGCCGGCGAGTTCGCCGATTTCAGCGGAGGCTTCTTCCGGGGGCAGTTCTTCCATCGGGGCAAAGCGTTCCGAGGTGAAACCGAGCTCTTGTTGGCCTTGGTGAAAAGGATCGGGCGGGTTGGTGAGTTCGGAGAGCAAGAGGCCGACGGTGGCGCTCTCGCCGCCTTTCACGATTTTCTCGCGACCGAGGAAGACCTCGCGGATCGTGTACGTGTTGCCCTTGACCGGGAGCTGTTTGTAGAGCGCGCGGATGAAACTGGAAAACGTGTCGTTGATGCAGACGACTTTCTGACCTTTGACCATGGTGAAGGAGGAACCAGGGGCGGGCGGGGACGCGAGGAAATCCGCAAAACAAGATCGTCGCTTATTCGATCCGGCCTTCGTCGAAGTCCATCAGGTCGGCGACGCAGATGATCTGTTCGGTGCGCTCGGCGCAGCCCATGTTGGTGAGCGCAGTTTTTAGAAAATCGCGGCCGGAAAGAGTCATGCCTTTTTGCACGTACTCCCGGTTCCACTTGGCCACGCGCAGATCGGCGGGGAAAAGTGCGAGTAAGCGACGATCGCGCTCCGCATCGGGCAAGCCCGCCTCGAGGCATTCGTGCACGATGGTTTCCACGGCGGCGGGATCGACCCCGAGATGCAGGCACAAGAATTTATCCATGCCGCGTTTGTAATTTTTCGCGTAGCTGGCGGGCAGCGCGCCGTGCTCTTTCACGTAGCGGCATTTGGCGAGAAACCGCGGCAGATGGAGCAGGCCCGTAGCCGCATGCGGCACATACGGCGAAGGCAGGCTCGTGAGGATTTCGCCGGAGGAGCCGGGGATGGGTTTCGAGGGCACGGCAGAAAACAAACGCAGTCTACGCGCCCGCGCCAGCAAAAGCGCGGCTTGCGGCCCGCGCGCGCAACCCCTGACAATGTCCTTCACCATGGATAAAGCCGCGCTGCGCCGGGCCATTCTCGCCCAACTCGAGGCCGAACTGGCCACCCTTACCGCCGCGGCGCACGACGCCCACGCCGAGGCCACCGACGAGGAAAACCGCGCCGAGGACAAATACGATATGCGCAGCCAGTCCGCCGCTTATCTGGCGGCTGGGCAGGCGAAACTCGCCACTGAACTCGGGGCCGCCATCGGCGCGTATCAATCGCTCGCGCTGCCGGCATTTGGGCCCGAGGATGCCATTGCTACCGGTGCGCTTGTGACCCTTGAGGTGCGCGGGCAACCGACGCTCTATTTTCTTGGGCCGCAACGCGGCGGGCTCGAGCTCACCCTTGATGGCGTGACGGTGCTGGTCGTGACGGCAGCCTCGCCGCTTGGCCGGCAACTCACGGGTCGACGACCAGGCGAGAGCGTGATGCTCCCGGGCCGCGGCGGTCCGGCGCTGCAGACGATCCGCGCGGTGGCGTGATCGCTCGCCGCGCGGCGCGGCGCGGCGCAGCAGTAGAAACCCATTACGGCAGATCGGTCGAACCCATCAGGTAGCGGTCGCACTCGCGCGCGGCGCCCCGGCCTTCATTGATGGCCCAGACGACGAGACTCTGACCACGGCGGCAATCACCGGCGGCGAAGACGCCCTTGATGCTCGTCGTGTAGTTCTCGTGCTCGGCTTTGATGTTGGAGCGGGTGTCGGTCTCGAGGCCGATTTCTTTGATGAGCGCTTGTTCCGGCCCGAGGAAACCCATCGCGAGCAAGACGAGTTGCGCGGGGCGAACTTTTTCGGTGCCGGGCTGTTCTTTGGGGATGAACTGACCCTTTTCGTTTTTCTCCCACTTGATCTCGACGGTGACGATCGACTGGAGATTACCGGCGAGGTCGCCGTTAAATTTTTTCACCGTCGTCAGATAGACGCGGGGGTCGGCGCCAAACTTAGCGGCGGCTTCTTCCTGACCGTAGTCCATCTTGTAGGTCTTGGGCCATTCGGGCCAGGGATTGTCGGCGGTGCGCTCGAGCGGGGGCTTGGGCAGGATTTCGATTTGGACGATACTCTTGCAGCCGTGGCGCATCGAGGTGCCAACGCAATCGGTGCCGGTGTCGCCGCCGCCGATTACGATCACGTCTTTGCCGAGGGCGTGGATCGCGGCGTGGTCGGCGCCGCCGTTTAAGACGGCCTTGGTGTTGGCGGTGAGGAACTCCATCGCGAAGTGGACGCCCTTGAGGTTGCGGCCCTCGATGGGAAGATCGCGCGGTTGCGTGGCACCGGTGCAGAAAACGGTGGCGTCGTATTCTTTGAGAAAAATCTGCGGCTCGACGTTGTCGCCGACGGTGGCGTTGCAGATAAATTTGATGCCGGAGTCTTCCATCAGCTTGATGCGGCGCAGGACGACTTCTTTTTTGTCCAACTTCATGTTGGGGATGCCATACATGAGGAGGCCGCCGGGGCGGTCGGCGCGCTCGAAGACCGTGACGGTGTGGCCGGCCTTGTTGAGTTGCTCGGCGGCGGAGAGCCCGGCGGGGCCGGAGCCGATCACGGCGACTTTCTTACCGGTGCGCACCTTGGGTTGGTCGGCAAAGACCCAACCCTCTTCCCAGCCGCGATCGGTGATGGCGGCTTCGATGTTCTTGATCGTGACGGCCGGGTTGTTGATGCCGAGCACGCAGGAGCCTTCGCACGGAGCGGGGCAGACGCGGCCGGTGAATTCCGGGAAGTTGTTGGTCTTGTGGAGCCGGTCGAGGGCTTCCTTCCAGAGGCCGCGGTAAACCAGATCGTTCCACTCGGGGATGAGGTTGTTGATCGGGCAACCGCTGGCCATGCCGCTCACGAGTTTGCCGGTGTGGCAAAACGGGACGCCGCAGTTCATGCAGCGCGCGCCCTGGTTGCGCAGTTTTTTGTCCTCCATGTGGACGTGGAACTCCTTCCAGTCCTTGGTGCGCTCAAGCGGGGAGCGGTCGAGGGGAAGTTCGCGGAGGTATTCGATGAAGCCGGTGGGTTTGCCCATGGGAGGAAGGTGCTTTTTGCGAGAGAGGCTTGAGGGTTTAGTTGCCGCCGACGCGTGAGAGGTCGCGGGCGTTTTCTTCGAAGGCGGCCATGATGGCTTCTTCGCCGGTAAGACCTTGCGCTTCGGCTTTCTCAATACAGCCGAGCATCCGTTTATAGTCTTTCGGGAAGACTTTGACGAATTTCGGCCCAAACGTTTCGAAGGCGGCGAGCACCTGTTGACCGCGGGCGCTGCCGGTGTAGCCGACGTGGCGCTCAATGATGGCGCGCAGTTCGGCGATCTCGGCCTTGGTCTCAACTTTTTCGAGCCCGACCATCGAGAGGTTGGCCTGCTCGGCGAATTTGCCCGTCAGGTCGAGCACGTAGGCGATGCCGCCCGACATGCCGGCCGCGAAATTGCGGCCGGTGGGGCCGAGCACGACGACGCGGCCGCCGGTCATGTATTCGCAGCCGTGGTCGCCCACGCCCTCGACGACGGCGGTGACGCCGGAGTTGCGGACGGCGAAGCGCTCGCCGGCGCGGCCGTTGACGTAGATCTCGCCGGCGGTGGCGCCGTAGAGGGCGACGTTGCCGATGATGATGTTGTCCTCAGCCTTGAACCCGGCGTTGGCGGGCGGGTGCACGATGAGTTTGCCGCCGGAGAGACCTTTGCCAAAATAATCATTGGCGTCGCCCTCGATGGAGAGCGTCATGCCGCGCGTAACGAAGGCGCCGAAGCTTTGGCCGGCGGAGCCTTTGAATCGGAAGCGGATGGTGTCCTCGGGGAGGCCCTTGGCGCCGAGTTTCTTGGTGATTTCGTAGCTGGTGATGGTGCCGACCACGCGGTTGACGTTTTTGATCGGCAATTCGGCGATGACTTTTTCGCCGCGGTCGATCGCGGGCTGGGCGAGGCCGAGGAGGGTCGTGAGGTCGAGGCTCTTATCGAGGCCGTGATCCTGCTTGATGGAGCAGAAGCGACCGACCTCGGGGCCGACGTCCGGCGAGTAGAGGATTTTCGAGAAGTCCAGGCCCTTGGCTTTCCAATGCGTGACGGCGCGTTGCGCTTCAAGGCGGTCGGTGCGGCCGACCATCTCCTCGATGGTGCGGAAGCCGAGCTGGGCCATGAGCTCGCGGACCTCGGTGGCGACGAACGTCATGAAATTGACGATGTGTTCGGGCTTGCCGGCGAATCGCGCGCGGAGGCGTGGGTCCTGGGAGGCAACGCCCACCGGACAGGTGTTTAGATGGCAAACGCGCATCATGATGCAGCCCGAGGCAACCAGTGGCGCGGTCGCGAAACCAAACTCCTCGGCGCCGAGCAACGCGGCCATGATGACGTCGCGGCCGGTCTTGAGCTGGCCATCGGTCTCGACGGCGATGCGCGAACGCAGGTTATTCAAAACCAGCGTCTGGTGGGTCTCGGCGAGGCCGAGTTCCCAAGGCAGGCCGGCGTGCGTGATGGAGGTCTGCGGGGAGGAGCCGGTGCCGCCATCGTAACCGGAGATGAGGACGACGTCGGCGTGCGCCTTGGCGACGCCGGCGGCGATGGTGCCGACGCCGACTTCGGAGACGAGCTTCACGCTCACGCGCGCGTGGCGGTTGGCGTTCTTTAAGTCGTGGATCAACTCCGCGAGATCCTCGATTGAGTAGATGTCGTGGTGGGGCGGAGGGGAGATGAGGCCGACGCCGGCGGTGGTGCCGCGAGTCTTCGCAATCGGAGGATACACTTTGGCGCCGGGCAATTGGCCGCCTTCGCCGGGCTTGGCGCCTTGGGCCATCTTGATCTGGATTTCTTTGGCGTTGGTGAGGTATTCGCTGGTGACGCCGAAGCGGCCGGAGGCGACCTGCTTGATGGCGGAGTTCTTCGAATCACCGTTGGCCATCGGGATGAAACGGGCGGGATCTTCGCCGCCTTCGCCGGTGTTGGACTTGCCGCCGATGCGGTTCATCGCGATCGCGAGCGTCTCGTGCGCCTCGGCGGAGATGGAGCCGTAGGACATGGCGCCGGACTTGAAGCGTTTCATGATCGCCTCGACGGGCTCGACTTCTTCGAGCGGAATCGCGGTGGCAGATTTGAACTCAAGCAGACTGCGGAGCGTGCACAGCTTGGTGCCCTGTTCGTTGACGATTTTCGAATAGCCGCGGAAGGCCGCGAGGCTGGTGGTGCGCACGGCTTTTTGCAGATGATGGATGGACTCGGGCGTAAACAGATGGGCTTCGCCGTCGTTGCGCCACTGGTATTGGCCGCCGGAGGGTAAGACGGCGAGGTTGGCCGTGCGCTCGGGATAGGCGGCGCGGTGGCGGGCGAGTACTTCCTGCGCGACGACATCCAGACCGATGCCGCCGATCCGCGTGGGGGTCCAAGTGAAGTAGTGGTCCACGACGGACTGATTGAGCCCCAAGGCCTCGAAGACCTGCGCGCCCCGGTAGCTCTGGATCGCGGAAATGCCCATCTTGGACATGACCTTGACGACACCCTTGGACGCCGCCTTGACCAGATTCTTGCACGCGGTCTTGTGGTCGACGCCGGTGATCAGCTCTTCCTTGATCATGTCGTCGATGGTCTCGAAGGCCACGTAGGGATTGATCGCGGAGGCGCCGTAGCCGATCAGCAAGGAGAAGTGGTGCACCTCACGGGCATCGCCGGTCTCGACCACGAGCGAGGCGCGCGTGCGCAGACCTTCGCGAATCAGATAGTGATGCAGGCCGGCGACGGCGAGCAGCGCGGGGACGGGCGCGAATTCCTTGGTGACGCCGCGGTCGGAGAGAATCAGGACATTGACCTCCTCTTCCTCGATGTGGCGGCGAGCCATCATGCAGAGTTCTTCCATGGACTTGGCGAGGCCCTTCTCGCCGCGCGCGACGCGGAAGAGAATGGGCAACACGGCGGTCTTGAGGCCGGGCAGATCGGTGCGGCGGATTTTGGCAAACTCCTCGTTAGTGAGAATCGGATATTTCAACTCGACGCGGCGGCACGCGGTTGGCTGCGGATTGAGCAAATTGCCCTCGGAGCCGAGGCGCGTCTCGGAGGATGTGATGATCTCTTCGCGGATGGCGTCGATCGGGGGATTGGTGACCTGGGCAAAGAGTTGTTTGAAGTAATCGTAGAGCAGGCGCGGCTTATTGGAGAGCACGGCGAGCGCCGCGTCGTTGCCCATCGAGCCGATGGCTTCGACGCCGTCCTTGGCCATCGGCGCGAGGATGATGCGCTCGTCTTCGTTGGTGTAACCAAAGGCGATCTGGCGCTGGAGCAGCGTGACGTGGTCGGGCTGGTCGTGCTTCGGTGCCTCGGGCAGGTCGCTGAGGTGCACGAGGTGCTCGTCGAGCCACTGGCGGTAAGGCCACGCCGTGCAGATTTCGTTTTTGAGTTCTTCGTCAGAAATGATCCGGCCCAGCGCGGTGTCCACGAGGAACATCTTGCCGGGTTGCACCCGGCCCTTTTCCACGATTTCTTCGTCGGGGATCGGCAACACGCCGGCCTCAGAAGCGACGACGACAAAACCGTCTTTGGTGATGTAATAGCGCGAAGGGCGCAGGCCGTTGCGGTCGAGGACGCCGCCGATCTGGATGCCGTCGGTGAACGCGATGGCGGCCGGGCCGTCCCATGGCTCCATCAAGCAGGAGTGATATTGGTAAAACGCCCGGCGGTTGTCCTCCATGGTCTCGTGGTTAGACCATGGCTCGGGGATCATCATCATGACGGCGTGCGCCAAGGGCCGGCCGGCCAGGACCAAGAGTTCGAGCGTGTTGTCGAACATCGATGAGTCGGAGCCGTTCGGATTGATGATCGGCAGGATTTTTTTGATGTCGTCGCCGAAGACCGGGCTATCGAACAGTGCTTGGCGGGCGTGCATCCAGTTGATGTTACCGCGCAGGGTGTTGATTTCGCCGTTGTGCGCGATGTAGCGGTACGGATGCGCGCGTTCCCAGCTGGGGAAGGTGTTGGTGGAGAAACGCGAGTGAACGATGGCGAGGGCCGATTCCATCGCGGGGTGCGCGAGGTCGGGGAAGTAGTGGCCGACTTGCTCGGTGAGAAGCATGCCTTTGTAGACGAGCGTCTTCATGGAGAGGCTCACGACGTACCACGCTTCGGCGCCGGCGATGGTGGAGGTGCGGATGTCGTTATAGGCGCGCTTGCGGATGACGTAGAGTTTGCGCTCGAAATCGAGGTCGGTGGCGATGTCGGGGCCGCGACCGATGAACACCTGGCGCATGAACGGTTCGCAAGAGATCGCGGTGTTGCCGAGGGTTTTGTTGTCGGTCGGAACGGTGCGCCAGCCCAGGAAGACCTGGCCTTCGGATTGGACGACTTGCTCGAAGACTTCTTCGACTTTGCGGCGGACGTTACGGTTGCGCGGGAGGTAGATGAGGCCGGCGCCGTATTGGCCGGGCTCGGGCAGGGTGATGCGCGCCGCCTTGGAGGCTTCGGCGAAAAACTTATGCGGCATCTGGATTAAGATGCCGGCACCGTCGCCGGTGTTAGGTTCGCTGCCAGCGGCACCCCGGTGATCAAGATTGGTGAGCACTTGGAGAGCGTCGGCCACGATCTTGTGCGTTTTGCGGCCCTTCATATCGACAACGAAGCCGACGCCACAGGCGTCATGCTCGAAGGCGGGGTCGTAAAGTCCCTGTTTACCGGGACGCACCGTGGTCGGGCGGTTATCGTCTAGGAGGTCAGGGGTGGCGGTGGTGTCGTTGTGCACGGAGTGGAAAAGGATGATGAAAAAGGGGGGGTGGGACGGGCGACTCGGCCGAGGCGCAAAAAAAGGGCCGTCCTCGCTGGTGCGAGAGCGGCCCAAGAATTATGTGCGGGAGGCTCTCAGCGTTAGAAAAACCGGACAGTTTTAGGAGCCATTTTAGCGTGTTCTTCGTCGGAGCACCCGGCGTTCAGCGCGGTGCCGGCGGGAGCAGCGTTGGGTTTCACGAGGTCGTTGCTGAGCATGTAGTTCTCGACTTCTTCACCGGAGATATCGGCCAGCATCACGCCGTCGATTTCCACGCACGGGGAAAGGGGTTGACCGGACTTGGCGACCATCTCCGCGTAGTTGGCGCGGTTGTTGATGATGTCGATGTCCTCGAATTGAAGGCCGTGCTTACGCATGACGGCGCGGACGCCATTGGACCAGCCGCAGGAGGGCTTAAGATAGGCTTTGATCTTCATGGAGTGAACGGAGTTGAGGGAGCAGGAGAGGTAAGCAATAGGGCAGCTTTTTCGCCAATCAAGCCCGCTCTTAGTTTTGGGCCATCTTTTTTGTGGTAGCTAGCATTAGCAAAAACGATGCCGGCGCCCGCGTGGTCTTTTTCCTAGCGCCGCCGCCCGCCACGCGCTATCGGTTGAAACCAATGAAAGTGCTCGTGACCGGCGCCGCCGGCTTCATCGGATACCATGTGGCTCGCCGCCTCGCTGAAACGAAGCGTTGCGAGGTACTTGGCGTGGACAACCTCTCCGACTACTATGATGTCGATCTCAAGCGCGCGCGCCTCGCGCAACTCGCCCCGCTCACGGATTTCCGTTTTTTGCAGGCCGATTTCGCCGACACCGAGAAATTCGCCGCCCTTGTGGCGCATTTTAAGCCCGACTACGTCGCCCACCTCGGCGCCCAACCCGGCGTGCGCTATAGCTTAGAAAACCCTGGCGCCTACACGCACAGTAACCTCGTGGGTTTCACCAGCGTACTCGAAGCCTGCCGCCGGGCCCGCCCTAAACACCTCGTTTACGCCTCCAGTAGCTCAGTCTACGGCGCCGGCGCGAGCGCGCCCTTCCGCGAAGACGCCGACACGGACCAACCCACCTCCTTTTACGGTGCCACCAAAAAAGCCAACGAGCTGCTCGCCCACAGCTACGCGCGCACCCACGGGCTCAACGTCACCGGTTTGCGCTTTTTTACGGTCTACGGCCCTTGGGGTCGGCCCGACATGGCGCCGACGCTATTTGCCCGGGCCCTAGCTGAGGGCCAGCCGCTAAAACTATTTAACCACGGCAAAAACCTGCGCGATTTCACCTACGTCGAGGACATCGTCGATGGGGTCGTGCGCACCCTACTCTACCCGCCCGCCGTCGCCCCCGTGCCGCCCGCGCGCATCTTCAACCTCGGTCACAACCGCCCGGTTGAGACGCTGCTGTTTGTGCAGATGCTCGAAAAGCTCCTCGGTCGCACCGCTCAGATCGAGCTGCTCCCGCCGCAAACCGGCGACATGTTCGAGACCTGTGCTGACTTAACCCGCGTGCAGGCCGCCATCGGCTACAGCCCCAAAACCTCGCTTGAAACCGGCCTTGGCCACTTCGTGGCGTGGTTCAAAAAGTACTACCGGCTGTAGGCTTTGGTTACAGCAACTGGCTAAGAAAGGTCTTGGCGGGTACGACCAGAGGTTTTCGGTGCGCGAAGCAGTTGGCCTGTACATACGGCAGATCGAGCACGACCTGAAAGGCATGTTCGGCGCCGGTCGCAGTCTGATAGTGGGTTAAACCTGGCGATAAATTGACGTCCGTTTTTTTAACTTCGACCAAGAACCAGGGCTTGCCGTCGCGCACGACGACAAAGTCGACCTCCCGTTTCAGTTTGTCTCGAAGGTAGCGCAGTTCGAAGCGGCCATGTCCGAGATCAGTCCAGCCTTCAACGGCCTTTAAAAGATGGCACGCGACCAGGGTTTCCGCCTTCGCTCCTTCATCCGCTATGCCAGACCAGTCGCGCAGGAACCATTTGGGCTCTTTCCTGAGGGATTTAGTGACATTTTTAAACCACGGTCGGACCAGAAACCCGAGGTGAAGGCGGCCCAAAAGATCGATCCAGCGTCGGATTGTGTCCACCCCCACGCCAATTTCAGGGGCCAAATTGGAATACACCAACTGCTGCGCACTGCGTTCTTGAAGTAAAAGCATTAGAACCTCGATCGCTCCTAGGTCCTGCACGCGCGTTACTTCTCGTAAATCCTCCTTTGAAAGTTGTTCGTGCCGTAGGGTGCGCCAGCGATTGGTAAATCGGGGGTCGCGCTTAAGAAATGGCTCCGGAAATCCACCATGCAGACATAGTGCATTCCAGTCCTCCTCCTGGATGGGGCTGGGGGGGCGAATGATTTTATCCGAAATATCAGAATGCAGGCATTCAGCCACCGACCAGGGGTGAACCCGATAAAGTAAATACCGACCCATTAGGCTGTCGCCTCCACGGCGGAATACATCCAGCCGGGAGCTGCCGGTGATGATCCACTTTGCTTGGTCGCCATAAGTATCGAATAGTCCCTTGAGTAAAACTTTCCACTTGGTGTGCTTGTGCAACTGGTCGAGCACCACCACGGGCGGCTGCTGCTGCAATTGATCCAGACCGAGCGCTGTCGCCATCGCCGCGGGACCTTTCAGCATCAGGCGGCGCTCATCCATGTTGTCCCAATTTAGGTAGGAATCGGCTACGGCGCGGCACGTGGTCGTTTTCCCCACCTGGCGCGGCCCGCTGACCAAGGCCATTTGACGGTGCCGGGTTATGTGATCCTTGAGTAATGTATCGTAGAATCGCGGCCGATTAGACATGGGACCATATTTAGATATATCGTAAAATAGTCCAGACCATTTTACGATACATCTAAAATTGGACCGCACTTAAAGCAGCGCGGCTTGAAGCAACGCAACTGCGGTTCGTCGCCCGGGTTCGCACCCGCCCTCAAACTCGATGGGGACCCCACCCCACCCCACCCGCCAGGCCGTGGGTTGGTGGGCTGCACTTTGAAAAAATTCTCCTCTCAAAGAGCGCTTTTTTAATAAAAAAGTATTGACGTTGATACCTAAGACACATCATGTCCCAAGTATCAATTCGTAAAAACCAAATCTAGCCCTCCCGCCCAACCTCCTCCACCCATGTCCAAAGCCGCCCCCGCCAAAACCACCTCCGCCGCCGTCGCACCCGTGGCCCACGCCCGCGAGAAAAACATCGAGCTCGCCCTCTCCTCCATCACCAAGCAATTCGGTGACGGTTCGATCATGCGTCTAGGTTCCAACACCAAGATGAAGGTCGAGACCCTCTCCACCGGCTCCCTCGCGGTCGACCTCGCCTTGGGCGTCGGCGGTCTCCCAAAAGGCCGCATCGTAGAGATTTACGGTCCCGAGTCCTCCGGTAAAACCACCTTCTGTTTGAGCGTCATCGCCGAGGCCCAGAAAAAAGGCGGGCTCGCCGCCTTCATCGACGTCGAGCACGCCCTCGACCCCAAATACGCCCGCGTGGTCGGCGTAAACCTCGATGACTTGCTCGTCTCCCAACCCGATTCCGGCGAAGACGCCCTCAATATCATGGAGACACTCATCCGCTCCAATTCCATCGATGTGATCGTCCTCGACTCCGTTGCTGCGCTCATCACCAAGGCTGAACTCGACGGCCAGATGGGCGACATGACCATGGGAAGCCAGGCCCGCCTCATGTCTCAGGCCATGCGCCGCCTCACCGCCGTTGTCAGTAAGACCAACTGTGTCTGTATCTTCACTAACCAAATCCGCGAAAAAATCGGCGTCATGTTCGGCAGCCCGGAAACCACCTCCGGTGGCCGCGCGCTGAAGTTTTTCTCCTCGGTGCGCATCGACATTCGCCGCAAAGATCAGATCAAGACCCCCGACGGCAAAGTCATCGGCAACCGCACCAAAATCAAAATCGTCAAAAACAAAGTCGCCCCGCCCTTCACTGAGGTCGAATTCGACATCATGTATGACGAAGGTATTTCCAAGATGGGCTCGCTTATCGACCTTGGTATCGAACACAAAATCCTTGAGAAAAAAGGCGCTTGGATCGCCTACGAAGGCAACCTCGTCGGCCAAGGCCGCGACGCCGCTAAAGCCGCCCTCAAGGAAAAACCCGAACTCGCCGAAAAAGTCGCCAAAGCGATCATGGAAAAAGTCGTCATCACCGCCACCGGCCCAAAAGCCGACGACGACGTCTGATCACGCCCGCGATTGCTCCAAGGTTTTTTGCCTCAGGCCGCTCCACTTCGGTGGGCGGCCTGCTTTGTGATTGCTCCGCCACCCCGTGCAACCCGAGCCTAATTCCACGGTCTAATTTTCGCCATGAAACTCCGTCTTGCGCTCCTCTGCACCGCGTCCGCCTTGGCCGCCGCCACCCCCAGCGCCCAAACCAACGCACCGCTTAAGATCACGGCCGCCGAACGGGTACCGTGGAGCAACCTCGCCGAGCTCGAACGCTACGCGGCCAACGGCCACCTCAAAGCCTGCGCGCAACTGGGCGAGCAACTCGCGCGCGGCGACGGCGTCCCACAGGACACCGCCCGAGCCCTCCCGCTTTTGGAACGCGCCGCCCGTGGCGGTATCGGCTCCGCCGCCTTCCGCTTGGGCATGATCTACGACGAAGGCCAAGGGGTTCCGCCAGACCGGCGCCGCGCCCTGGATTATTTCCGCGCCGCCGCGGCCGCCGGGGAAGCCGAGGGATTTTTCAATGTCGGCGCGGCCTATGTCGGCGCCCACGGCGTCAAACGCGACTACACCGAAGGCTTCGCTTGGCTCCTACTCGCCGCCCAACGCGGCGCCGGCGGCGACACCGTGCAAACCGTGCGCGCGCGCATCCAAAAACTCCGCCATCCCGAATGGATCACGGCCGCCGAAGCCCGTGCGCCCGCCATCGCGCGCGAACTCGCCGCCGCCCCACCCGCCTCTTTTTTGCCCGCGCTCGCCGAAGAGTCCGCTTCTACCGCGCTCAAACCACAAACGATCACCCCACCTGTGCTCCCTAAAATCACCGCGCCCACCGCGCTTGATTTACCTGTGCTTTCGCCGCCGCCAATCACGCCCATCGCGCCGTAAATCTCAAACTGCCGGTAAAAATCCTCTGCGCTAGACGGTTGTGATTTTTAGATCGAGCGCCGTACGATCGCGCGATTTGGCTCAAGCGCGGCCTTGCGCCATCATCGCTTCGGCGCACGCTCATCCCTCGGTCCTGCGCGCCTACGCGCCGACCGGCCGCCATCATGTCACCGCTTCTTTACGAATCTCACAGCCACACAACCCTCTGCAAACACGCGCACGGCACGCCTGCCGAATACGCCGCGCAAGCGGAGGCTCGCGGGCTAAAGGGGATCATTTTCACCTGTCATTGCCCGCTGCCGGACGGTCTTAGTCTCCAATACCGGATGAGTCCGGAGGAATACCCGGCCTACGTCGCCCTGATCGCCCGCACGCGCGAAGAATTCGCCGGTCGCATCGATGTGCGCCTGGGGCTTGAGAGTGATTTTCTGCCCGGCTTCGGCCTCGAACCTTGGCTGCGCGAACTTCACGCCCGCGAGCCGCTCCACCATGTGCTCGGTTCCGTGCACATGCAGATGATTTCGTATAAGGAGCGTTATTTTAACGGCGACCCTTTCGCGTATCAACGCACCTATTTCGAACACCTCGCCGAATCCGCCGAGAGCGGGCTTTTCGACACGATCGCTCACCCTGATCTGGTGAAAAACGAGTCGCCCGCTGATTGGGATTTCGCCCGCATCCAACCCGATATCGAGCGCGCCCTCGACCGGATCGCCGCCACCGGCGTCGCGATGGAAATCAACACCAGTGGACTCAACAAAGCCCTCCCTGAGATGAACCCTGGCCCCACGATGCTCACGCTGATGCGCGCGCGCCGGATCCCGGTTGTCATCGGCGCCGATGCACACCGCCCCGCCCGCGTCGGGGATAATTACAAAACCGCTCTCGGTCACCTTCACGCCGCCGGCTACACCGAAGTGAATTTCTTCCTGGAGCGCCAACGCCAGTCTGTCGCCATCAGCGATGCACTCGCCTCACTGAGATAAAAGCTCGGTTTTGCTCGAAATCTGGCTTGATAGTGCTCGATTTTGTATGATAGTGCTCGGTAATAAACTTCATGTGCATCTTAGAAATCATCGCCGAACGTAGAATTGGGATTGAGCAACTCGCTTCCCGGCCAGCCTTGCGCGCCTTTCTTGTTAAAGCGGATCGTGTCGCCCAAAGTGCCACACCGAGCGACGATGAAAAAGCGCGGATAGAGTCCATCGTTGAACTCTGCTTCGAATACGACCGCGAGACCGATCCCCTAGAGAAAACCAACATACTGCGCACCTTGGAGGAGATTAGCGCCAATGCCCCCTTGGAATTAACCACCACGACCGTAGAGGACTGGGACCAAAAACTCGCAGCCGAAAGCCGAACCTATGCGAAAGCCGTCGCCCACGATGCGCAACGCCTCGCGGCCTTCCGCAAGAAATACTTCTCCCACCGCGCCAAAGTCGGCCTCGAAACCCAAGCTGCCGTCGCCCAAAAGTCCGGCCTGCGCCGTAGCTACATCGCGGTCATCGAGACCGGCGAGCACTTCCCGCAGCAGAAAACCCTGCAAAAACTCGCCGCCGCTTTCGGCGTCGATGTCAGCGACCTACTGCCTTGATTTCCAGGGATGCCCGCCCGCCGCGAGCAACGCTTTGAGCTGCCGGATCCGGTGATTGGCGCGGTGAATATCGGCGACCGAGATCTTGTTGGTCTTCTTCCAAAACAGGTCGACGATGTAGATGCCCTTCCCGGCATCATGAACCCAAAAGATAGCCCTCAACCAACCCTGCTGGTTGATCGCCTTCCCCTCTAGACGTAGTTCGACGCCATCGCCGCAAGGCTCAAGACTCAGGTCCGGCACGTCAGGTTGACCTCCTCCCGGCCCTGAAGGGCCGGGATTCCCTTAAGCAGCCCGCCTGCAAAGCAGGCGGGAGCGTTGAGGGGCGGTTCCCGCTTCACCGGAGCCTGAAGCTCCTCCACGGACAGTGGCGGCAAGTCCTGCCGACATTATATTCTGAGCGGCGATCACATCGGCATGGCCGGAGTGAGCGCACTTAACGCAGCGGAAAACAGCCCGGGAGGGGCGGTTTTCTGGGCTGATATGCCCGCAGGACGGGCAGGTCTGGGATGTATAGGCTGGGTTCACTAGCCGCACTTCCCCGCCGAGCCAACGAGCTTTGTATTCAAGTTGGCGGAGGGTTTCCGCATGACCCTGTTCAAGCAGCGAGCGGTTGAGGCCGCGCTTTGCGGCCACGTTCTGGCCGGGGGCATCGGTCGTGCCTTTGGCCAAACGGGTCATATTACGTAGCGCCAAGTCCTCCGCGGCGATCAGGCTGTGGTTTTTAGCCAAAGTCGTCGTGAGTTTATGGCGGGCATCTAAAATTCGGCGGACGATCTTGCGGCGATTAACCAGCAGCCTGCGCTTGGCCTTGGCGTGCCGCTTCGATCCGGGCACACAGCAGCTGACTCGGCGGGCAAGTTTAGCCGCTTGCTTCCTCTCGGCGACGGTGGCCACCGGCAGCCGGATGAGCCGGCCATCGGAAAGCGCGACGCTTTCCTCCACGCCCACATCCAGGCCAATCGGCGAGCCCCGGTGCACAGCCAGGTTTTTTTGCTC
>CAMDRP010000028.1 GCA_945906965.1 Opitutus sp. GAS368 | reverse complement strand
GCGTGTTCGTAGTCGGGCGATTGAGCGGTGGTGTAGGTGTGATTGCGCTTCATCCAGCCGAGCATGATGTCGGTGAGTTTCTCGGTGTCGTAGTTGGTGAGACCGAAGGCGAGAAAGAGGTTTTGAAGTTGATTAGCGCCGGCCTGCGGCAGGGAGAGTTTACCGCTCTCATCTTCGAAAGTGACCGTGACGGTGCGGCCCTCGGTGGGGACGTAGCCGGCGAACCCGAGAGGATCGGACCAACCTTCGGCGGGCGTGTGGAGGCCGTTAGTGACGAGGCGAAATTCTTCGAGGACGGAAAGCGTAGTCTCAAGGGCCGAATAAGCTTCCTGACGGAGGCGACGGGTGTCGGCTTCGCGGGCTTCGACGATGAGATCATTGGAAGCTTTTTCGAGGAAGACCGTGAGCGCGAGTGCCGTAAAAATGAGCGTGACCATGACGATCACGAGGACGCTGGCGCGGGCGGCAGAAAGAGAGCGTGCTTTCATCGCCGGTTAAAAGTTGGGCAACCCTTGCGGGGTGTTGCCGAGATTGACGACGGTCTCGCGGGTGAAGGCGCCATAGGCAAATTTCAAGCGGAGGCGCTGAGGAACGGAGTATTTGCCGGAGTTGTCTTTTTTGACGGCGGTCTCGGTCGTCCAACGCAGCAAGGCCGTGTCGTAGTAATCGTAAGCGATGGCGGTGACGAAAGGGGTGAGAATCGTCTCCCGCGGCGGATCGGCCTCAAAGCGAGGCTCGAGGCGGGAATGCCAAAGAAGGATCAGACCTTCGTTTTGGCGGGCTTGGAGGGAGCAAACGACTTCGGGCAGCGCGGGGCCGGGCCAGCTGATGAGGCGGGTGCCGGCGGGCAGTTCAAAGGTGAGCAACGTGTCGGTGACGCCACCGCCGGGGCGGATTTCTTGGGGCGCGACGGGGCTGGCGTTGGCGCGCGCGGAGGGCGGGAGCGTGGCCGCGCGGAGTTCGCGATCGAGGGCGCGAGTGACGGCGCGGACATGTTGCTCGAAGAGACGGATGTCAGTATTTTTGCCCCAGAGTTCGCCCATGGAAAACACGAAGGTGTTGAGCGCGACGAGCATCAAGGCGACGAGCGCGAGCGAGAGTAAAATCTCGAGGAGCGTGAAGCCGGCGCGACGGCGCGAGGAGCGCACGGAGGAAGAAAAAATGGGGCGCCGCGGGCTCATTTTTTCTTAGTACCTTGAAGCTCCGCGATGCGGTCGCGCACGGCTTGGCGGAGTTGGGTTTTCTCGGCGGCATCGGACCAGGTGGGGCGCAACACCGTGAAAGTTTGGGTAGTTTTTTGCGCGTCACCGCCTTTCGTCGTATCGCTGACTTCGCAAAAAAAAGTGACGGTAAATAGATCAGGCATCGCGGTGCTGGCGAGCGTGGCACTCCAGCGGACGTGACGGTTTTCGAGCGAATCAAATTCCGCGCCGGCTTCGACTTTAGCGCGGTCCGTTTGGGCGAGAAGTTGGGCGCGGGCGAAGGCGACGTCTTCGTCGCGGGTGTTGCCGCGGGCGACCGCTTCGTAGCTGTTGAGGATATTGACGTACGTGGAGCCGAGGACGATGGCCGAGAGGGCAAATATCATCAGCGCGACGAGAACTTCGAGCAGGCTGAAGCCGGCGGCGGCGCGCGGCGCGCGGGCGGAAAGATGAAACGCGGGCGACATCACGGCGTGGATTTGGGCGGCGCGAGCACGGGGGAACACGTCCACGGATCGATTGCGATGATATGCGCGCCGCCGTTGACGCGAATCTGCAGGCGAAAGGGCGTACAGGTGCCGTCGGCATAAAACGTCACGCCGCCGCTCAAGGGCTCGGTTTCGACGACGGTACCGCCGAGGAGGATGGATCCGCCAGTTTTTTGGGCGGCGAGGAATTCAACGATGAGATCGTTGCCGGAGCCGGCGACGGGAATCGGGAACGATTGGACGCCGCCGTCGGGCGGTATGAGCTGGAAGGCTTTGGTTTTCTCGTCGTAGCGGAGGTTGAGATCTTGCTCGGCGTTCAGGGCGGTCTTGCGAGCGGTGCGAACGGTGCTCCAAAAAACGTCGTCAGCCGAAGGTGGTTTTTCCGCGAGCAGCGCAGAGGAACCGCCGATGAGCGCGCCCGCGAGCAACGCGATGAGCGCGAGTGTGAGGAGCATCTCGAGCAGCGTGAAACCGCGGCGCGAGGCACGGGAAACGAGAGGCGCGAAGTGCCCCACCCGCGCGGCCCGGCCGCCTGCCGCCGGTTGCTGGCCGCACGCGATCATGAATTATTTTCCGGGCGTGGCGGCCGCGGTGGAATCCCAGTTACCGATGTCGTCTTCGGTGCCGTCGGCCTTGTCGGGACCCTTGGAATAAAGGTCGTAGCCACCTTTATTTTTCGTGCCGGGGTAACGGTATTGGTAGGGCTCACCCCAGGGATCGAGCGGGACTTTGCCGCCTTCGATGTAGGGGCCGCGCCAACGGTCAGCTTTGTTGGCCGGAGCGGTGATGAGAGCGAGTATACCTTCGGCACTCGAGGGATAATCGCCAAGATGGATGCGGTAAGTCGTGAGTGAAGTTTTCATGCTCTCTTTGACGAACAGCGAGGCGGTGGTGACTTGGGCGTCGCCAAAGATTTTTTCGACGTTGCTGATAGCGAGGCCGGCGAGGAGCCCGATAATGGCGAGTACGACGAGGATTTCGAGGAGCGTGAAAGCGCGGCGGGCGCGAGCGTGAAAGCGCGAGCGCGAGTAGGATGCGGGTTGGGTGGCGAACATGATGAAAATTAAATTTGGAGACGAGTGGGCAGTTGTCGAGACGATGGCGGCGGCCCGAGGTTGCAGCAAATTAGCGAAGAAACACGCTCGATCAGCCGAAGGGGCTGTTCATTTTTTTCTAGAAAAACAAAAAAACGCCGAGTGGGCGGTTTTTGTTTACAAGGGCGGGTCGAGCCCAGGTGGCGTGAGTCGGGTGTCGTCGGCGGTGCCAAATTTTTTATCGGGGCCGGCGGAGCGGATTTCCATGCGATCGCTCGCGAGCGCGTGAAAAAGGAAGGGGGTGCCCCAACGATCAGTGAGTTCACCGGCGGCGTTGATCGCGGGGTGGTCGCGCGGCAGGTGGGGCAAGCGTAAGGAATTTTCGCCAAGTAGGGCGGCGGTGATCTCGGAATTTTCGCCGAAAGGGTGACCGAGACGGGGGAAGTTGATACGCCAGTTGGTGAAAAGGTCGTTGATGAGGTTGAGGTCGCGCGTGATATCGGAGCGCGGTGAGTTTAAATCGGCGGCGAGTGAGGCCGGGGCTTCGTACGGGGCGGTAAGGGCGCGCGGAGGGGGCGCGGGATTTTTCTCGCGACGGGTGTCAGCGGCTTCCGGAGTGGGAACGGGAGTGGCCGCAGGACGCGTGGAGACGGGCTCGGGCTCAGGGGGGCGGGGCAGAAGCCACCAAACCAGGAGGCCCGTCAAGAGCAAGAGGCCGAGGGCCGGTAGCAAACGGCGCGAGGTCATACGAGACGTGGGCGAGCGGGCGCGAAGCAGCGCACGCGCGAGGGAACCGACTTAGAGGAAGCCGACGTTGGCGCGCGAGAAGCGGCCGATGTTGGGGAGGACCGTGGGAAGATTGCTGGCGCTGACGCCGAACCAGGTCGCGAGCGTGGCGCTGTATTCGTCGACGCTGGTCGTGGGAATCCAGTTGCCGCGGCTGCCAGAATCATCGGGACCGCTGCGGATGAGCGTGGGCATTTTACCGTAGATATCGCCACCTTTGACGGCGCCGCCGACAACAAAGTGATGGGAGCCCCAGGCGTGGTCGGAGCCGTCGCCGTTGGTGTTGAAGGTACGGCCGAAGTCGGAGGCGGTGAACGTGGTGACTTGTTGATCGGCGCCGAGTTCAACGGTGGCTTTGTAGAAGGCGGAAACGCTGCGGGAGATATCGGCGATGAGATTAGCGTGAGCGCCGAGTTGGGATTCGTGGAGGTCGAAGCCGCCGATACGCGCGAAGAAGACTTGGCGTTTGAGACCGAGTTCCGGGGCGGCGGCGATGAGACGCGCGATCGTGCGGAGTTGTTGACCAAGGCCGGTGTTGGGGAATGCGGTGCTGAAAGGCAAGGCGCGGGAGAAGATGCTGGAGACAAGCGCGCTATCGGTGATGGCGTTGGCGGTGAGTCCGGCGAAGGCGGTCTCAAAGAGGTTGCTGTTTCTCGCGGCGAGCAGGTCGTTCTGGGCCTTAGTGCGGATGGCGGCGAACGAGGTGCCCGTGGGGTTACTGGAGCCGCTGAGGGTAATCGCGCCGTTGGGGCCGACGGAGTATTGGACGACGTTGCGGCCGACTTGGAAGGAGTTTTGGCCGTTCAACGTGATCGACATCGAGATCGAGTTGTTGGAGTTGAAGGCGTCGGTGAGATCGGCGAGACGGCCACCCCAGCCGGAGGCGAAGGCCTTGTCGGAGATGCTGCTCTGCCATTCGACCTGTTGGTCGTTGTGGGAGAAGAGCGACATAGGGAGCGGGACGGAGCGCGAGAGGTATTGGGCGCGGGTGGTCGGGACGGCGAGCGTGCCAACGTTGGCCATGAACGCCATTTGGCCGGAGTCGAACAGGGACTTAAGGCCGGTAGTGTTGGTGCCGGCGACGTCGGCATTGAAGCTGGGGTGAATGGCCCAAGCGCGACCGTCGGAGGTCTTGGGGTTGATGCCCAATAGGGTGTTTTGCGGGAGGGCGAGCGCGCCGCGGCCGCCGGTAATGGAGGCGTAGCCGGTGGCGGCGGCGGCGGAGCCGTAGCCGTCGGCGTCGTTGGGGATGATGAAATTGTTGGCGTCATTGCCGCCGGCAAAGAAGAGGCAGACGAGAGCTTTGTAATCGGAGGGGAGCGCGCCGGAGGTGTTGGGGGTGACGGGGCCGTTGTCCGGGCTCGCGATCGCGCCGGTGAGGCGGAGTTGCGCGAGGGTGGACAACATGCCGGTGGCGCCGACGGCGGAGCAGCAGGAGCCGATGAATTTGCGGCGGGCGGGATCGAAGGTGGGGTTTTTGGGATTCATGGGCAGATTATTTTTGGACGGAGCCTTCGGGGGAGGTGACAACGAGATAGAGAGCGGAGCGAACTTTTTCCAGATCAGTGGTCGCGGCGGGCACGCGCGTAAGGGCAGAGACGATCAGATTGGTGTCTGCTTGGGTCATGGTGCCGCCGCAGAAGATAAGATTCATGTAATCGACGAGTTGCTGCGGAGCTTTAGCCAGGGGCAGTAAGTCAGTGAGCGTGAGTCCGACCGAAGTAGCCGTGGGCGTGCTGTAAATGATGCCATAAAGATAGTTGGGGGCGGAGATGGCCGTGGTATCATTGAAAATCTGGAATTCCGGAGCGTAAAGTCCGGCGGAGGCAATGACGCCGGGGTAGATGTAGTCGGGTTCGTAGAAGTTGAAGACGGTGCTGGCACGACCGGCCGATTGGGCGAGAGCACCTTCGGGGCTGGTAAGGCTAAAGCCGCTGCCGGCCGTGTAACGTCCACCGGGCGTGGTGGTGGTGGCTCCGCCGTAGGCGCGCAGGAGGGCGGTGGCACGCAGGAGGGGTTCCTTGGCTTTACCATGGCCTACGGAATTAAGCAGAGTGGATGAGCGGGCTTCATAATCGGTGAGGATGGCACGAACAACCGCACCTAGGTCACCGCGGACGCCGGCGCCGTTGTTGCTGAACACCGAGGCAACGCGGTAAATGTAGCCAGGACTTGGGTTGCTGGAGACGAGGCGCTGGATGAGTTGGCGGGAGATGAAGGGGCCGGTGTTGGGGTGATTGAAAAGAGCATCGAGGGCATCTTTGAGGTCCTTGGCGCCGCCTTGGGTAGCCGGGAGTACTTTACCGGTGACGATGGTTTTCACGGTGTCGTCGTGAAACGCTGGGTAGAGCACCATGGGGTTGAGGTAATTCTCACTGAGGCCGCCGCCGCCGGTGAAGCTGGGGTTGATGGATTGATAGTAACCCCAACCGGTGAAAACCTTGGCCATCTGCACGATAGTTTCTTGGGTGTAGGTCGGGATGGGTTGGCCGTTGACGTCGAGTTTCAGGGTGCCGTCGGGCTGGAGTTCGTTGAGGCCGATGGTAAAGAGCTGCATGACCTCACGGGCGTAGTTTTCGTCAGCCTGAGTGAGTTGGACGCCGGCCGTGTTGAAGGTGGCTTTGCGGTTACGCAGGGAGCTGAGATAGATACCCATGTTGGGGCTCAGCGTAACGTTTTCTAGCAGCGTGCGGAAGTTGCCGAAGGCACCGCGAACGAGCAGATCGTAGTAATTGGCGTGACCGTCTTGCCAGTTCGAGATCGTGCTATTCTGATCGGAAGTGACGAGGATCTGGCTGAGGGCAAAGGCGACGCGTTGGCGAAGCTGGTCGGGGGCATTGACCGCCAGTTTCCACCAAGCGTGCTGGCGGTGGGTGAGCCCAATGCGGGTGTTCAGCACGCCCGTGGTGGCGTTACCGCCGGCGCCACCGTTATTGTTGTTGGCGAAATCGGTGCTGGCTTCGACGAAGTGGAGCGAGGCCGGGAGCGCCATCTGCTCGTTCAACCAAGCGCTATAGCCTTTATTGAGGAGCGTGTAAATGTCCTCATTGCGGGCGCCGAAGGTGGCTTGCGCAAGGAAGCGGGACGCGTCCTGGGTGGTGATTTTAGTGAGGTCGATGGGCGCGGCGGCGGCGGGAGCATTGAAGGCCGCCGTGCCGGAAGTTTTTACGAAACTACCCGTGAGTTCACCCGTGGTAAACTTGGCAGTGTCGATCGAGATCGAAATGCGGCCAGCTTTGAGGGCCGCGATCAGGTCGGCGGTACTGTAGGTGCCGGTGGGGGCGAAGTCCCAAGCGGCGTAGCTGACTTGGCCCTGCGGGAGATTATAAACGTAGTTACCGTCGATCTGGAGATGAGCCACAATCTCCGGCGAGCTCAAGTTGGAGAACGAGACGTTAATGTAAGCCGATTTCTCGTCGGGTGCGAGTTGGATGGTGCCGGTGCCGTAGGCCGTGGAACCAGTGACGGTCGCAGGCGTGCGCAAGTTGGAGATGAAGAGCGAACCGGAGTTATAAAAGAAGGATCCGCTGGCGCTGTCGTTGCTGCCGACGCCGTAGCTGTTGTTAGGGAGGAGCGTGAGGCTGGCGATACGGTTGTTGAGGTTGGCGCCATTGGTCCTGGGCACGAGGCTGACGGTGGCCGTGGAGGCGCCGGCGGCGAAGGTGGCCAAGCCGCTCACGGGCACGTAGTCGACGCCAGATTGGGCGGTGCCGCTGAGCGCATAGCCCACATTGATAGCTTTAGAGAGATCCCCGACGCGATTGAGCGTGAAGACCACGGGTGAGGCGCCACGGGCATCAGCCGCCGCAACGGAGGCGGCGACGCCCACCGTCGAAAGCGTTTCAGGCGAGAGGTCGTAGACTTCGACGAGCGAAACACCACCGGTGCCGCCGACACCTGCCACCTGAATCGTGTAACTGCCAGGGTTAAGATCGATCACAAGCGCCGCATCGCGGGAACCTTCGTTGAAGGGAAAAGCACCGGCCTCAGCAAAAGCGGCGGCGACGGCGGCGGTGTTGGCCGCGGTGCCGGAAGACCAGTTATCGTTGGAGCCACCGGAAATGATGACAGATTTGTCGTTATAAATAGAAAATACCGGATCGGCGATAGCCCCGCCCACGCCGAGCGCCGTCAGCGCCGGGCCAGCAGCACGGATCAGCAACCGACGCGGGCCGGTGCTGGGCGCGATGACAAGGCCCGAGATCAAGACGCCGTTGCCGGCGGCGACGACGGCGCGGGTCGAGAGGTTGATCAAGCGCGCGGAGCCGCTGATGTCGTAAACTTCCAGCAAGCCGATACCCGAGGTGTTATTCACGCCGCTGACCTGCGCGGTGTAGGTGCCAGGGGAAAGGGTGGCGACGAGCGCGGCATCATTGGAGCCGTTGGCGGTCGTGGTACCAAGGGCAAAGGCGCCGGCGGCAATGGTGGTGGCGCGAAGGTCGGTGTCGGTCGGGCCCCACGTGTCGTTCTGAAGCACGAGTTGGCCGTCGCCGTTAAAAATACTGAGCGTGGGATTCGCGAGCAAGGTGTTGGTAGCGAGGCCGAAGCGCGCGAGCGAATAACCGGCGGCACGGACAAGGACTTTTTTGGGCGCACCTTCGTTCACCACGAAGCCGGTGATCATGATGTTGGCGCCGGTGCCGATCTGGCCGCGCGTGGAAAGATTGGCGAGCCGCTGGTCGTACTGGGCGGCGGAGGCGAAGTGCGGTCCGCAAAATAGGGCAGCGGAAATAAGAACGGCAAAAATCGAGGGGAGGCAGCGCATGGATTTCATGATGGAGCTGAGGGCAAAAAAACAAAGGCACTTGGGGTTAAGAGCCACTTGATATATGACGACTCAATCTGATAAAAATTAGGGCGAAAGTCGAGACTCCTCATTGTATTCGTTCGCTAACCCTTTGCGCAGCAATGCCAAAAAGTTCTATTTTCTAATCCCTAAATCGGTCGAGGACAGCTGTCTTTGTATATGCGCTTAGCTTATGGTCGGTTTGAACATTGCTTACTCCACAGCCCCACCCTCCTCCTCCCGCCCGCCTGGCCCATGTTACACCCCTCGTGCTCCGTCCTCCCGCGGCGTTTAAAGTTGGCCGGCTTGGCCTACGCCGCTAGCCTCGTGCTCGGCACCGGATCACTGCAGGCCGAGGGGCCGTTTCGCAATCGCGACAACCCGAGCGCCAAGGATTCTGCCGAGGGCACCTATCCGGTGCCGTATCAACGTCCGCACCAGCCGCCGTCGACGGCCATGACGTGGCCGCTCAAGTAATCACTCGCCGCCGAAGCGAGAAAGATGATCGCGCCTTCCATGTCGCTGGGTTCGCCCCAACGACCCGCGGGGATACGGCTGAGGATTTCCTTGGAGCGCACGGCGTCGGCTTGGAGCGCGGCGGTGTTGTCGGTGCGCATGTAGCCGGGCGCGATGGCGTTCACGTTGACGCCCTTGGACGACCATTCGTTGGAAAGCGCTTTGGTGAGTTGGCCGACGGCGCCCTTGCTCGCGGCGTAACCGGGCACAGTAATACCGCCGAAAAACGTGAGCAATGAGGCGATGTTAATGATTTTGCCCGAGCCTCGCGCGAGCATGTGTTTGCCCGCAGCGCGGCAGGCGGTGAACACGCCGTTTAAATTGACGTCGATGACGGCGTCCCAATCGGCGTCCGTGTGATCGGCCGCAGGCGTGCGTTTGATGATGCCCGCGTTGTTGACAAGGATATCGAGGTGACCTTGCCACCCGATGGCTTGCTCAATGAGCCGCTGGACGGCGGCGCGCTCGCCGAGATCGGCGGCGATGGCGTGGGCGCGCACGCCGAGGTTGAGCGCGGTGATTTCGGCGACGACGGGCGCGAGCTTGGCGGCGTCGCGGCCATTGATGATCACATTGGCGCCAGCGCGCGCCAGGGCGATGGCCATGGCTTTGCCGAGGCCTTGGGATGAACCGGTGACGAGCGCAACTTTACCGGCGAGGCCGAATTTTTGCTGGAGGAAAAGTGACATGTTAAAAACAGGAGCCGCGAAAATATTAACGAAGCGATGCGATCGGCGCAGGATCCATGTCGGAGAAGACTTGGTTGTCGCCGCCCATGGCCCAGACGAAACGGTAAGCGCCGGTACCAACGCCGCAGTGGATCGACCACGCGGGTGAAAGGACGGCTTCGCGGTCGCGCACGACGAGGTGACGCGTGGCGTGCGGCTCACCCATGAAATGCATCGCGATGTTATCGCCGAGATCGAAGTAGAGATAAATTTCCGTGCGCCGACTGTGCGTGTGCGGCGGCATTGTGTTCCAGATGCTGCCAGGTTCGAACTCCGTGAAACCGAGAACGAGCTGGCAGCTCTTAATGCCGTCGGGGTGAATGTACTTCAGGATCGTGCGGCGGTTGGCCTTGGTGACGTCGCCGATGGGCGCGGCCGAGACGTCGGCGCGACGGGCGAGCACCGTGGGGTATTTCGCGTGGGCGGGCGTGCTGATAAAATAAAATTGGGCCTGGCCAGCGGGGCCGTTTTCCAGCGTGACGTCTTTTTCACCGAGCCCGATGTAAAGACAATCAAGTGTGGCGAGCGTGTGCGCGACGCCGCCGACGCGGACGATGCCGGGACCCGTGCCGACGTTGAGGACGCCGATCTCGCGGCGCTCAAGGAAAAACGAGGTGCCGATTTCCTTGTCGCTTGGAAGTCCGAGCGGCGCGGTCGTGGGGACAGCGGCGCCAACAATCATGCGATCAAGATCCGTGTAATGCGCAATGACGGCACCCGGCTGAAAGAGCCCGCCGATGTGGAAGGTCTCACGGAGCTGCTCGGTGGAGAGCGTGTTGGTAGCAGCAGGCGTGGGAAAATAATGAAGTTTCATGTAGGAAAATTTAAGCGCGGATGTTGGCGGCGGAATTATTTGGAAGCGACGGTGATTTTGATCGGCGCGGCGGCGCGCGCGGCGCAGGCGGCGACGTAGGCATTCCAGTCGGTCTGCGATTTGAATTCACCGGCTTTGCTCCAACCAGCGCCCGCGTAGTAACGCAGCGGTTGGCCGGTAGTAGCCTTGGCGAGGATGAGCTCATTGAGCGTGTCGGCGGCAAATCCGACGAAGGAGCCCGCGGGCATAATCAAGGCGGTGCCGAGCTCTCCGTTGGTTTTTTGCGTCACCCATTGCGTGAGCGTGCGCGTAGCGGCAGAGGAAGTGAGGGCGACGGAGGCGTCTTGGTTTTTATCGGCGGGATTTTTATTCAGGCCGATGGCGACCGTAATTTCCTTGGGGCCGCCGGCGGCGACGCTGAAGGTGCTCTCGATCTGGTCGAGATTGTGACCGGCATCGACCGTGAAGCGTTTCACCTCGGAAACCTGCATGCCGGCGGCGTCCCAAGCATCGTAGGCGAGCTCGAACACGGTGCGGACGGGACCGTTGGTGATCACTTTCCATGATTTATAATTGCGGCTGACGTGGAGCGTTTTGCCGTCCCAAACACCCGTACCACCGCAACCGCGGGAAGGCCCGACTTGGTACATGTCCATGCCTTCACCTTCGTCTTTGTGGTAGTGATCGTGGCCCTTGTTGTACCAACGATCGACGATGAGGTAATTCACGCGCTTGCACCAAACATCGAGGCCGCTGGTGACGAGCACTTCTTTAGTGACGCCAGGAACGGCGGGTGCGGCGAGCGCGGGTCCATACGTGCGATGGCCAATCTTGTCGTTTTCCCACGCGAAGTCATCGAGGCGCTCCGGCACGTAACGCCCAAAAGTCTTGATCGGAAACACCGGCGCGACGGCGTCGATTTTCTCGACAGTAAACGTCGCGGATTTTTCACCGACGGCGAAATCGTGTTGGAAAATGAGTTCACCGTATGCGATGCCGACGCCTTTCGGATCCTTCGCTTGCGGGGCGACGTTGGTGACCTGGTAAGGCAGGACGCGGCCGGTGGCGTCTTTAACGGCGATGCGCTGGAGCAGCGCGCCAGGCAGCGCGGCGTTCACTTGCGACCACGGCACGACGATAGTTTCGGAGGGACGAGCGATGGCGAGGTCGTGCGTGACGGTGACGAGCATCTGCTCAGCGGCAGCCAGCGCAGAAACAGAAGCCAGAGCGGCGATAGCGTGGAACACGGGGCGGAGTTTCATGGTGATTAAAAAACTAAGGGCGAAGTTGGAGCAACGGTGCGACGGGCGCAAAGAGCACGATGCTTATGAAGTTAAACAGCGAGGCCAAGTTTAAGGCTGAAAGATCGGGGCGCGGCGCGGTTGCCAGTTGCTACCGAGTACAAAAGTCGGGTTGCGATAATCGGCGATGAGCGCGTCGTCGCTCGGGGATTGCAGTTGGCGCGAGGCCGGATGGCGACCGCTCACGGCGACGGGCTCACCAGTGGGAGCACGGCTGTTGTGCTCCCAAAATTGGAGATCGGCAGTGGCGCCGGACGGCGTGCCGGCGGGTCCGGGTTGAAGTTGCCAGCCGACGGCGCCGACGGCGGGACCGAGCACGCAATCGAGGAGGACGACCTCGCTGTGCGGGAACCGATGCGGCTCAATCCGCGAGAGAAAATTATCCGTGACGCCGGGCGAACCTTCAAACGTGCAACGCACAAAGACGAAACCGTGATTCGTGGCGGGGTTGCGAATCTGCGTGAAATATGCGCCACTACGTCGCGAGCGCGCGGTGCAATTCTCAAAAAACGACGGACCGGTGCCCCACATGAAATCGACATCGCCCTCGATGTAACAGTTAGAGAGATAAGTCTGACCGTTGAGCTGGATCGTATCTTGAAAGCTGTAGAAATCGACGTCCTTGATGATAGTGCGCGCCGTGGTGGTGCCGTTGACGATGAGCGCCTCGGCCTGCGTGCCGCCCTGCGGCGTGGTGTTGCGCAGCGTGAGATTGGCGAGGGTGAAATCGTTCACGCGGTGCGCGAGGAACATCCCGCGCCGATAAATGTTGCCGCCGCGCTTCGGGGCTTCGGCGCTGGGATTAGGTGTGCGGCCGGCGAAAGGATTGCCGCCGAAGCTGTTGAATTTGGCGTTGTTGGGATAAGCGAGGATCGTCGCGCGACGGTCTTCGCCAAGGATCGTGACGCCGTGCTTTTCGGTGAAAAATATGATCTCACGATACGTGCCTTTGCGGACAAAAATCGTGACCGGAGCAGTGTTGCCCGCAGGGATGTAATCGAGTGCGGCCTGCACGGTGGAAAAATCGCCGGAGCCATCGGCCGCGACGACCAGACGCGAGGCGCCCGGAGCCAGCGGGGCAGACTTGGTCGTGAAGCGCCACACGCTGGGCGACTCAAGCGCGGCGGATATTTCCGTCGAAATTTTTAACGCACCGGCATCGGCGGTGACGTAGTAGCGGTGGCCATAGGCGAGCGCACCGGGCGGCGGGAACAAAGTGACTTCACACTCGGTGATCAGGACCGTGTGATAGTTATAATGATCGAGCCCGCCGATGGTTTTGGTGGCGACAGGCGCGGCGACGTCGATCGCGGCGACGATGGCGTGCGTAGCGGCGTCGTGGATGCGGAATTGGCCGTCGCCGCCGAGGACCGGGGCGGCGGGAAACGTGAGACGCAACGAAGTATCGGGGTTAACCGTCGTCGAGCCCGACGCGGGGAAAAAGTGCGTGGCGGTAAAGCTGGCGCGCGCGAAGGTCGCGTTGCAGACAGCCATGAAAACGACGTATAGAAGAAAACGGGGCATGGGGCGGCGGGAGTTTTTAAAAACAGAGAACGGCCGGGGTGGGCAGAAAAAAGCCGCGCGGTGGATTCCGCGCGGCTGAAAGGATTACAAGATAAGCGAGAGGTTAGAACGTGCCCTTTACGCCGATCGTGTATTGCACGCCGAATTCTTCGCGGCGATAGGTGCGGCTCCAGCTCGGGGAGACTGGGCCGTAGCGCTGCGCATCTTGCGCAACATTGGTCAAGTTACGCGCGTTGACGAACACGCCGATGAGGTTTGTGAAGCGGTAGTTGAAATTGATGTCGGTGTAGATGCGGGGCTTAAAATAATCGAAGAAGCCCTCGTCGGTGTGAGCGAGACCGTTGTAGGTGATGTTTTGTTGAGCGAGGCGTTGGCGGCCGCGGTAGTTCCAATTCACCTGAGCGCCGAATTTATTTTTGTTGTATTTCAGGCCCCAACTGCCGCTGGCGGCAATGAAGTTACTGAAGTCGGCGAGGGTCGAGCCTTCGAGGTGCATCTGCTGGCCGTTGGCGTAGACGGTAAAATCCTTCGTCCACGTAGGGAAGGCGTCGACGTCGAGCACTTGCGAGTAATTGAACTCAACGCCGGTAACACGAGCCGACCCGACGTTGGAGCGGGTGGCGATGGTCACGGCGGCTGAGGGATTCGTCGCGGCGGCCGAGGCGAGTAAGTTGGCCGCATCGGGGATGCCGAGGGCTTCGAGGATCGCGAGTGTGGCGGTTTGCGGGACGCTGCCACCGACGAAGTCGCGGAAGTCTTTGCGGAAGGCACCGACGGAAAACACGCCGGTCTTCGCGAAGTAGTATTCGAGGGAGATGTCGTAGGCGTTAGTCTGCGTGGGCTTGAGCGAGGAGTTGACGGTGGTGATGGCATAGGTGCCGGAGACCAAGCTCGTGTCGGGCAGCGTGGTGCTCGGGATGATGTTGCCCAAATCAGGTCGGCCAATGGAGCGGGCGTAGGCCGCGCGGGCGACGATGTTGTGGGTGACGTTGTAGGAGGTGTCGAAGCTCGGGTAGTAGCCGTCGTAGGACTTGGAGCGGATGTCGCCACGGTCTTTGTATTGGGCCTTAGCGCGAGCGGCGAGGTCGGGGTTCAAGACCAGTTGGCCGGTGGCGTTGGTGATGTAGCCAGCGCGCGGGTTGTTGAGGACGCCGTAGCCTTTATCTTGGGTGCGCTCGAAGCGGACGCCGCCAGACATGCGGAGGCGGTTGGCGAACATGCGAGCGTCAAACATCATGTAAGCGGCGGTGATGACTTCGCGGAAATATTTCGAGTTGGTCGCGCTGTTGATCGTGGGATTAGCGGCGCTAGCCAGAGCGAAATATTCGGGATGTTGCTTCCACAGCGTGAAGGCGCTGTAGGGATCGGGATACGGGACCTGCGGGGTGCCGAAAAGGAAGGGGCCGGAGGAGTACTGCGGGTCGCTGAGTTTGTAGAGGCCGGCGTTGTCGTCGGCGGTGTTGGCGACGCCATCAGGCCCAACGAAGTTCCAGTTGCCGCGGTTATCGAGGCGGATGTCGCGGGTTTCTTCCTGGAGGTTGAGGCCGGTCTTAAAGGTGGCAGGGAACGAGAGCCCGAGGTCGCGCTTGGCGTTGATGCGGGCCGTTTTGAAGACGTCGGCCGAGGCGGCGGGATTAAAATTAACGTTGGAGATGTTGTAATTCGACGCGTTAGAGAGGTCGATTTTGTTCACGCCGGCGGTGTCGTAGGCCGTGATCGAAGTCGGCATCAGGTAACTACCGGCGGCGATGCCGGCGAAGTTAACCGTAGGACTGGAGGCCGAGGGCGAACTCGGCGTGCCACGGAGCGTGAGCGTAACGCCGTTGAAGTGGGAATCTTGCCCATCATGATAGTGATTCGTCGCATGGGAGAAGGCGAGACCGCCGTCAATTTTCCAGATAGGGCCGTTGTGCTTGTAGGTCGTGTCGGTGGCGTAGGTGTAGCCGAATTTGTGGCGGAAAGACGTGCCCCCGAGGACAACTGAACCTCGGCCGAGCGCGCCGTTGACGAAGTCAGGGCTGAACGAGAGGGGTGCCGTGGGGCCGACGTCGTAGGTGACGGGGCGATTACTGAAGGAGGCGTTGTAGTAATTCCACTGCGCGCCGACGGAGAGGGTATCGGTTTTATTCAGGCGGAGGTCCACGGTGCCGCTGATGGATTTACGGGCGTTGTTCTTCGGGCCGTCTTGGACCTGGTAGCTGCGCATGTAGGGGTTGGTGGGGCTGGCGGCCGCACCGTAGGCCTGAGTGGCGTTGGGCGCCCAATTGGGATTAGTGCGGTGCTGGGGGTAATAGATGTTGGATTCGAGCACAGCCAAGGTGTAGCCAAAGTTTTTCGAAACCGGGTTAATGTAAACGAAGTCAAAGCCAGGTTTGATTTTGCTGGAGGCTTCGTTGGTGGGGCCGCGGGTTTTCTTGAAGTCTTTTTCGTCGCCGTTGGCGCTGACGAAGGCGCGGTAGCTGAAGGAGGCTTTGGCTTGGTCAAAGGAGCTACGGGGAACCAGGTTGATCGCACCGCCCAGAGCGTCGGCCGCGGTCTCGGGCGAGCGGGACTTAAGAACTTCGATGCGGCCGGCATTATTGATGGAGATTTGCTCGAGCTCAAAGGTGCGGCCAGCGGAGGAAGAGTTGGCGCTGGCGATACGGTTGCCGTTGAGCGTGACCGGAGTGTAATTGGCCGGAACGCCACGCACGGAAATAGTGCGGGCGTCGGGGGAAACGTAGTCGATCGTGACGCCAGGGAGGAATTTCACGAAGTCGCCAAGATTACCCTCGGTGATATCGCCGAAGGCGTCGGTGGAGACGACATTTTTAATCGTGGGCGAAAAACGTTGTTCGTTGATCGCGATGGATGCGGCGTCCATTTCGACGGCAGCGGCGACCTTGAAGGCGTCGAGCTTGAGCACGTCACCGTCTTTACTAGCGGTGGAGGACTTGGTGGAGAGATTGATATCGAGATTCACCGAGGCACCCGCGGAGACGGCGACGGTGATCAATTGATTCGAGAGACCGGTGTAGAATGCATTCACTTTGGCGACGCCAGCGGGAACGTTGCTCAAGCGGAAAAGACCGGTCGAGTCCGTGAACGTTTCCAGCGAGGTACCATCGATGGTGACGCGGACGTTATTGAGGTATTTGCCGTTGTCCGTATTAAGGACGCGGCCTTCAATGGTGCCGGTGGCGGCAATCTGAGCGGGCGCTTGGCCAGCAAAGAGGCATAAACCTGCCAGCAGTGTGGTCAGGCGCACGAGGGTGCGGAGGGTTTGGGTGGGTTTCATGTCGGGTTATTTCTGGTTCTTACGGGTTACATATGTCCTGCGGCCTCGCGGCCCCAGTGCATCGGGTTTTCTTGATCTAGATTAAATTAAAAAAGAGCTGGAAATGCGGCATTTCAGACCGATCAAAAACACCGGAATGAGCAGGGTACGGTCTTGCGAAGACGGGATGAAATGTAGCGAAGGACCAGCCCACGAATCGGGCAGGATAAAGTCAAGATTTAAGGGACACGTGTCCGCATTTTTCACCTGACTTTAGCCGAGCTCTGGGCTTGGTTAATAAGATTATGGCACAACCCCTACCTAACGCGACTCCTGTCATCGGCCGCTATCGTTGGCTAATTTGTGCGATCCTTTTCGCCGCGACCACGGTCAATTACATCGATCGCAATGTGCTATCCTTTACTATGCTCGACGGCGCTTTTCGGAATCAGATGTTAGGTCTACCGGCTGATGCCCCCCTGAGTCCAAGCGATATGGCGCATTATAAAGAAATGATGGGCAAGGTGGACGCCGCATTTAAATTAGCTTACGCATTGGGGTTTCTACTGGCGGGCTGGATGATCGATCGAATCGGCACGCGCCGGGGCTATGGCGTGAGCATCGGCCTGTGGAGTCTCGCAGGTATCGGACATGGATTTGTAAATACCGTCGGCGGGATGTCTTGGTCGAGATTTCTGCTCGGCATCGGCGAGGCGGGAAACTTTCCGTCGGCCATCAAGACCGTCGCCGAGTGGTTCCCGCGCAAAGAGCGTAGTTTCGCCACGGGATTATTCAATGCGGGAGCCAACGTCGGCATCATCATCACAGCGATTGCGGTTCCATGGATCATCGCCCAATATGGTTGGCGCACGAGTTTCATTGTTACAGGAGCCTTGGGTTTTATCGTGTTGGTGTTATGGCTTGCGATCTATCGGCGGCCCGAGGAACACCCCAAACTCGGAGCCGCAGAGCTTGCCCATATCCGCTCGGATGGCGAAGCGGAAAGCGAGAACAACCAGCCCGTTAAATGGCGACAACTCTTACCCTACCCCGCGCTCTGGGCTTTTGCCTTGGGTAAATTTTTAACCGACGCAGTCTGGTGGTTTTACCTGACCTGGCTGCCAAGTTTCTTCAACGATAACGCTGCGCTGGAAACCAAGCTGGATCTCAAAACGGTCGGTGTGCCCTTTATCATCATCTACTTGGTATCCGATGGCGGAAGTATTTTCTTTGGTTGGCTGGCCACGCGTTTCATCGGCCTAGGTTGGTCGGTTAACCGCGCCCGGAAAATCACCATGTTGATCTGCGCGCTCTGCGTCGTGCCAATATTTATCGCCTCGCAGACCTCGAGCATAGTCTTGGCGATCGCCCTGATCTCTTTGGCCACCGCCGCGCACCAAGGCTGGAGTGCTAATTTATTCACGACCGTATCCGATATGTTTCCCCGTCGGGCGGTCGGCAGCGTCACCGGATTTGGTGGCATGATGGGCGCTCTCGGTGGCGCTCTGCTCGCCTACTTTGCGGGTAGCATCATCGCCGCATTTGGCTACTGGCCTTTGTTCATTTTCGCTTCGGTCGCATACCTGCTGGCGCTCGGTCTAATCCACGTGCTCGCGCCGCGGCTTGAAAAGGTAAATTTCGCTTAACTGCAAAGGGAGGGAAATTACCCGTGCCATGACCGGTTTCAGACCGGTCATTGACACCGCCAAGCACGGGCGGAAACCTTTCGGGTCGAATCCACCGTGAGCAAAGTGTCCCCCTCCACCCCGCTGCCGCATATCCGTTCTACGGAGGATTTTGCCCGCCACGTCGGCCTCGCCCGCACGACCGTTTCTCGCGTGCTCAACGGCCAGCCCGGCCTCAAAGCTAAAACCATCGAGCGCGTCCAAGCCGCAATGGAAGCCACCGGCTTCACGCCCAACGCCTACGCGCTCCACCTCAAAGGCAAACGCACCGCCACCATCGGCATCTGCATGGAGGATCTGCTCACGCCGCCCGCCGTACGTAAACTCGCCGCCCTTCAGCGCCTCCTGCGCGAACGCAATTACGCCTCGCTCATCGAGGTCCTTGACCCCGGCGAGAGCCGCCGCGTCGTCCGCCATTTTCTCTCCATGCGCGTCGATGCCGTGGTGTTCATCGGGCATTTCATCCCCGAAGAAATCGCCCAACGCCTCACCGAACTCAACGCTCACGGCACCCCGCATCTCATCATCGACCACGCCGGCATCGAAGGCGCCAACACCGTCTCCCTCGACCGCGCCTCGGGCATGGTCGCCGTGATCGATCACCTCGTCAGCCTCGGCCATAAAAGCTTCGGGTTGCTTGCCCTCGGTGGCACCGCTCGCACCGTGCTAGAGCGGCTTCACGGCGTGCACGCCGCGCTCGCGAGCCACCAACTCGATTTCGATACCTGCACCCATTCCCGCGATCACCTCCACGTCCGCACGAGTGATTTCGAATACGGCCGCGCCCTTGCAGCGATCTTCGCGACCGAGAAAAAACACCCCACCGCCTACATCGCCCGCAACGACGAGATTGGCGTCGGCGCGCTTCACGGTTTTCAAGCCGCCGGCCTGCGCGTCCCCCAAGATATTTCCGTCACCGGCTTCAACAACCAAGACATCTGCGCCATGACCACGCCCGGCCTCACCAGCGTAGATCAACAAATCGCCATCACCGCCGAAACCGCCGCCGAACTCATCTTGAGCCAACTCAACCAACCGCTCCGCCGAAAACCCTGGGTGCGCACCATCGAGCCCCAACTCATCATCCGCGGTTCCACGGGCCCCGCCCGCCGCTAAACCCACCGGCCCGCGCATTTTTCCGTGAGTTCAACCATTACTTCCGTCGCCGATCCCGCGCGCTTCCTGCGCCGCCTCGGCGAGATTTTGCCTCCAGCGCGAGTGCTCGCCGGCCCCGCGCAACTCGCCGCCTACGAGAGCGACGGTCTCACCGCCTTCCGTACCGCGCCGCTCGCTGTCGCCGTCCCTGAAACCCAAGCCGAGGTCATCGCGCTCGTCCGTCTCTGCCACGCCGAAAAAATTCCCTTCGTCGCTCGTGGCAGCGGCACGAGTCTTTCCGGTGGTTCAACGCCGGTCGCCGGCGGCCTCGTCATCACGCTCAACCGCCTCAACCGCATACTCCGCGTCGATCCCGCCCAACGCCTCGCCGTCGTCGAACCCGGCGTGATCAACACCGCTGTCACCCTCGCCGTCGCGTCCTACGGTCTCCACTACGCGCCCGATCCCTCGAGCCAGTCCATCTGCACCATCGGCGGCAACGTCGCCTTCAATTCCGGTGGCGCGCATTGCCTGAAATACGGCATGACCTCCAATCACGTGCTCGGTCTCAAAGCCGTCCTCGCCAGCGGCGAAGTCGTCGAATTCGGAAGCGCTAGCCGCGAACAACTCGGGCCCGATTGGTGCGGCTTATTCGTCGGCAACGAAGGTCTTTTCGGCATCGCGCTCGAGATCACGTTACAACTGTTGCCCCGCGCCGAAGTGTTTCACACGGTCCTCGCCGGCTACCGTACCCTCGAGCAAGCCGGTGACGCCGTCTCCGCCATCATCGCCAGCGGCCTGCTCCCCGGCGCCATCGAAATCATGGACGCGCTCGCGCTCGAAGCCGCCAGCGCCGCCGTCCACGCCGAATATCCGCCGGGCTGCGAAGCCGTTCTCATCGTAGAACTCGAAGGCCCGCGCGAAGTCGTCGCCGCGCAACGTCCACAACTCGACGCGCTGATCGCCGCCAGCGGCCCCGTCGAAGCGCGCCCCGCTCGCGACGCCACCGAACGCGCCGCCATCTGGAAGGGCCGCAAGAGCGCCTTCAGCGCCGTCGGCCGGCTCTCGCCCGATTTCATCGTGCAGGACGGCGTCGTGCCCCGTCGCCGCCTCGGCGAGGCCCTGCGCCGCATCGCCGAGATGTCCCGCGCCGCCGGCATCCGCTGCGCCAACGTTTTTCATGCCGGCGACGGCAATCTCCATCCGCTCATTCTTTATAACGGCACTGAACCCGGCGCCCTCGAGCGGGCCGAAATCCTGGCCGGAAAGATTCTCCACATGTGCGTCGAGATGGGCGGCTCCATCACCGGCGAACACGGCGTCGGCCTCGAGAAACGCGACTACCTCGCCACGATGTTCAACGCCGACGAACTCGATTGCCTGCACCGCCTGCGTGATGCCTTCGATCCGCTCGGCCTCGCCAATCCCGGCAAAATGTTTCCCGACGGCACCGCCCCCGCGCTCGCGCAACACGGCCTCCATCCGCTCGAAAAAGCTGGCCTCATCTCCCGCGAATGAACGCCCCGCTCACGCCCTCCACCCTCGCCGAACTCGCCGCCGCCGTTCGCTCGGCCCCGCGCGTCCTCGCCATCGGCGCGCGCACCAAACCCCGCCTCTCCGCCGTCGCGCCCGAGGTCACGCTCATCTCCACGCTCGGTCTGAACGGGATCACCGAATACCAGCCTGACGAATTTACCTTCACCGCCCTCGCCGGCACCCCGCTGCGCGAAATCGCCGCCACGCTCGCCGAGCGTGGCCAATACCTGCCTTTCGATCCGTACTTGCTCCACGCCGGCGCCACTATCGGCGGCACGCTCGCCGCTGGCCTGAGCGGGCCAGGGCGTTTTCGTTTTGGCGGTCTGCGCGATTTCATCCTCGGCGTGCGTTTTGTCGATGGCACCGGTCGCCTCCTGCGCCTTGGCGGCAAGGTCGTGAAAAATGCCGCTGGTTTTGACGTCCCCAAATTTTTCGTCGGCAGCCTAGGCCGCTTCGGTGTCTTCGGCGAACTCACGTTTAAAGTTTTCCCGCGTCCGGCCGCGACGCTCACACTGCGCTTGCCCGTCGCCGACGCCAACGCCGCGACCCAGATTCTCACCGCCGCCGCGGGCGCGCGTTGGGAAATCGACGCGCTTGATCTTCTGCCCAGCGCCGACGCCGTCGCGCTTCGTCTCGCCGGTCCCGCCGCCGCGCTGCCGTTGCTCGCCGCGGAAATTTTGACGCGTTTCCCCGGAGATATCCTTGCCGCGGCGACTGCCGAAGCGCTGTGGGCCGATCTGCGCGAACTGCGTTGGACCTTCACCGATGGTCCGTTGCTCAAGCTCGCGCTCACGCCGGCGCAACTGCCCGCGCTCGCCACCACCGTGCGCACCCACGCAGGTCGGCTCCACGTCACCGCCGGCGGCAACGCCGCGCTCGTCTCGCTCCCCGCGCCCATCGCCAGCCTGGGTTTGCCCGCGCTCACGCTTCGCGGCCCCGGCCCGCTCTGGCTCGACGCCCCCACCTCGCCCGCGATTGCCGCAGCCGTAAAAACCGCCCTCGATCCCCACAACCGTTTTCCGTCCCTCGCCGCCTGATGCTCCACACCATCGCCCAAGATAAGCACGGCCCGCTCACCGGCACGATGGCCCACGCCGTCGAAGCCTGCGTGCATTGCGGTTTCTGTCTCGCCGCCTGCCCGACGTATTCCGAGCTCGGCCAAGAAATGGACAGCCCACGCGGTCGCATCGTCCTCATGAAACAGGTCCTCGAGGAAAAACTCCCCTGGGCCGCCGCCCAACCGCACGTGGATCGTTGCCTCGGATGCCTCGCCTGCGAACCCGCCTGCCCCAGCGGCGTGCCTTACCGCGACCTCATCAGTCCGTTTCGCGCCGTCGCTCAGCCGAAGTTCAAACGCACGTTCGCCGAAAAGCTCCGCCGCTTTCTCGCCGCGCAGACGATCCCATTTCCCCGCCGTTTCCGCCTCGCCGCCGCCGCGGGCCGCCTCGGCAAACTCGTGCGTCCGCTCGTGCCCGCCGCGTTGCGCCCGATGATCGACCTCGTGCCCGCGCACCTGCCGCCGGCCGCGGCTTGGGCGCACATCACCCCCGCGATCGGCGAACGCCGCGCCCGCGTCGCGCTCCTCACTGGTTGCGCGCAACAAGTCCTCGCGCCCGATATCAATACCGCGACCCTCGCCGTGCTCGCGCAGCAAGGCGTCGAAGTCGTCATCCCCGCCGCCCAAGGCTGTTGCGGCGGCCTCGCGTGGCACACCGGCGACCTCGCCGCCGCCCAAGCTTTTGCCCGTAAAAACCTCGACGCTTTCCCGGCCGACGTCGACGCGATCCTCACCAACGCCGCCGGTTGCGGCTCCGCGCTTCACGAATACCATCTCGTCCTGCGCGGCACGCCCGACGAGGCCCGCGCCGAAGCGTTCCGCCACCGCGTGATGGACGTGAGTCTTTTTCTCACACGCCTCGGCTTGCGCACACCGCCACCCACCGCACCCGTACCGCGTCGCATTGCTTATCACGACGCCTGTCACCTCGCCAACGCCCAGGGCGTGCGCGCCGAACCACGCTCGCTGCTCCGCGCCATCCCCGGGGTCCAAGTCATCGAGCTCGCCGATGCCCACCTCTGTTGCGGCAGCGCCGGCACCTACAACCTCGATCAACCCGAGATCGCCACCGCCCTCGGCGAGAAAAAAGCTCGGGCCGTCATCGCCAGCGGCGCCACCGTCGTCGCCAGCGGCAACATCGGTTGCCTCACGCAATTGGCCGCGCACCTCGAACGCCTCGGCTCGCCCATCAAAGTACGCCACACGTTCCAAGTCCTGCGCGACGCCTACACCCCCCAGGGCTAAGGGGCAGACCGAGCGCTGGTGCCCCCGTCCGGAATTGAACCGGAATCCAGCGTTTAGGAAACGCTTGCTCTATCCATTTGAGCTACGGGGACCACTGCGCAGGGGTAAATTCCCCGCAAATCGGCTCCGTTTCCACCTAAAAATGTGCCGTTGACAATATCCGGAGCCCGTCAACGTTCTCCCATCCAATTTAAAGCCATGAGCACCACCGAAACCACCACGCAGACCCTCTCCCCGGATCAGATCCCGTTCACCACTCCGGAAGTGATGAAGCATTTCGTGACCGATACCGGCAAGATCTTGCCCCGCAAGTACACCCACCTCTCCGCGAAGCACCAGCGTGCCATCACCCGCACGATCAAGCACTCGCGCAACATGTTGCTCGCCAAATAAGCGACGACCGAGACCCCTTTGAAGGCCGGAGTAAACCACTCCGGCCTTTTTCATGTCATGCCGCGAAAGCCCACCGCCCGTATTTTCCGGGGTACCCCGCGCAATCTAAACTACCTCGCCCGTTGCCTGCGAGCCGGTGACATCGTGGGCGTCCCGACCGAAACCGTCTACGGGCTAGCCGCCGATGCGCTCAACCCTCGCGCCTGCCAAAAGATTTTCACCGCCAAAGGCCGACCCACCACCGATCCGTTGATCGTCCACATCGCGTCTTTGAGCGAGCTCGACGCCATCGCCGTACCCAACGCCGCCGCGCTCCACCTCGCCCACAAATTCTGGCCAGGCCCGCTCACCCTCATTTTACCCAAAAAACCCGTCGTGCCCGCCATCGTTTCCGCGGGCTTGCCAAGCGTGGCCGTGCGGATGCCCGCGCACGCGCTTTTCCGCCGCCTGATTCGGCTCAGTGCTCGCCCGCTCGCCGCGCCGAGCGCCAACCCTTTCGGCTACATCAGCCCGACCACGGCCGAACACGTCCGAGCTAGCCTCGGCGCCAAAATCAACTCCATCCTCGACGGCGGTCCCGCCGACATCGGACTTGAATCGACGATTCTCGATCTGCGCAATCCCGCCCGCCCTCGGCTCCTGCGGCCCGGCGCCATCTCTCGCGAAGCGCTCGCCGCCGCCCTCGGCCGGCCCATCGCTTGGCGCCGCCCCAAAGCCACGGCCCCCACTCAAGCCCAAGTTGCTCCCGGCTTACTCACGCGTCATTACAGCCCGCGGACGCCACTGCTCTTACATAGCCGCCTGACGCCCACGCTCGTCGCTCAGAGCGGGCCCAACGAAGCTTTTTTGTTTATCGCCAAGCCCGCTGGAAAGACGGCTAAAAATATTTTTTGGCTCGATGCCCGCGGAGATTTGCACGGCGCCGCTCGCCGGCTTTTTGCGCAACTGCGCGCGCTCGATACCGCTGGTTATCGCCGCCTGCACGCCGAATACGCCAGCGGGCAAGGCCCAGCCGAGGCGATCAACGATCGCTTGCGGCGCGCCGCTGCCGTTTAAACCAAACGTAAAATCTTACCGCCGGCGCGGAGAGTTTAGGTTTTAATTGGGGGATTATCGGTCCCGGCGGGGCGAGCTAACAACGCCGTCGCCAGCTCGGTTAGAAACCGCGCGTTTTGCGCCGGAGTACCGACGGTCACGCGCACCCACTCAGGCAAACCATAAACTTTGACCGGTCGCACGATCACGCCGCGCGCCTGCAGAGCTCCAAACACCCGGGCGCCGTCCCCCACTTTTACCAACATAAAATTAGCTACACTTGGCACCCACTCCAACCCGAGCGCGCGCAAGCCCGCCTCAATCTGAGCCAGACCCGCCCGATTCTCGCGGGCGCACGTTTCGGCAAACTCTCGGTCATCCAGAGCCCCCAAAGCCGCCGCTTGCGCGATCGCGTTCACGTTAAACGGCTGCCGCACGCGGTTCAATAAACCCGCCAATTCCGCCCCCGCATAACCATAACCGATACGCAGCGACGCCAATCCGTAAATTTTGGAAAACGTCCGCAGCCCGATGACCTTGCGCCCTTCGGCGATCAAGGGCCGCAAGTCCATCGCCGAACCCGGCGCGAGGTACTCCGCATAAGCCTCGTCGAACACCACGACCACGTGCTGAGGCAAGGCCCGCGCCCACGCCGTCAACTCCGCCGCGTCGTTCGCCGTGCCCGTCGGATTGTTCGGACTGGCCACAAATACCAATTTCGTGTGAGGCGTGATAGCCCGCGCCATCGCGTCGAGATCGTGCCGCCAATCTTTGAGCGGAACCTCCACCACCTTCGCACCGAAAAGCAGCGTCACGAGTTTATAAACGACAAACGCCGGCCCACCGAAAACCACCTCATCGCCCGCGCCCAAAAATACATGGCCAAGCAACTCGATGATTTCGTTCGAGCCATTGCCGATCACATATTGATCCGCGCCGAGTCCATGCGTGGCCGCTAATTTTTGCCGCAGCGCGAAACATCCACCATCCGGATAAAGTTCGCCGTGCTCCAGTGCCACCTTAGCCGCTGCGACCGCTTTCGGCGACGGACCCCAAGGATTCTCGTTGGAAGCCAGCTTGATGATCCCGGCCGGATCGAGACCCAGCTCGCGCGCCACATCCTCGATCGGTTTACCCGGTTCATAAACCGGCTGCGTGAGCACCGACGACTTTACTAAGGCCTCAAGTTTCATCCCGCCAGACGAACACAAACCCCCACCGCCACGAAAGCCTCAAATCACGCCCGGTCCAGCTTCCCTTTAACGGCGCCGACTCTCCACCCGCACCCAAGCCATGCCCGCCGCCTCCGCCGCGCGCATCCCTGGCTCGGCATCTTCAAATACCAGACACCGCTCCGGCGACACGCCCATGAGTCGCGCCGCCAACAAAAACATATCCGGCGAGGGCTTCCCGTGCGCCACATCATCCGCCGACACCACCACCGGAAACAACGGCTTTAACCCGCTCACTTCCAACGACCGCACCACCACATCCCGCGGCCCGCCCGAGGCGATCGCCACCGGCCGCGTCAACGCCACCCGCCGCGCCACCGCGGCCACGGGCTCGATCACTTTCACCGCCGCCAGCTTCTCCACGAAAAACGCCTCCTTCGCGTGAAAAATCTGCTCAACGTCCACCTTCAGCCGATAATGTTGCCCGATAAGTTCTGCTACGCGCCTCGTCGGCACGCCTCCGAGCGAGTAAAATAAATCCTCACTCAACGGCTCAGCTAGCCCCGCCTGCCGCATCGCTGCATCCCATGCGACATAATGGATCGGCATCGAGTCGATCAACGTACCATCCAAATCAAAAATGTAGCCGGCGAAATCGCCCGCAGGAATGTCCAGGTGCATGCGTAAGATCCGACGCTCGCACCCCCACCCCAACTTTCAACCCTCAACTTTCCCCCAACGGTCCCAACAGCGCCGCAAACGCGCGCGAAGTCAGCCCAAAGAGCCACCACCACCGCGAGTAACAGCGCGATCGCGAATTCGAAATTATTCCCCACCGCCGTCCGCCGAAACCGCGGACGCCGCTAGTTTATCAGGGTGTTCCGCCGTCCGCGGTAGCCCCAACGCAATCACCCCCGCGGCCAACGCAAAAATAGAGGTTCCCCACAGGCACAACGCTAGCCCGCCCAGTTGAAACAGCACGCCCGACAACAAGCAACCCACGAGCCGCCCACCCGCGTTGGCCATGTAGTAAAATCCCACATTCAACGCCACCTTATCGCCGTCCGTGTAATCCAAAATTAAATAAGAATGAACCGCTGAGTTGAGTGCAAATACTGCACCAAAAACCGCCAATCCGCCCACGATCACAGGCCCCGCCGCCACTCCCGCGCCAAGCAAAAAAGGTATGCACGCCGCCACCGCCGCGAGCATGAAGGCGAGTCCCGCCGCCACCCCGCCCGCCGGCGCCCGCCCGCGCAACACCGCGGGCGCGAGCGACTGCACCACCCCGTAGCCAATCACCCAAATCGCCATAAATGCCCCTACCTGCGACCCGCTCCAGCCGAGCGATGCACTCAGAAAAACCGGGACACCTACAACAAACCAGATGTCGCGCGCGCCAAATAAGAAAAACCGCGCCGCCGAGAGCACGTTCACCGGTCGGCTTTTCGCAAACAACTCCCGCCACCCCGCCTTCTGCTTCGCCTTGCCCATCGCAGCTGGCAACACCGTCCAGGCTCCCGCCAGGGTCACCGCGAGACCCGCCGCCATCATCCACAGCGCTCCTGAAAATCCCACTAAGCTCAAAAGAATCCCGCCAAGAAAAAACCCCACGCCCTTCAGCGCGTTCTTCGAACCCGTCAATATCGCCACCCACCGAAACAGCGTCCCGCGCGCCGCTTCACCGTCCGGAATCAACACCTTGATTGCACTCTTCGAGCTCATTTTTGTGAGATCTTTCGCGATGCCCGAGAGCGCCTGCGCCGCCATCACGTAGCCGAGCGCGAGCCCCGCTGTCCATGACGGGTTAAGCACGGCGAGCATCCCCAACGCCACCATCTGCAACCCTAAACCCGCGAGCAAGGTCACCCGCAGCCCCACTCTACTAGCCAGCCATCCGCCAAACAGATTCGTGACGATGCCAAAAAATTCATAGAATAAAAATAGCATCGCCAGGCGCACCGCACTGTAGCCCTGCTGCGCGAAATGCAGCAGCACGAGCATACGCAGCGCCCCATCCGTGAGGGTGAACCCCCAGTAAGCTGCCGTGACGACGATGTAATTCCTCAGATTCATATTACGTGGTGGGGACGCCCTCGAGGACACCCGTTATTTTAAAGCGCCCTCGCCACCTTTCGCATAAGTTCAGCCATCCGGTTCGAGTAACCCCACTCGTTATCATACCAAGCGTAGATCTTCACCATCCGCTTGTTCACGACCATCGTCGAGAGCGCATCCACGGTCGCCGACAGGGGACAGCCCTTATAATCCACCGAGACCAACGGTCGCTCTTCGTAACCCAAGATCCCTTTCAACGGCCCACTCTCGCTCGCCGCCTTAAGTAAACGGTTCACTTCTTCCACCGTCGTGTCGCGCTTCATCTCGAAAACACAATCCGTCAATGAACCGGTGAGTAACGGCACCCGCACCGCATGACCGTTCAGCTTACCGAGCAACTCGGGGTAGATCATCCCAATAGCGGTCGCGCTTCCGGTGGTCGTCGGGATGAGCGACAGCCCTGCGGCGCGCGCGCGCCGCAAGTCCTTGTGCGGCGCATCGACCAAAGTCTGGGTATTCGTCACATCGTGCAGGGTCGTGATCGCCCCGTGCTCGATGCCGATTCCCTCATGCATCACTTTCACGACCGGTGCGAGGCAGTTGGTCGTGCAAGAAGCGTTAGTGATTAACCGATGCTTCGCCGGATCATACAGTCCGTCGTTGACCCCCATCACGATATTGAGGGCATCGCCCTTAACCGGCGCCGCCACAATCACCTTTTTTACCCCACGCTCAAAATACACCGCCAGATCCGAAGGGGTGCGAAACTTTCCGCTGCACTCCAGCACGATCTCCACGCCGTGCGCGGCCCAGTCCACTTCACCCGGCTTGTTCCTATCCGAAAAAGCGATGCTCCGACCGTCGACATGGATAGCGCCCCCTTCACCCCTCGCTTCGTGCGCCCAGCGGCCCTGCACAGAATCGAACGTGAGCAAATGCGCCGCGCACTCCGCGCCGCCTTTCGGATCGTTGATCAAGCCCCAATCAAACTCCGGCCAGGCCCAAGCCGCTCGTAGCGTCAGCCGCCCGATTCGCCCGAACCCGTTGATGCCAATTTTCGTTTGCTTCATATGAAAAATCTCGGATCGGCGCCCGCTAGCAACCGCAACGTTTTTGGCCCGGTGCCTTCTCCAGCTCGCCAGCACGCATCCACGCACACGCTGGCTCGATTTTCTTTAAGCGCGCTAGATCGCGCTTAAATAGCGGATTTTCCCGCGCACAGTCCTGCAAACACGCCAGATTCACTTTGAGTTGCCGCGAAGGCTTCGGCGCCAACGCGTAGATCACCCAGTTACCCTGCCGCTCGGCTTGGACCAGTCCGCGCTGCCGCAGATAGGCGAGGTGCTTCGAGATTTTGACCTGCGGCTCCTGCAATACTTCCTGAAACTGACACACACATACTGGCCCTTGCGCGAGTACGTTGAGCAAGCGCAAGCGGGTTAAATCACAGAGGCAGGCGTAGATCTTGATCAGCTCCACGTCCAATTCGTATTCCTTAATAAGTATATGAATCAAGCGCCGTTTTGTGATATTTCAAACCATTCCCATCCGCGCCAATAATAAGGCCGCGTCCATAGACGCGGCCTTCAGAATCATCCTTAAGTTTGGACGAGTTCAGCGTCGCATGCCGCGATGCAGTCGGCTGACGGGTTTGGCCGCCGCCGCCGCGACTTCTGCCTGCGCCTTTTCATCGAACAACGCCGAGTAAATGTAAGGAAAGCCTTCGATTTTCTTCCGCTCAATCGCCATGCCAGTGAAGCGCTCAATGCTACGCGCGTCGCGCACGTCTTCTTCCGTGACGAGCGTGAACGCATCACCACTGGCCTGCGCGCGGCCCGTGCGGCCGATGCGGTGCACGTAATCTTCGGCGTTTTCTGGGACATCGTAGTTGATCACATGCGAGACGCCCGCGATGTCCAAACCACGCGCCGCGATGTCGGTCGCGACGAGAACTTCGAATTTGCCTGATTTGAAACCTTCGAGCGCTTCGATGCGTTCGCGCTGGCTGCGGTCCGAGTGGAGCACACCGACGGTGTGGCCCTTGCGCTGGAGGCGATCCGCGATGCGGTCGGAACCCATGCGCGTGCGCGCGAAAATGATCACGCTCTTAAAATCCGTCTGATCCAGCAAGAGCTGCAAGAGATCGAATTTCTGCGACGCTACCACGGGGTAAAATGCGTGCGCGATCGTCTCAGCGACCGAGCGCTGCCGTCCAATCTCGACGCGCGCGGGATCTTTCAAAGCCCAACTGGCGAGCGAGGCGATTTCGGGCGGTACCGTGGCCGTGAAGAAAAGCGTCTGACGCGTGTTCGGCGTTTT
>CAMDRP010000027.1 GCA_945906965.1 Opitutus sp. GAS368 | reverse complement strand
TCCCGAGCACCACGAAAGCCTCCTCGACTTTCAAATAACTCCGCGACGGCGCCGCGTCGTCGTCGGCCATGCGCCGTTGCCCGTGAATAAACGCATCCCGCGCCACATACACCCGCCCGAAATCTGTGAACCAAACAAATAGCCCCCGCGCTTCTCCCAGCCCGCGCGGCAGATCCGCCACCGCGAGCTTCGCGACGCGGGCCAGCCGTTTTTTTAACTGTTCGTGAAACGCTTTCTCCACGCCGCTCATGCGTCGCCCGAGCCCGACCAATTCCGCCGGCCCGCCAAACACGCAGGGCCACGCCGCTTCGACCCGTTCGCCGCGCAGGCTGGTCAGGAAAAACTCCACGATCTGATTCGCCAGCGCGTTGACCGACTCGCCTTTGAACTCAACCGCGCCCCGCATCGTCACGTGCGGAAACGCCAGCCCCGCCACCGCCGCGCGGTCCGGCACTACGGCCCAACCCGGCCCCGACTCCGCCACGGCGAGCCCCGCGTCCGTGAGTTCACGCACGAGCACTGATTCAAAACCGACCTGACAGGTCTGCAACATAACCAACAACGTGCCCGCCGCCCCGCCCTCGCCGCGAGCCAAAACGGAAATTCAAAAACGAGGACCCCGCGCGCTTAGGAACCCACACGCGTCGCCGACGACTCCTCGGCATCGGGCAATTCATACATCCGCAACGGCGTGGGTGGCGGGGCCGCATCACGCGGGAGGTCGCGGTTGCGAGGCATCGTTTCCCAGCGCAACACGTAGCGGCGACCTTCGTAACGCGAAACAAGCGAGTGGACTTGTAGGTCGGGATAAGTCGATTCAACGCGCTGTAAACTCGCGGGCAACACCGGCGGCAACGGCGGCACTTCCGCGACGCGCTCCATCGTATCCGCCCGCACACGCCAACGCCCCGCACCCGAGCCAGCGCCGGCGTGCGTCGTGCTGAAATCCACGGTAAAAACTCCGTCCGCCCCAAGCCGCGGTGCCCCGAGCGTAACTTCGGCAGGGATCGAGCCGCCGCCGGAAAAAGCCCATTTGAATTTCCACGTGCTCAACGCCTGCACCTGCCAACCGGCGGCCGGGGTTTGGGCGTCACTCGCAGGCCGCGCCATGTAAGCCTGCGAATGGCCGGCCGCGTCGTAGCGGTGATAAACGACGACGGGTTTTTGCGCGGCGTCGAAACCGAGATTGAAGGTCATGTTGATCAGGCCTTCGTGCGGTTTGGCGGCGTCGATGATTTCGGCGCGCGTGATCGTGATGGGCAACGCGATGGGCTCGCCGCGGCTGTTTTCCCAGTGGAGAAAATCGCGGCTGCGCGCGTACGAAAGGGTGTGGTTGGTCGCGCAGTCGGGCGTGTCGCGCCACATCCAGACGAGGTGGAAACGTCCATCGGGCCCGAGCACAGGATCGAGCGCGTAGGCGTTGCGTTGGCCTTCGCCCTCCAAGACAGGCTGATCCAACACGCGCCGCCACGCGCGGGTCGCGGTATCGTAAATATTGTAGAGATCGCTCCCATTACCGCTGGCGCCGTCGCGATAACGAAAAAGGAGATCACCCGCGGCATTTTTGAAAAAAACCGGATACGTGCACCGCGTCTCGCGTTCGCCGGTCATGCGATCGAGGCGCTCAAGCGTCGTAATATCGAGGGGCTTTTTCGTGCGGTAATAAACGAGCGGATCCACGTGCATGTTGCCCGAGAGATGCAGACAACCGTCACGATCCACGGCGAGGCGCAGGAAATTGTGGCTATCCCAGCCGGTGACGTTGGAGGGGCGATGGCGCACGTCGTTCCACACGCCTTCAGGATGAACCGTGGTCCATTGCGCGCTCGGGAGCGCGCGCGCAGCGACGGTAAGGCGACGCTCGCCATCGTAGTAAGCCACAAACTGCTGGCCCGCGTGGGTGAGCAACGCGAAACTGACTGGACTACCCGACCACACGGAGCCGACGGGAATACCGACCGGTAACGATTCGGTCGCAAAAACGCGGCCAAAGAGCGCGAACGCAATAATGACCGCGCGCGCGTTCACAGGCGATGGAGGTGGAAACCGCCATCGACGTCGAAGGTCGCACCCGTCGAGAACGGAAAACGGTCTTCCGCGATCGCACGCACGGCGCGGCCAATGTCCTCGGGCTTGCCCCAGCGACGGATTGGGGTGATGCCGCGCTCGTCTTGGATGATGAGCTTATCGTATTTTTCTTTCACGCCGCCGGTCATATCGGTGGCGATCACGCCGGGACGGATTTCGTACACGTTGATAGCGTCGTTGGCGAGACGGTCGGCGAAGAGTTTCGTCATCATCGCGAGACCGGCTTTCACCATGCAATAATCACCGCGGTTGATCGACGCGGCGTAGACGGAGATCGACGTGATGTTGACGATGCGGCCGCGGAAACCTTCAGCGTCGGGCGCCTGCTTGAGCATTTGTTTGGCGACAAGTTGCGTGAGGAAATAGGGGCCCTTGAGGTTGATCGCGAAGAGCCGATCGAAACTTTCTTCGCCCGCATCGAGCACATCGGCGCGGACCTTGGGGGCGACGCCGGCGTTGTTCACGAGGAGATCGATGCGGCCAAATTTCGCGACGGTCTCGGCGACGAGGCGCTCGCGATCCGCGGCGACCGCGACGTCGCCTTGCACGATAAAACCGTCACCGCCGGCGGCTTTTACAAGCGCGAGGGCCTCAGCGGCGGATTCGGCGTTACCGGCGTAATTGATGGCCACGCGGGTGCCCGCGCGGGCGAGTTCGATCGCGATACCGCGGCCGATGCCGCGCGATGCGCCAGTGACGAGAGCTGTTTTCGGGATCATGCGGATCCGAGCGAAGCCATGGCCCCGAACGTGGCAAGCCCGCAGGCCTGACCACGCGGGGTGTTTGTTACCAAACCCCGAGATTCACCGTGAGCACTTCGGCGGCCGTCGTGGAAGCGTTGGTGATTTCGAGGACATTGGCGCCAGCCCGCAGTAACGCGGGATCGAAACGATACGTGCGGCTGGCCTCCGACGCGGGCCGACGACCCGGCAAATCACCGGGACCGTAGAACTCAACGAACAGCTCTGGGCTTTTTTGTAGCGGCAGCCATTCTAGCGGCTGGCCGTTGAGTTTAACCGTGAGCTCTTTGACGGCGTGCGGCACGCCGGTCACGAGAATCCGAGCGCGCGCAACGGGCATCGCCGCCACGGGCAGTGGCAATGGAAACGTGACCGTGGCACCCGCCGGAAGTTTGGCCGGCAACAATCCCGGCAGCTCATACGCGCGCCGGAAACGAACGGTGGGAACAGAATAAAGCAGGGGTTTCCGCGCGGCCGTTGCGGGCGATTCCAAACCGAGCAGCCAATCATAAGGCACGGCGCCAATTTTTTCGATCCAGCAAGGGAAGTTGAAAATATTAATCCCGTCCGCACCTGAATCGTAGAGCCCGGAGACGGCCGCGCGGAGCGATTCAGGGCTGTGACGTTGGGCGCCGTGCTCGAGATCAAAACCGCCGTAAATCGGCACGGCTGCTTGGCCGAGGGCCGCACGCATCTCGGCGAGCGGTTGGAAAAAATCCGTGTTTAAAAAATGCGACGTCGAAATCGCATCGACGAGGCCGCGCTGCGTCCACGTGACGACATCGAGCCCGAGTTCGCGGCAGCCAGCGACCGACGTGGGCACGCGCACGATCAACTGGCGTTTTTTCGCGCGGCACAACGCGCGCACGTCGGCGACGAAACCAGTGATATGATCGCGTTTCGCCCAAACCTCATCGCGTGTACCCGAAAGGTGACGCGGGAAACGCATCCAATCGAGTTGCACGCCATCAAATTCATATTTTTCCAACAGCTCGGCGATGATCGCCAACATGAACTTACGCACCTCGGGTCGGCTGTAATCGAGGCACCAGTTGCGCCAATCAAGATCGCCGCGGGCGACGGCCGCCGGGTCGACAATGACGTCGGGATGTTCGCGGCGCACGCGCGGCAAGTTCCACTCATTGGCCGCGGTGGGCTCGTGCACGTCGTTGGTGCGGATGGTGACGAACGTTTCTTTGCCCGCGGCTTTTAGACGTTGGAGAAAATAGCCGAAGGGATCGCGGCCTTGCGCGTGCTCGAGCGCGAGCTGCGTGCAACGCGGATCGGTCTCGCCGACTTGGGTCGGATAATAATAACGCCCCGCGCCCGGACAGAGCAGATAGGTCGTGATATTGGGCGGGCAGGCGGAGACGACTTCGTCGATGTCGCGTTTAAAATCCGGTGAGAGCGTGCTAAACGTGCTGTTGCCATCGTTGTCGAGCAGCAGGCGTTTGGCGGGCGTGGCCGCTTGGGCGAGCAGCGGCGTGAAAACGCCGAACATCAAAACAGCGCGGAGAAAAAAAGAGCGATGGGCGGAGGTCATGAGGGGTTGCGTTTAACTATGCATGAGGGAGCCGGGCGCAAGACGTTCCGTAATTATATCGGCGTCATTACCCGCCAACTTCGCGACGTTTGGCGCGGCGCGGCGGCGCGAAGGTGCGTTGAAGTTCGGCGAGTTCTTTATCGCTCCACGGTTCATCGCGGGTCGCCACGGCGGCGCGGGCAGCGGAGATGGTTTTGGGGCTCACGGGCGCGGCGGTATGGCCCCAGGAGCGGCGGACGTAGGTGAGCACGCCGTCGAGCGTCTTGTCGTCGGAAGCGGGCGCAGGTGGAATCTTGATGTGCGCAGCGGGCGGCAGTTGCACTTCGCTGGCACGGTTGCCGCGTTGGGCGTGCAGTGAGGCGGAGTAAGACGATCTGACGTCAGAAAAGTCTCAAATCCGAAACGCAGTCGGATTTTCCCTTGTCAACGCGGGGCATGAGCCGGACGTTTCGCGCATGAGAACCCCACTCTGGCGCAGCCCCCGCACCCTCACGTGGTTGATGGTCTTAGTCCTCGGAGCTGGCTCGCCCGCGCAGATTACAGCGGCGGAAACTCCGCGCGAGGCGACCCCTTACACGCAGGGGAAAAAGACGCGCGATGGTCTAGGGGTGTATTATTTTGGCCGCGAGATCGCGCACTACATGACGCATTTGGCGGCGCCATGGCTCGAGCGGCCGGAGCGTGACACCGAGGAGCGGCCCGATCTGGTGATAAAAGCGCTCGCGCTAAAACCCGGCGACGTCGTCGCGGATCTGGGTTGCGGTACCGGTTATTTTAGCTGGCGCATGGCGCAGGCCGTGGGGCCGCGCGGCGTGGTGTATGGCGTCGATATTCAGCCTGAGATGATTACGCTGCTCGCCGAAAACATGAAAGAGCGCGGCGTGACCAACGTCACGGGCGTGGTAAGCACCGTCGACGATCCAAAACTCCCCCAACCCGTCGATTTGGCGATCATGGTCGATGTTTACCACGAATGCAGCCGGCCCGCGGAATTCATCGCGGCCGTCTGCCGGAACCTGAAACCCGGCGGACGTGTCGTGTTTATCGAATATCGCGGCGAAGATTCCGCGGTGCCGATCAAAGCCCTCCACAAAATGACCGAGGCGCAGGTGAAGCTCGAGATGACCGCGCAACCGCTCGACTACGTGGAAACGTTTCGCGGACTCCCACGCCAACACGTGATTATTTTCCGCAAACGCGCCAAAACTTGACCCACAGGCCCTGGCTTCATCTCGGCCAGGTCACGCCGCCCTTCGGGTATTTTAAAAAAGGAGGAAGCGTCATTTTAGGGCTTAGGCATTCTCAATCTTGCACCGCGCCGCACACTAGCTTTGGTAAACAGCGCATGCTTCTCCCCCGCCTCCACCTCCTTCGCCCGCTTCTCACCCTCGCCGCCGTCGCCTTCGCGCTGACGTCCCCTCGCCTCACCGCCCAAGCCGTTCGCACCGGCACCGTGGCCGAGCGTTTCCAACTCCTCTGCGCCAACTGCCACGGCAAAAACCTCGAGGGCGCCCAAGCTCCCTCGATGCTCGACGACGTCTGGACCAACGGCGGCGACGACGAGAGCCTCGCCAAAAGCATCCGCACCGGCTTTCCCGACAAAGGCATGCCCGCTTGGGGCGACGCGATTCCCGACAAAGAAATCCGCGCGATGGTCATCTACATCCGCGAACTGCGCGCCAAAGCCGCCCGCGAAAAAACCCAGTTCGTCAAACCCGCCGATTCCATGACGGCGCAAAGTCAGCTCCACGCCTACCAGCTCAACCCCTGGGTCGGCGGCCTCAAAGAGCCTTGGTCGCTTGCCTTCCTCTCGCCCACCCAAGCCGTGGTCACCGAAAAACGTGGCTACCTCTACCTCATCGAAAACGGGAAACTTGCGGATCGCCCCCTGAGCGGCTTGCCCGCCGTCGACACCGGCGGCCAAGCCGGTCTTTACGAAGTCGTTCCCCATCCTGATTATGCGAAAAACGGCTGGCTCTATCTCGCCTACAGCGACCCGCAGCAAAACGCCGACGGCGCCAAGGTTAGTCTCACGCGCATCATCCGCGGTAAAATCAAAGACGGCGCCCTGATCGACCAGCAGACGATTTATCAAGGCAAACTTGAGCACTACATCAAGGCCGGCGGCGTCCACTTCGGCGGCCGCATCGCCTTTGATCGCCAAGGTTATCTCTTTTTTACCATCGGTGAACGCGGCCAAGGCAAGCACGCCCAAGACATCGCGCGACCCAACGGCAAGGTTCACCGCCTCCACGACGACGGCCGCATCCCGGCCGATAACCCTTTCGTCGGTGATCCCAAAGCCGTTCCCACCATCTGGAGCTACGGCCACCGCAACCCGCAAGGCCTCGCCTTCCACCCGGTCACCGGCGAACTCTTTGACGCCGAGCACGGCCCCCGCGGCGGAGACGAACTCAACCTCGTCAAAAAAGGCCTCAACTACGGCTGGCCCGTCATCACCTACGGCATGAATTACGATGGCACCGCACTAGTCGATATCACCGCGAAAGCCGACATGGAACAACCGCTGACTTACTGGGTGCCTTCCATCGCCCCATGCGGCGCCAACTTCTACACCGGCGATCTTTTTCCAAAATGGAAAAACCAACTCTTCGTCGCCTCGCTCGCCGCCGAAGAACTCCGCCGCGTTGAAATCGCCGACAGCAAAGTCGTCGCCCAAGAAATCATCTTCAAAAACATCGGCCGCATCCGTCACGTGATCGGCGGCCCCGATGGCGCACTTTACGTGCTCTTGCCCAATCGCATCGCCCGGATCACCCCGGCGCCTTGAGGCACCGAAACTAAAAAACGCGCGCGCCGGCTTTACTTCGTCAGACGCCGTAGCGCCGCGTTAATTTTCACGAGGTCGCACCCCTCGGGATTGTAATCGGGGCCGATCCACTCGCGCCATTCCCGGCCAAGCTCCGTTTCCGGCTCGCGCAGACACGCGAGCATGTCGTGAAACGCCTCGATTCCGCCGCAATCCTCGGGCGGGCCCGCGCGTTCGCCTGAGACGCAATGCGGATAACGCAGGCCCTTCTCCATCGCGATCGGTTTATCGACGCGGATATCCACCACCCAGCCCTCGGAGAAATTATAGCCGTAGGTAAAGGAAGCGCGATTTTCCAGATCGAGATCCGCCAAAGAAATGTCGCGATCATCTTCAATCAGCACCTCCTGACGTTTGAGCGGATTGCCGAAACGCAGGTCCTCAAAATTAAAGACGTGCGTCTGATAATCGAACCAATCGAACGCCACTTGGATGCTATCATGCAGCCGAGACAACCACATCGATTCGCGCACGAGCAAGACCCGGCAGACGCGCGGCTCCGTACCGAGCACAGTCAGATGAAGAGGAAAAACACGTTCCGTTTTTTTCTTTTTGGCGAGCGCTCCCGCGCCGTCTTGGAGTCCGATCATGCGGCGAAGGTGAGGACGGAATCGCCGCCGCTCAACGCTGAACACGCGGCGTCCCGTGCGCTTTTAACGCACCGAGACGCTCGTGACGGCTAAACTCAGAAACGATACGAGGCGCTCACCCCGAGTTGGCGTGGATCGGCGTGGGCTTCGTAGCGCGTCTCGATGTAATCGGGATCAGCGTTGCCGAAGAAGAACACCCGTTTCTCGTAGTGCGTGTTGAGCAGATTTTTACCCCACACAGAAAACGTCCATTGCTGCCACGCGTAGCCGAGACTGGCGTTATAGAGGTGGAACGCGCGGCGGGCCTCGTTCTGATTATTGGAGTCGAACTGCGTGGCTCGACCCACGATCTCAGCGTGGGCAAAAATTCCCGCCGTAGCTGCGCGGCGGAAATCCGTACCAAGCGTATAGCCGTAGCGCGGCGTATTCGCGAGGCTGCGGCCGCCGCCGGCGTTGCCGTTGGTGAGTTTAAACGGATCGAGCTGCGAACTCATCTGTGCCAGCGTGCCGCGGAACGACCACGCCGATGTGACCGCGTAGCTCGCGGCGGCCTCGAAGCCGACGATATGGGCGGTGCGGCCGTTGGCGGTGAAAAAGCGATAGTTACCGCCGAAGCCGGCGGAGTCGCGCACCTGCGTGTCGGCCCGATCGAGATAAAAAGCGGTGATTTCAGCCGTGAGCCGATGATCGAGCGCGTGGCCGCGGAAACCGGCTTCGTAATTCCAAAGTTGCTCGGTGCCGTAGGTGAGCGGATCGGCGGGCGGGCTAATACGGGCATCGATGTTGATACCGCCGGCCTTGTAGCCGCGCGTGACAGAGGCAAAAGCGAGCACGGCGGACGTGAGATCCTGCTCGAGGGTAACCTTGCCCCCGAGGAGCGTATCATCGAAAGACGGACGAAACGTGACTGCGGGATCGTAGGCGCCGCGCGAGGCGCGATAGCGGGTCTTAGTGCCGCGACCGTCGAGGTTCACGCGCTCGGTGCGGAGACCGACGATCAAGCGCGTGTGCGACGCCAGATCGTGCGCGATCTGGCCGAAGAGGGCGAAGTTGTCGGCGTTGTAACGGGTGTTGAGACCACGGACGTCATAGGGATCCTGATTGGTGTAGGCACTGGTTTCTTTAGTATTGGAGAAAAACGCGCCGAGCGTCCAACGATCGATCCAACCGAGCGCGGCGCGCGTGGCGGCAGAATCGAGGCGAAGTTCTTGATTGAAGACCGAGCGCGTGCGCCGGAGATCGCTGAAGCCCGCATACGACGCGGCGGTCCAATCGTCATCGTAAGAATAAACGGATTTCACGCGACTACCGCCGGTGACGGATGTGAGGCGCGCGCCGGCCAGACCCAAGTAGGTGCCGCGGAGGCTGGCGGCGGTGGAGCGTTGCTCGTCGCGGCCGGGCTGGTCGCTGAAGGTGCGGCGGCCGTTGTTATCGAGGGCGAATTCATCGAAGCCATTATTCACATCCGAAAACAAGACGGCGCCTTCCCAGCGCCAGGCGGGCGAGAGCACGGCGGTGAAGCGGAGGCGCGCGGTAAATTCGTCGCGGGCGTTGGTATCACGGTTAAAGGTGACGTTGTGACGGAAGCCGTCGCTGCGGCTTTGGTGCACCGCGAGGCGCACCATGAAGCGCTCGGGGTTGGCGGCGAAGAGCGGCCCGCCGAGTGCGAAACCGCCTTCGCGCAAGGCGTCTTGGCCGACGTTGGTCTCGACGCGGCCCGTCCAGAACGGAGTCGGGGCGTTGGTCACGAGCCGGACGACGCCGCCCGCGGCATTCGCGCCAAAGGCCCCAGCCTGCGGTCCGCGCAACACCTCGACTTGGCTCACATCGAACGTGCCGCCGAGCGTGCCGAGGCCCGTGAAATCCATATCGTCGACCATGAAGCGCACGGCGGAATCGGGGGTTTCGCCCTCGTATTGGGAATTTTCGCCGATGCCGCGGATTTGAAAATAACGGGGCCGGGAAGTACCGCCCGTCCACGTGAGATTTGAGATCTGATCCACCAGATCGCCGAAGTGCCGCACGCCGCCAGCCTGCAGCGCGGCATCGTCATACACCGTGACGCTCGCGGGCAACTTTGCCAGCGGCGAGGCCCAGAGATCGGCGGTGACGAGCACCGGCGCGAGTTTGACCGTCGGCGCGGGCGCCGCGGGCGAGTTCGCTTGCGCGTGGACGAGGGAACTCGCCGACAAAGCCGCGATGATTGAGAGGAGGATTCGGGAGGGACGTATCATGATAGATGAGGCCCGTCCTGAACTGACTCCCGAAAAAAGGGGCGCGAGTCGCGCCCTTAAAAAAGGCGCAATCCGCGCCTGCTGTTTCCTTCGTCGGCATGATCCGTTCAGGTTCGAAGGGTCGAGCGGCCGAATCGCGCCGCAATCTCAGTCTTCCGCGGAAGACACCCCTACAGGCGATGCGGAAAAAGCGGCGTCGCCCGCCAACTGGCAAGAAAAACTTTAAAACACGTGCAGCCGCCTAAAAAACAAGAGCCGCCCCGATGAAGGAGCGGCTCGTGTAACCTAACACCAAGCAAACCGTATAGAACAACTAACCTGCATCGTCTTACCAGGACGATGGTGACTACGAGGAGATAGATGCGCCGAAAATCAAAACGCTCAAAAAAATCTAAAATAAATTGAGCGCAGTTATTTCCTGACAAATCGCCCTCTGAAAAACACGAAAGCCGCCCCGATGAAGGGACGGCTCTTGTGACCTAACACCAAGCAAACCTTAAGAACTGCTAACGACCAGCGTCTTACCAGGACGTGGCTAACTGCACGGGGATAGATGCGGACTGGAGCAAAACGCTCAAAAAAATCTACCGAAAAAAAACCGAAAGACTTAAATCACTAGCCTTCAGTCTTTAAACGTCGAATGAGCGAGCGGTGCGGGTGCTTCAGAAGCACCCACTACGGACAATTCACCCTCATTTACAGCGGAATGCGGCGTGTGCGTGAGCGGATAACGAAATTGCTGGCCCTCGTAATTGCGAAATACGACCTCGGTGTCGGTGATTTTTTCGACGTAGTCGGGATTGATGGGCACCTTGCCCCCGCCGCCCGGTGCATCGATCACGTACTGCGGTACGGCGTAACCCGTCGTGTGCCCGCGCAAGGCTCGGATGATCTCGATACCTTTGCGCACATCGACTTTGAAGTGCGCACCGCCCGTGATCAGATCCATCTGGTAGATATAATAAGGCCGCACCCGCATCCGCAACAAGCGGTGCATGAGCGCCTTCATGATATCGACGTCGTCGTTGATGCCTTTGAGTAAAACCGTCTGGTTGCCGAGCGGTACGCCGGCGAACGACAAGCGCTCGCACGCGGCCCGGAGCTCCGTCGTAGCTTCCTTCGGGTGATTGGTATGGATACTCATCCAGATCGGCCCGTGTTTTTTGAATATCTCGCACAACTCCGGCGTGATGCGCTGCGGCAAAAATACCGGAATACGCGAGCCGATCCGAATAAATTCCACGTGCTTGATCGCGCGCAACCGCCCGAACAAGTGATCAAGTTTTTTATCCGAGAGCAGCAGCGGATCTCCGCCCGAAATCAGCACATCGCGGACCTCCGGATGGTTTTCGATGTAACGCAGCCCCTGCTCAAGTTCAGCGTGAAAATTGTAATCCTGCGCGTTAGAAACCAAGCGGCTTCGCGTACAATAGCGGCAATACGCGGCGCACCGATCCGTCACCAAAAAAAGTACGCGGTCCGGATAACGATGCACCAAGCCCGGGACCGGCGAATGTTCGTCTTCACCAAGCGAATCGAGCGTCTCTTCCTCGCTAAGGATCGCTTCCCCACCCCGCGGAATCACCTGTTGGCGGATCGGACACTGCGGATCATTGCGGTCGATGAGGTTAAAAAAATACGGCGTGATCGCCAGCGCGAGTTTGTTGCTGGCGAAGAGGCAACCAGCCTTCTCGTCCGGCGTGAGCGTCATGTGCTCCTCGAGTTGGGCGACGCTCGTCAGGCGGTTCTTGAGCTGCCAAACCCAGTCGTTCCAGTCGCTCGCGGGGACATGTTGCCAGAGGCCTTGGCCTTCATACCAAGCGGAGCGGTCTTCGGTGTAGGGCATCGAGAGTGTTAGGAACGAGACGATTAGGTGCCTAACCATCGCTGTCAAATGGCCAACGCGATTCCTGGAAATTCACGGCCAGCCGCTTATGTGGAATTTTCCACCCCAAGTGACCCAGTCGGCACACAAAACCCTTGGCACGGGGCACACGACGTCTTTTCGTTCGGCTTTAATGTCCACGTTCAAACCCGGAGTCCTAGCCCTTGAAGATGGCAGCGTGTTTCGCGGCCGTGCGTTTGGCGCCGCCGCCACCATCGCCGGAGAATGCGTTTTCAACACCTCGATGACCGGTTATCAGGAGATCATCACCGACCCATCGTACTTCGGCCAGATCGTCACCATGACCGCCGTCCAAGTCGGCAACTACGGTCTCACACCCGCCGACGAAGAATCCTCCGGCCCGAAATGCGCCGGCTTCGTCGTCCGCGAACTTTCACCGGTCGTCTCCAACTGGCGCAGCGAAATCTCCCTCGACGCCTACCTCGCGAAAAACGGCATCCCCGGCCTCGCCGAGATCGACACCCGCGCCCTCACCAAAAAACTCCGCGTCGATGGAGCGATGAAGAGCTGCCTCAGCACGTTACCCCTCTCCGACGAAGAAGCCGTGAAACTTGCTCGCTCGTGGCGCGACATGGCCGGCTCCGACTACGTCAAAGACGTCACCTGCAAAGCCCCCTACCTCTGGTCCGCGAGCGACGCCTCGAACTACAACGCCGCTTACCTGCCTATCGGCACCACCTTCAAAGCCCCGCCCCCCCCGGCCAAGCGCTTCAAGGTCGCCGCCTTCGATTTCGGCGCGAAATACACCATTTTTCGTAAACTCGTCCGCCACGGTTTCGACGTCCACGTGTTCCCCGCCACGACCCGCGCCGAAGAAATCCGCGAGCATAAAGTCGACGCGGTATTCCTCTCCAACGGCCCCGGCGATCCCGCCGCCCTCAGCTACGTCCACCAGACCGTGACGAAGCTGATCCCCGATTACCCCATTTTCGGCATCTGCCTCGGCCACCAAATGCTCACGCACGCCCTCGGCGGCACGACGTTTAAACTCAAATTCGGTCACCGCGGCGGCAACCAACCGGTGAAAAACCTTGAGACCGGCAAAGTCTCGATCACCGCCCAAAACCACGGTTTCGCCACCGATCCCGCCAGCCTCGAGAAAAACGGCGCCAAGGTCACCGAGATCAACCTCAACGACCACACCGTCGAAGGTCTGCGCCACACCCAACTCCCGGTCTTCAGTGTCCAATACCACCCCGAAGCCGCCCCCGGCCCGAACGACGCCGACCCCCTCTTCGTCGACTTCTACAACATGGTCGAAGCCCGCAAAGCCGGGAAAATCTAATCGCTCGGGCCGGTCCTATCCTGCCCGTTAGATTAAAAAAATCACGCCCACTCGGCGTTCAGCCGAGCCAACGCTCAAATTTATCCGCGTCGTCCGGCGTATCGACGCCGATCGTCGGATCTTCCGTGAGCCCGCAAGCGATCGTGTAGCCGTTTTCGAGCACGCGGAGTTGCTCCAGTTTCTCGATCTGCTCCAAACGCCCAAGCGGTAAGCTCGCGAATTTCTGCAAGAGCGCCGCCTTGTAAGCGTAGAGCCCAAGGTGCCGGAAACACGGATTCGCTCGCACCCACGCATCGTCAACTCGCCCGCCCAAATCCCGCGCATACGGGATCGGCGAACGCGAAAAATACAAGGCCTGCTGCGCCCCAGGCGCCAAGACGACTTTTACCTGATTCGGATTCACAAAGTCTGCCGCCGTCATGAACGGCGTCGCCAGCGTCGCCATATCGGCCGGCCCCGCAATCAACTCCGCCAACTCCCGGATCTGCCGCGCCGAGACCAACGGCTCATCCGCCTGCACGTTGATCACCCGGTCGGCACCGATCACCGCATTCGCCTCCGCCAACCGATCCGTGCCGCTTGCATGGTCAGCGCGGGTCATAATCGCCCGAAACCCCCGCGACTCCACGCAATCACGCAAAAGTTCATGATCCACCGCGAAATACAAAGGAATCTCCGGCGCCTCGCGCGCGATTCGCTCTGCCACCCAAAGCAGCAGCGGCTTACCCCTGATTTCGTGCAAGAGCTTGCGCGGGAAGCGGGTAGATTCGAGGCGGCAGGGAACGACGAGCGCTAGTTTCGACATCGCCCCACCAACGTAGCGCCCGGCTTTGAGGTTGCAAGCCGAGGCCAGCATCTAGATGTTGGTCCCTCAGTCCCGCCACTCAGCATGAACAAAAGCGACGCCAAGCCCACTGCCACCCAACCCCTCACCAAGGAGTTGATCGTGCAGAACAAGATGGGCATCCACGCCCGGCCGGCCGCGATGATCGTCCGCATCACCAACAAGTTCAAAGCCGACGTCTTCGTCGAAAAGGACGAGGAACAGGTCAACGGTAAGAGCATCATGGGCCTTATGATGCTCGCCGCGTGCAACGGCTCCAAGGTCAAGTTCCTCGCCACCGGCGACGACGCCGCCCAGATGCTCGCCGAGCTCGACGCGCTCTTCGCCAAAAAATTCGACGAAGCCTGAGCGCCTCCGCTCTTCTAGCCGATTCGCGCCAGCTTCACGGCCCCTGCCTTTCGGCGGCCCACCACGGCCGCCTTTTTTATGTCCGCGCGCGGCGTGGGGGAACGGATTCCGTGAGCGCCCGCCGTCAAAGCCCAAAAAAACGCCGCGCCGTCGCCGTCGTTGTCGTTGCGATTTCCTCAACGCTGACCCCAAAAACACCCGCCGCAAACTCCGCCGTGTTGCGCAGAAACGCCGGCTCGTTGCGCTTCCCGCGATGCGGCATCGGCGTCAGATACGGCGCATCCGTCTCGAGCATCAAGCGCCCCAAACCCTGTGCCCGCGCCGCCGCCCGCACATTGTCCGCCGACTTATAAGTTAAGACCCCAGTAAACGACCCATAGCCCCCGCGCCGCTGCAACTCCGTCATCTCTGCGGCTCCTTCCGTGAAGCAGTGAAACACCACCCGCTCCCACGCAACGCCGCTCGCGTCGATCAACTCAACGCTCTCTAGAAACGCCCCGCGCGAATGCACGACCAGCGGACAACTCCGCGCCCGCGCGATCTCCAGCTGCGCGATAAATGCCGCCCGCTGCCACGCAAAAATCTCCGCCGCTTTCGCCGGATCGTCCTTCGGTAGATGAAAACGGTCCAATCCGCACTCACCCAGCCCGACGGGTCGCGACGACGCAGCGCCCTCCGTCCAAAACGCTTCAATCTGTGCCACCGCTGCCGCCCAGTTGGCCTCCACGGCGCACGGATGTAGCCCCACGGTATAATGCACGCCACCGGCGTGATCCGTCGCTAATTTCCGATAAAGCGCCCAATCCTCCGGCGACGTCCCGATCGCGATCATTTCCGCGACCCCCGCCGCCGCCGCCCGTTCCAGCACAGCCGCAACTTCGCCGCGTTCGGCAAACGATTCCAAATGCGTATGTGTATCAATCAACGTCATTTGAAAAAATAAAAACACCCGGCGTCGTCGCGCCTTATCCCATAGTTAAAGCAAGGGGGATCCGGCTCGTCTTCGCTCACGCGAGCTCAGACTTTCGCCGCGTTATCGCAGACGTAGTGGACCAGATTGCGCCGATGATTGTACGAGCGCAGCGCCGCGTCCTTGGCCGTATCGCGCGATTTCACGAGGTGCCGCGTGGCCGCCATGGCCGCCGCTTCTTCGGCCGCCGCGAGCGCCGAGACGCAGATCATGGCCTCCGCGCGCGCATCGAGCCGACTCACGGGAAATAACGTGTGCGTGGCGAGCCAGCGAACGGTGGATTGCAGCGGATTCATAACGATTGATCCGGGACTATGACAGTTACTTCCATCCGTGCAAGCCGCTGCAAATTCCTCCGCTCCGTCCGCAACGGCCACCAATCGTACAAATAAATCTCCAAAGGCCGCCACATCGCGACCCAACCCACAATGAGTAACCCCTCGCGCACCATTCTCTCCACGGCCCCCACGGATAACAATTGCACCAATTCCGCTCCACCCAAACAGGCCGCCAAAAACAACACCCCCACCAACAGACTCAGCCGTCCGCGCCACAACAGCTGCGACAATTCCCGCTGCTTATGCTCCGCACGATGCTGGAAATAACTACGCACCGCCTCGCACACATCGACCGTCGAAGCCGGCGCCGTCCCCAAGTGGATCACCAGCTGCAGCTCGTAATGCATCGGTATTTCCGCCGCCCAGCTGACGATAAATTCCTCGGCATTAGCATCCAAGTCGCGCTCCAGGAACGGCGAGGGATCGAGCGAATTAAACAGCTGCGCGATTTCACGCATGCGCAATTCGATCACCTTGGGCTCGGGTGTGATCATGATTTAAGCAACGCCGCGCTCCAACGCGCCTCATCAAAACCCACCAGCCCCACTTTATTCGGCGCGCGCCACAGGAACGGTCGTTTAACGAGATTCCCGTTGCCCGCGAGCAACGCCAGCGCCGCCGCCTCGTTCATCGTCGGCAATTTCGCCCCGAGTCCCTGCGCTCGATAATCCAAACCCGACGTATTAAAAAGCTTCCGCAACTCCCCGCCCTGCGCCGCCAACATCGCCTTCAACTCCGCCGCACTCGGGGGCGTTTCGCGGATCGGTTTATCCACAAACTCTAATCCCTGCGCCTGCAGCCATTTCACCGCTCGGCGGCAGCTATCGCAGTTCGCATAAGTATAAATGGTAATTTTGCTCATGATTCGGTGCGCTTTGAGACGTGAACAACTCGCGCACGCGCACCGTGCACCGTCCGGCGCCGCCACGCAATCCTAGCCTCCGCTGCGACGATTGACGCCGTGCCGTGCCGGATTTCAAGTTACCCGTCCATGGCCCCGATTCTCGCAGTCTCCAGCCTTCGCGTCATTCGCGGCGACAACGTCATTCTCCACGGCCTCGATTGGTGCGTCCGACGCGGCGAACACTGGGTGATTCTCGGCGGCAACGGCAGCGGCAAGACCACGCTCCTCAAAGCGCTCCTCGGCTACCTCTCGCCCAGCTCCGGCGACATCACCCTCCTCGGCCAGCGCTACGGCGAAGCCGACTGGCGTGAGCTCCGCCTCCAGATTGGTATCGTCACCAGCGCCCTCCAAGCCAGCGTGCCCGCCGCCGAACCCGCCATCGAAACGGTCATCAGCGGCCGCTACGCCCAACTCGATCTCTGGCTCACGCCCACGCGCGCCGACATCGTCGCGGCGAAAAAACTGCTCCGCTCGCTCGGCGCCGCCCGCCTCGTCAACCGCGAATGGCAATTTCTCTCCCAAGGCGAACGTCAACGCGTCCTCATCGCCCGCGCCCTCATGGCCCGCCCGCGCCTTTTGATCCTCGACGAACCGTGCGCCGGCCTCGATCCCGTCGCCCGCGAAGATTTTTTACGTTTTCTCGATCGTCTCGCGCGTCAAAAAAACACCCCCGCGCTCGTCCTCGTCACGCACCACGTCGAGGAAATCCTCCCGTGTTTCAGCCACGCGCTGCTCATGCGCGCCGGCCGGGTGGTCGCCGCTGGCGCCCGCGCCCGCACGCTTACCGCGCCGCAACTCTCCGCCACGTTCGCCGCGCCACTCCGTCTTGCCCGACGCTCGGGCCGCTACGTCCTCCGCTTCGGCCAGCGCGGCTAATCTTTCAGCCACCCGCGCCTAGGCGCACGACATCACCCGCCTCGAGCGGCAAAGAAACTTTGGGCTGCGCGCCATGCTGCACGAGTTTCCCTGCGCGGATGACTTGGATCGCCCGCGCCGCGACTTGAACCTTCGCCACCTGCGCGCCACCCACTAAATCCATGCCTTGCGCCCACGCTACGCGCACCAGCGTACCGTTGGCCGCATCGACAAACGTCACCATCCCCGCCCGCGCCAATTTAGCCGCCGCCGCGATCCCACCATCGGCGACCGAGCCCGTCGCGCGCACGGCCCCGAGGATGACTTTTCCCGATGTCTTCACCACCGCACTTGCCGTGTCGCCCGCCACTCCCACCGCTGCGCCCGCAAGATTCAGAGGCGCTGTAACCAATTTTGTGGCGAGGCAACCGCTGCTGCACCCCAGCGCGAGCACCGCAAGCGCTGGCCCAAATGCCCGAGCGCGGGGAGCAGCGAAAATCCTCATCCTTTTTTCACCGCGAAAATCTCCTCGAAAAACACCCATAGGTGCGCCCAGGAACGCGACGTTCTTGAAATCGATGAATGACGGCACCGGCAACTTGCCCGTCTTCCACAACCGCCACGCGGTCTGATAATGCAGGCCCTCTTGGGCCGCCCAAGCGCTCAGCTTCAACTAAGCCCCCTTTGCTTCGCTGTAACCTCGACGAACACTATACCAATGGCCGCTCGCTCGAGGCAACCGGCCGAACTTTCGATTTCGCCGCAGGTGGGTTTCTTTCGAGGATTCATGAGTTAACTCTCCATTGCGTCTTTGCTCATGATTAAATCAATAAGACAGATATAACTAGTGATATTATCGGGAGCAGTCAGCTACCCCCATCACTCCGGCGCCACGAGCACGCCGGGTGTGGGATTTTTGGCGAAGACCTTGGCGGCGTCGTAGGCCAGATAACCTTCCAGTTTTGCGCCCGCGTGTTCGTAGGCGATGCCGCGAGTGATTACCTTGGCGGAGGATAAAATAGCCGTTACCAGCAAAGCTGGGACAAAAATGAGTCCTTTCAAAGGCGCGAGAGGAATGGGTTGAGAAAAATTCCAGGAATCTGCTCAGCTCAAATCAAACGCCGCTCAGCCCCGGGCGAATAACGGCCGCACCGCTTGGCCCTTGCCGTCGGCGGTCACGTAAAACGGCCGCTTCTCCACATCATAACCGTGATTCGCCGGGATCCCGACGGCGCGATACATCGAAGCGTGTAAATCACTGATCGTGACCGGATCTTTGATCGTCTTGCACGGCCGCTCGTCGGCGGTCACGCCGTGGACGAAGCCGCGCTTCATCCCGCCGCCAAACATCAACACGCTGCCCGCCGCCGTGAAATGCCGGTGCATGCCGTAGAATTTCGCGTCGTTAAGCACCGCGGGGACGGGCACTTGGTCTTTCACGGTTTTTTCCGGTTTACCCTCGAGCATCATATCGCGGCTAAACTCGCTCGCGATCACGATCAACGTGCGATCCAGCATCCCGCGTTCCTCGAGATCGAGCACAAGTTGCGCGATCGGTGCGTCGATCATCTGCTTCATGCCGACGAGCCGCGCGTGGCCGTTCTCGTGCGTGTCCCAATTGAGGAAGGGAATATACTCCGTCGTCACCTCGATGAAACGCGCTCCCGATTCGCAGAGTCGCCGCGCGAGCAAACAGCCCAGACCAAACCGCCCGATCATGCTCTCTTCGTATTTTGCGCCGAAACGATCGCGCGGCGCGTCAAACCGCATGCCGGGCTCAAAGGTTGGAAAATATTTTCGCGTACGCTCCAGCGGTTCAAGCGAGAGATCAAAGGCCTTCGCCGCCGGCGAACTGAGTAGGCGGTGCGCGTTGTCCATCGAACGCAGGAGCGAATCTTTTTGATAACCGCTGCCTTCGCGCCCGATCGGGCTAGCGGCGAGTAATTCGCGGTAAAATTTTTCCCGATTAGCAAAACGGCTCGGGCTCATTCCCGCCGGCGGCCGAACCGCATCCGCCGCCTGCTCAGGGAAAGCGACGTTGAACGGACCGTACTCGCTCCCGAGAAATCCCGCCGTCGTGAACGCCTTCAACTCTTCCCCTTCACCGAGGTCGAAACGTTGGCCGATGTTGATAAACGCCGGCATCGCCGGATCGAGCGGCCCGAGCGTGCGCGCGATCCACGAGCCGATGTGCGGTGCAGCGACCGTCTGCGGCGGCACGTAGCCCGTGTGCCAATTAAATTGATGCCGCGAGTGCAGAATAAAACCGAGGTCCGCCCCCTGCATGCCGCGGATCAACGTACCGCGATCCATCACCTGCGCGAGATGTTCGAGTCCCGCCGAAAACCGCACGCCGTCGACGTTCGTCGGAATCGAGGGAAACGTGCTCAAGACTTCATTCGGGTCTAGTCCGGGCGCGTAAGGCGTGTACCGCTTTGGATCAAACGTCTCCGTGTGCGCCATCCCGCCCCCCATCCAGAGCACAATCACACGATCGGCGGTCGGCGCGATTTTTTCCAATTCCCCGGCGGCGAAGAGCGGACGCGGCGCACCGGCCGCGAGGGCCGCGAGGGTAGCGGTTGACGCCGTTTTCAGAAAATCACGACGAGACCACAAATCGGGCCGAGCCTGACGAGCCGTGTGTTGGGCGATAAGACGGGAGAGATTCATGGCTGGGAGCGCGGGTGAAATCGGGACTTAGTAAATCAGTTGAAATTCAGGTAACATCGCCAGCGACCAGAGCAGATCTTGCACGCCTTCGGCTTGAACCGGCGAATCCAAGAGCTGCGTCGCAAACGCGAGTTCGGTCGGCGTTGGACCGCGGCTGAGTGCTTGACGATACAGCGTGGTCGCGAGCTGCGCGGGGTCTTTCGGCGCGGTCGCTAGGATTTTTTCCGCCCCCGTTTTCAAAGCCGCAGCGAGCGTCGCGCCATTGGTCAATTCAAGCGCTTGCAACGTCGTCGCGGTGCCTTGACGCACGGTCACAACTTGCTCGCGGTTGGGTCGACCCAGCGCCGACATCAAAGGATCCGCCGCCAACAACGAAGCACGCTGCACGGGTAATTTTTCCGGCATCGCCGCCGCGAGTTCCATGAAATTCGTCCCATGTTTCCAAGGCGCGAGTTCCACGCCGCCGAGTTCAAAGACCGGCCCCACCTCGGTCGTCCACGTCGCATCGGAGACAAAATCCATGACCTGCCCCGCCGCCCGTACGCGGGCGTAGAGGATGAGCCCGGCTGAGGTGTTGGCCTCGGGCGGAAATTCCAGCTGTGGCGCCCTGGGGTCAAAGGGTAAGGCTTTACCGTTGGGCCCGATGACGGCGGGTGGAATCGGCGTCGCTCCTTCGGGCGTGAGATTGACCGCCATGATACTGAGAGTGTTCACGCCGACTTTAAACTTTCCCCGCATGTCGATCAGGTCCGGACCAGCGCTCGTGCGTTTCGAGGAGGCACCGTAGGCTTGGCCGTTAATCGTGATCGTATAGCTGTTATCCGCGGCGATCGCGATAAACGCATCTATCGGCAGCGCCGCGAGCGTCACTTCGCGTTTGAATACCACCGCCGCGGGCTTCGTCTTAGTGGCAGCGGCAGGGTTCGTCCAAATCCACTTGGGCTGCAGCGGTAATGTTGCGCCCGCCGAGCCCTTCAAAGCGACTTCACGGTTCAACCGCGCATCGGCTTTGGCGGCGTGCTCGGAACCGCTGAGCGTGAGCAGCGCATCGGAAAATTGCTCGGCGCTGAGGCGACGCACGCCGGGACCGCGAAACACGTAATGCTCCTCCGTCTCGCCGACGTTGACCACCGGCAACTGGTACGCGCGTGAAGTCAGGATGCGCGTGACGGTGTGCTTGAGATCATAGCCGTGCGCGACGAGGTCCTCCGCGAGCCAATCCATGAGCTCGGGCGACCAAGCAGGTTTATCCATCTCATCAACGGGCTCGACGAGACCATAGCCCATAAAACGTTGCCAAAGGCGATTCACAATCGTGCGCGGTAGGCGACCGTTGGAGCGACCGGTGATGATCTCCGCGAGTTGGCGTTTGCGCGTAGCTGGGTCAGCCTGGCCGTCGATAAATCCGAGTTCGCCGTAGAGAAATTTCACCTGCCCGATGTGGCCCGTAGGTTTGTCGCACTCGGCGATTTCGAGCGGTCCATCCGCGTACACGCTCGCGAGACCATAAGCGTCTTTGAGCGTGTATTCGTTGATAAAACTATCGTGGCAGGAAGCGCATTTAAGATTCACGCCCAGAAAAACCTGCGCGACACCCTGCGCGGCCTGCATCGGCGGCACCATACTGGCGTTGACCGCGCCACGCCAAAGAATGCCGTTGGTGAAACCCTCGGCTTCGGCGCCGGGATTAATGAGCTGCGCAACGAATTGGTCGTACCGCAAATTTCGCACGAGCGCCGTATAAAGCCACGAGGTGATCGGCTTGCGCCCGCCGTCGATGTAGCCGGTGCCCTTGTAATCATTGCGCAGAAGATCATTCCAAAACGTAAGCCAATGCTCCGCGTAAGCCTGGCGATTTTCGAGGAGGCGCGTCACGAGACGTTCGCGTTTGTCCGCCGCCCCATCGGCGACAAAGGCCTCCAGCTCCGCCGGCGGCGGCAAGAGCCCGATTGTGTCGAGCCACACGCGCCGCGCATAGACACGATCATCGACGAGCTGCGGCCAGGTCACGCCCTGTTGCGCCATGCTCGTCCCGACAAAACCATCCACGGGATTCGCCGCCGCTGGTGCCGCCAAACTCGCCAACTCCCGCGGTCGCAGATTCGCCGGCTCGTGTTTGGCGAAATTAATTTCCTGCGGCCATGCCAAGCCTTGATCGATCCAAGCGCTAAAGATCGCCACTTGTTGCGGCGTGAGTTTTTTACCTTTTTTCGGCATCACCGTCTCAGCATCCAGACTCGTGATGAGTTTCATCACCGGGCTTTCCGCGCTGCGGCCGACCACCGCCGCGATGCCATTTTCGCCGCCATCGAGAAAATCAGCCCGTGTTTCCAAGCTGAAGCCGCCCTTTTCCTTACCGCGCGCGTGGCATTGCACGCAGCTCGCCTCAAAAATCGGCTGAATATCCCGTGCGAACTGCACCGGCTCAGCGGCGGCTAAAGGCGTGGAAAAACTCAGGGTGTAGAACAAAATGGCGACAGCAGCGCCAAGCAGAGTGGAAAAGGGGTGAAGCATCTGGCGGGAATAATCGTACTAGATTAAACTAAGCCGGGGAAAAATCGCAACGTCGGGATATTAACGTTGGATGAATTTATCCAACGCGCCGAAATTTTTGAGCGGCCCACTTTTCTTGTCTGGCATTTTCACTGTCGCCAACGGCGCAACCGGGGCAGGCGCAGGGGGTTTTGCCGCCACCGGTTTAGGCGGCGCCTCGGACTTTTTTTCCACGCAGCCCTTTTTCCCAAAACTGGCCAGCCAGCGATCCAGTTTCACCGCCGAAACCGGTTCCGCTGTCCCTAATTCTTGCGCAAAAAGACTCACGCGAAATTCCTCCACCCACCACCGAAACACCCCGCCATCCTCACGCTCTTTCAGCTTCACCGCCGCGGCTACATAAGGCGCCAACTGACGCGCTCGCTCGGTGTCTTTGACCGAATTTGTGCGCCAACGATCCGCGCGTTGCTTCATCGCCTTGAGATAGCGCGGAAAATGCGCGAGCTGCGCATACGGCGTCGCCCGGACAAAATCCGCCGGTAACAAAGCCGCCAAATCCCCCGCGAGTGTGGCGTACGGCGTCGCGTGCACTTCGAGCGCCAGCCGCAACGTCAGAATCTCCCGCAACTGCTCGACATACCGCGGCACCAGCCCACGCAGATCCACTTTCGCCCGATCCACCGCTAGGCCCAGCGCCCCCGTCGTGAGCGCACTTACGCGTTTAGCATCGCAAACCCAGGCCCGAATCGAACCCAGCGCGTGCACTTGCAAATCCGCCAGCGGCACCAGCGTCGCCAACAACGCCCCGAGCTCGCGTAGCGCCTTCAAGTCGCGCTCCAGCCAGCCCAATTCGTAGCGCACGTGAGATTCCAATAACGCCGACAGTCCGCGCGCCGTCGCCACCTGCGCTTCTTCCGGCGTGCGCACGAGTCGCAACGCCACGCCACCATTTTCCACCACCAGCGCTGGAAATGCCTCGACGGGCACGCCCGCCTGCTCGCTCACACGCACGCGCTCCGGAATATCGCCAAAGGTCCACGTCGTCTGCGGCGGTTTTTCCCACTGTGCACGGGCGCGGCGCCACACTTCGGGCTCGGCCTTCGCCACCGCCACCGTCGCTTCGCGGCCTCGCTGCTGCAGCGCGGCGTGGATCTCCGCCAGCTCGCGGCTTGCGCAGAGCTCGACGCCATTATCATTCACAACACGCACGCGAACGCGAAAATGATCAGGCAACGGTTTGTCGTCCCAGATTTTCGCCTGCACCCCGAGGCGGAAGCGTTCGCGTAACTCTGCCGCCAAGGCCTCGGGCAACGTCTCGCGGCGGTCCATGAGCCGGTCGCGCGCTGCGACCCAGCCCACGAATTTTTTCGCGCTCTCATTTAGCGGCACAAAAGCGCGGCGCAATTCCTTCGGCAGCGCCCGCAGGTAATGCTCCACCTTCGCCTCAAGATGTCCCGGCACCGCCCAATCGAGCGCGGCCGCCGTGAGTGTCGAGGCGTCGCGCACATTGACGTCGAGCGTCACCCCATCATCCGCCTGTCCCGGTTTATACGAGTACGCGAGCGGTAAGGCTGAATTCGCCAAGGGCAGCGCCTCGGGAAAAGCCACCGCGTCGTGCTGCAGCGTCTCAGGATCGCGCAGATCCTCGGGCTCGAGCATGAGAAAATTCGGCTCCGCGCCGCGACGTTCGCGGACGAGGTCGACCAGCTCCGCAACCGAGGAAAGGTGCTGCGGATTTTCCTCCGTCACGAGACGCGCCGCGTAGAAACGATAAATCGCCTCGTCGAGATTGAGGTAACCGGTGTCGCGTGTGCGCGTGAGTGCATTTTCGATTTTCGCCCGCACCGCGCGGTTATGCAGCAGACAATCGAGCGGGAAAACGACGGTGTCATTTACGAGCGCTTCGCGGATAAAAATTTCCGTCGCGTGCACGGGATTGATTTTTCCGTAGCCCACGGCGCGACTTTCGAGTTCGAGGCCGTAAAGGCGCGTGCGTTGTTTCACCATCACGCGTCCCGCCTCTTCGTTCCAAAACGGTTCACTGTGCGCTACGCGCACCACATGCGCGCCGAGATCGAGCGCCCACAGCGGATCCAGCCGCGCGCAGGTGCGCGCGTAGAGCCGCGTCGTCTCCATCATCTCCGCCGCCATAATCCAGCGCGGTGTCTTCGGGCCTTTCTTGGGCGCCGCCGCGGGATCAGGTTTACCGCGCTTAGGTTCTTCGCGCCGAAACAAAACCGAGCCCGGAAACAGGCCCACGCGCCGATCGTTGGTGGCTTTATAACCGCCGTTGTCCTCGTCGAGTTGCGCGATGTTACCGAGCAAGCCTGAAAGAATACTGCGGTGAATCGCCCGATATCCGGGCGTGCCGAACGCCAGCGGCTGATCCGGATTTCGCTCCGCGTGTTCGCGAGTACCGTCGTAAATCGAAGACATCCGAAACGCCTCCCGCTCACGCAAGGTATCGAGTAATTGCGCGTGCACGTCGCGCCACTCGCGCAAGCGCGTATAACTCAAAAAATGATCGCGGCAAAACCGCCGCAGCTTCGCCTGCGTCAGTCGCTCAAATTCATCATGAAACGCCTCCCAGATATTCAAGAGCGTAAGAAAATCTGAATCCGGATGGGCAAAGCGCCGGTGCGCGGTATCGGCGGCTTGCTGTTTATCCATCGGACGGTCGCGTGGGTCTTGGATGCTGAGACCGGCGGCGATGACGAGGACTTCACGTAACGCTTTCTCCGTGCGCGCCTGCAAGATCATGCGCCCAACGGTCGGGTCGACCGGCAACCGCGCGAGTTCACGCCCGACGGGCGTCAACGGTCGCAAAAGCTCACCCGTTTCTTCCGTGGCCAGCGCGCCGATTTCCTCAAGTAGCACGTAACCCGATCGAATGGCCTTCGGCGCAGGCGGGTTGATAAAGGGAAAGCGTTCGATGTCGCCGAGTCCGAAGGCCTTCAGCCGCAAAATGACGTCCGCCAGATTTGCACGCCGAATTTCCGGCTCGGTGAAGCGCGGGCGCTCGAGAAAATCCTTTTCCGAATAAAGCCGAATGCACACGCCCTCGGCGACACGGCCGCTACGGCCCTTGCGTTGGTCGGCGCTGGACTGGGAAATCGGCTCGATGGGCAAACGCCGCGTGCGCGCCGCAGCCGTGTAGCGGCTCACCCGCGCCAGACCGGTATCGACCACAAAACGGATGCCAGGGATCGTGAGCGATGTTTCCGCGATGTTAGTCGCGAGCACGACTTTGCGGCGCTGCGTTGGGGCGAAGACGCGCTGTTGTTCGACGTTGGAGAGCCGGCCGAACAGCGGGACGATTTCGCAGTCGCGCAAACGCCGGCCTTCGAGCAGATCGCCGACTTCGCGAATGTCGCGCTCACTCGGCAAAAACACCAACACATCGCCGCGTTCGCTTTCGTGCGCGATGCGTTCCACGGCTTCGACGGCTCCGTCGATGTAGTGCAGCGCCTCGGCCTTGGCGGAGGCGACGGCGGCAGGATCGGATTTTTCTTCGTTCTCGTCGTTTTCGTCGTAGTCAGAGCCAAGCCCATCGAGCGGCGCGTAGATGACTTCGACCGGATACGTGCGGCCTTCGACCTTGATAATGGGTGCGCCGTCGAAGGCCGCGCTGAACGCTTCGGTGTCGATCGTTGCGGAGGTGATAATGATTTTCAGCTCGGGCCGCTTGAAACGCAGCGTGCGCAGATGGCCGAGGAGAAAATCGATATTGAGCGAGCGTTCATGGGCTTCGTCGATGATGACCGTGTCGTAGTCGCGTAGCAACGGATCGCCCTGAACCTCGGCGAGCAACATACCGTCGGTGAGAAATTTGATCACCGTCGCAGGAGTAGTCTGGTCGTTGAAACGGATTTTGCAGCCGACCTCGCGGCCCCATTCGACGTTTAATTCCTCCGCGACGCGGCGCGAAATCGACAGCGCGGCGACGCGGCGCGGTTGCGTGCAGGCGATGCGACCACGTTGGCCGCGGCCGGCAGCGAGGCACATTTTCGGTATCTGCGTCGTCTTACCGGAACCCGTTTCACCGGCGAGAATCACGACCTGATTTTCGGCGATGGCCGCGGTGATTTCGTCCGCGCGCGCGCTGATCGGTAGCTCGGGCGGGAACTCGATGCGAAAGGGGAACGGACGTTGTGATTCGGAAGCGGCCAAGGAAAGAGGCTTGAGATTCGGGCTCCGCGCGGGAATGACAACTCTCCATGCGTGCGCCGCCCTTGCTTCCAGAAGAAACTTTATACCGTGTGATCCGGTTCGGCCGCTTCAACGGGATTAGCGAACTCGTGGTGGCGGGTGTTTTCGGCCTAATCTGCGCGGCGAGCAAAGACGTCCCGGGTGCAGCCATCGGCGTGCTCGTGGCCGGAGCGGGCGTGTTGGAGTTGCACGGCGTGGGCTTGTTGCGCCACGGCGATAAACGCGGCGTCTCGTGGCTGATTGGCAGTCAGTTGTATCTCCTCGTCATCGTGCTGGCCTACATCGGCTATCGCTCCCAGCACCTCGATCTTGAATCCGTGCGCATGGTCCTATCCTCGGAGCAACGCGAAACGATCGCCGCCGCCGGCATCGAGGAAACTGAATTTTTGCGGATTATCGCGAACATCTCCAACGCGATTTTTGGCGTGATCACATTACTTTATCAGGGCGGTATGGCGCTGTATTATCACCGTCGCCGCGCCCCCATTGAAACGGCGCTTGAAATGGATCAAGTCGACGAGGCCGACGACGCATAGACGGACTTGCGAAACCGGCCACACGCATCACGTTTTCCGCCATGTCCAAGGCACGCTACATCGAAGCGAAACAAAAATGGGCCGAGAAACAAAAGGCTCGCGGGGTCACCGCGCGCGCGGTGGCCTCGCAAGAGCGCCTGCCGCCCGGCCAGAAACTCACCGATGGTTTTCCGGTACTCGATCTCGGTGTGCAACCTGCGATCACGACCGCCGATTGGGCTCTCACGCTCGACGGCCTGGTGGAAAAACCGGTCGCACTGAACTGGGAAAATTTTCACGGTCTGCCGCAGGTTGAGGATGTGAGCGACTTCCACTGCGTCACGACGTGGAGCAAATACGACTGCCGCTGGGGCGGGGTCGCGTTCACGACGTTATACGAACTCGCGCAGCCAAAACCCGAGGCGCAATTCGTGTATTTCACGAGTTACGACGGCTACTCGACAAACCTGCCCCTCGCAGCGTGTTTGGACGACGATGTGCTCGTCGCTACGTTGTTTGACGGCGCTCCGCTGGCGCGCGAACACGGTGGCTTGGCCCGCGTGATCGTGCCAAAACTTTACGCGTGGAAAGGCGCGAAGTTTATCAAGGGCATCACCTTTCTCGCTGAGGACAAACTCGGCTTCTGGGAAGTGCGGGGCTACTCCAACGGCGCCGATCCCTGGACCGAAGACCGCTACGCCTGAACCTTGCCTCAGCCGCAATTCAGGCGGCTTCTTCGTGCGTCTTTGCGACCACCGCCGTGACCTTGCGCAGCGGCATCGACCGCTCCTTCCATATCCAGTGCGTGAGGAGATATCCCGTCATCCCGACCACCGGCCCCAAAACCATTGCGCCCAGGTAAAGGGCCCCTAAGCTACCCCGTGAAACGATTCCCATGGGGTCAGCCCATACTAGGTCCCAATCGGCGCTCAGGTCCGCTCCCAAAATCAGTCGGCCGGTTAGATAACAGAGCGGAAGCTGGATCACCGCGGTCAGCGGATTCGAAAGATGCTGCAGCAGAAAGGTCACCGGCAGGTTCGCCCGCAGCCACAGCGCCAGCCCACAAGCGAAGACCGACTGGAGCGGCAAAAAGGGAATCATCGTGATCGGCACTCCAACCAAAAACGCCCGCGCCAAGCTCTTCCGACTCGGAATCCAAATCTCCCGCTCCAAAAATCGATCGCCTAGGCGCGTATGCAGGAAACCGCCCCGTAGTTTTTGGCGGGAAAGTCCCCATTGGTGCAGGCGGCGCATGGTCCAGCGAAAGTTCATCCAACCTGCCATTGACACGTCCGCCCCGCCGGTTGCCAGTGAATTCAGCGTCGGCGTCGTAATGGCGGCGAAATTTAACACAGCCCTCTCGTTCTTGGCTCGCGCTGAGCTATCAGCACCCACTTCCCGTTCGACAATTTCCCGCTTCCTGCCGTAACTCCTGTCATGGCCGAATCCAACCGTCCCCTCGCCAACCGCATTCTAATCGGACTTGTCATCGGCATCGTCGCCGGTGTCGCCACCCTCATCATAGGTCGCTTTTCCCCGGCCACGCTCACGTTCATGCGGAGCGCCTCGACGAACTACCTTGATCCGCTCGGCCAAATTTTCCTGCGCCTGCTCTTCTTCGTCGTCATCCCGCTCGTCTTCGCCTCCCTCGCCGCCGGCGTCGTCCAACTCGGTCGCCTCGATAAGCTCGGGCCCCTCGCCGGCCGCACGTTCTTCATGTTCTTTCTCAACATGGCCGTCGGCGTCGCCATCGGCCTTGTGATGATGAATGTCCTCCAGCCCGGTGGCCACATGTCGCCCGAGGCTAAGGCCAGCCTGCTTCAAGAATTTGGCGGCGCGGCCAAGCGCACTATCGAGACCCATCAAAGCCAGCAGGGCCTCAGCCTTTCCGTCATCGTAGAGATGTTTCTGCCGAAAAATCTTTTTGGCGCCTTCGTCGGCAATAGCCGCGGCATGCTCGGTGACGTACTCCCGCTCATCGTTTTCGCCATTTTGGTCGGAGCGGTCGGAACCCAACTCTCCGACGACAAACGCAAGAAACTTCAAGACGCGCTTGAACTCGTCTGCGATCTCATGACGGGGATCGTCAACTTTGCCCTGCGTCTCGCGCCCTACGCCGTGCCGCTCATGATCTACAGCGTCACGGTCAAGGTGGGCGTCGATATTCTCATCGCCCTCGGCACCTTCGTCATCGGCGTCATCGTCGTTTTGCTGCTGCACTTGTTCGGTACGATGAGCCTGTTTCTCAAACTCTGGACCAAGCACTCGCCCGTGAAGTTTTTCAAAGACATCCGCCCAGTCCTAGTCACCGCTTTCTCCACGAGCTCCAGCAACGCGTCGCTACCCGCCGCCCTCACCTGCGCCCGCGACACCCTTGGTGTGCGCCACTCCACCGCAGGCTTCGTCCTTCCTCTCGGCACCACCATGAACATGAGTGGCACCGCCCTGTATGAGGGCTGCGTGGTACTCTTCGTAGCCCAGGTCTTCGGCGTCGATCTGTCGATGTCGCAACAAGTCACTTTGCTTCTGCTCTCCGTGCTCAGCGCCGTCGCCGTAGCCGGCATCCCCGGCGGCTCCCTCCCGCTCATTGCCGGCCTGCTCATCACCTTCGGCATCCCTGCAGAGGGTATCGGCATCATTCTGGGCGCCGACCGCATTTTGGACATGGTCCGCACCATGACCAACGTCGGCTGCGACACGGTCACCACCGTCATCGTTGACGAGCAGATTATCAAAGCGGAAGCCAAAGCCGCCGCCGCTTAAGCGACACCCGACTTTCGCTACCCGCCGCGCGGTGGACCACCCAGGTCCCCGCGCTTTTTTGTGCTCGGTCCTTCGGGCCGTATGAACTAGGCATCAGCTAGAATTTCGTGAAAGGCCAACCCTTCACGGGATGGCGCCTTGGTCTTGTGGGTTGGGATGGTGGCTTCCATGGGTTGTGGTTTTCGTGCCGCACAATCCATGCAACGTCAGGGATTTGACCCACGGAGTTATTTTAACCTCGCGGGCCCGCATCCCTGAACCACCGCGGCCATTGTAAGGCTCTGCCTCGGTTTTTTGACAAACCCCCGAGCCACATCAATCATTTCGGGATCGGAACGAAGATCAACTTTTACGAATCAAAATGCCAAAGCCGAACAAAGATGATGTCGAACGCTTGAGCCGAGGCCGACCAACCCGCGTGAAAATTGGTAGTCGGGGGATAGGGCATCGCCTAACTCGGAAAGAGAGGCTGCTTTATGAGGCCGCCAAAAAACATGGGGTTCTTAAAACTCCCGCAAGCGGCATTCGTTCTAACGTCATTAATGTTTATCGCCTGTGGTGTGCGGCCGAAGGGCGCAACTTTATC
>CAMDRP010000026.1 GCA_945906965.1 Opitutus sp. GAS368 | reverse complement strand
TCGAACTTCACGCCGGCCTCGGCGTTTTGGACGGCGGCGGCGGTGAGGGCCTTGCCGTTGCCGTCGTAGCCGGAGTAAGCGGGGCCGGGGTCGAGGGCGCTCATGGTGTTGGCGTAGACGCGAATCGAATCGTTGACCAACCAGATGATCGTCGCGCTGGGGGCGGTGTTGCGGACGGGCTCGGGGCGGCGGACGCCGTTGAGGGAGGAGCCGCTCCCGGCGGGGGCGACGCTGTTCCAGAGGTAGTCGCCGTTGACGGCGTAGACGTTGCCGGCGCGGTCGTTGCGGGTGTCGAAGAAGCCGACGATGGTCTGGAGGCGGTCCTTGAAAAAGCTGCTTTGGAGATTGGCGTAGAGATTGCGGTCCCAGAAGAGCGAGGTGAGGTAAGAGGATTTCGCGCCGAGTTGGGATTCGGGCCCTTGGGGATATTGGTTGATCGCGGCGTAGTTCCAGCGCTGCACCGAGGTATAGTCCCGCGGGTTGCGGAAGCGGGAGAGGATGGCCTCGGCGGAGACGTTTTCCCAGGCGATCGTGGCGGGGTCGTTAGGCGAGCCGGTGTTACCGTAGTAAAAATTTTGGTTAGGCGCATTGTTGCCGGAGCGGAGGGGGCCGTAGCTGATGCCGGTGATGAGGCGGTGCTGCACAGGACCGGTCTTGAAGGCGTAATAGAGTTCGGACTTCCACGTCGGGCGGACGGTGCGGGAGGAATTGGTGATGTTGTTGGGGCGGATATCGAGCACCTGGGATTGGGCGGTGCCGCTGGAGGGGCGAAGCAGCCCGGTGAAGCGCGGGTCGGTGCGAATTTTTAACGGGATCGAGCCGTCGTTGGCGTTGCGCAGGGCAATGGAGAACGAGCGATCGCGGACGTTGATGTCCTCGGCGCTGTAGCCGCCCCACCATTGGAGATCTTCGCTGAAGCGATGGTCGATGCGGTAGGTGTTGATGTAGGCGCGCTCCTTGCGGAAGGTATCTGGGCCTTCAAAGCGGAAGTCGCGCTGGCTGGGGGTCGTGAGGACGCGGGCGGTGCCGGGCCGACCCGCAATCAACGAGCCGTAGGGATTGCCGGAGGGATCGAGGGTGTTATCGGTGAGGAAGAAACCGCGGATGTTGTCGCGGGTGTTGAAGCGGGATTCGACGCTGGCGAGGACGGAGGTCTTTGGGCCGAGCTTGACGGTGACCGTCGGGTTCATGACGAAGGTGTTCGTCTCAAAATACATGGCCGAGCTTTTGCCGGTTTGATAGGACATGGGGAGGGCGACCCCGAAGCGGTTGTCCTGGCCGAAGGGAGTTGATACGAGCAGTTCGGCCCGGCTGAAGCCATACGAACCGATGGACGAGCCGAAGCGGACGACGGGGCGGCTGCCGGCGAGGACGCTGCTGGAGTTGACGATGCCGCCGGTACCGCCCTGGCCGTAAAGAGCGCCGCCGGGACCCTTGATGATATCGACCCGACTGCTGGTGATCGGATCGATCGGGACGAAGCGGCGGAAGCCGTCTTTGTTCTGAGCGGCGGCGATACCGCGGATAAGTAGGGTGTTGTTCTCGGGATTGTCGCGGGAGCCGCCAGTCGCGGTCGTGGTGTCGAGCTGGATGCCGGAGACATATTCAAGGGCATCGCGGATATCAAGGGCGCCAATGTCGCGCATGAACGCAGGGGTGAGGACTTCGATGTTCATCGGCAAATCCTTGATCGGAGTGCTGTAACGGGTGCCAGATGTGGTGTTCGCGGCGCGGTATTCGTCGTCATTTTCGGCGACGACTTGGAAGACGTTGAGTTTAACAACCTCTTTGTCCTTTTCGCTCGGCTGGGCCGAGATGGTGGCGGAAGGAGCCGGGGCGAGTTGGGCGCGGGCGCAGAGGGCTAGGGCGAGGCTCGCAGTCAGCGCGAGCAGGCGGGTGGCGGTCGAGGTTTTCATGCAAAATAAGGTTAGATGAAGGGGTGCGATCACGTGGGGTGGCGCGCTGCTAACTTGGGGGGTTGTCGTTACTAAGAAGCGGCTCGCCAGCGGTCGCGAGGCCTTTGATGCTTTAATCGTAAAGTGAATCACTCTCTTCAACCCTCGATGAAACACGTCGCGCAGGCGGCGGGTGTCTCGGTGATGACCGTATCGCTCGCGCTGCGGCGGGCGCCGAGTATCCCGGAGGCGACGCGGCAGCGCGTGTTGGCGGAGGCCGCGCGGTTGGGTTATCGGCGCAATCCGCTCGTCTCGGCGCTGATGGCGGGATTGCGCGGGCGCAAAATCGGGGCGGATGCGCAGGTGTTGGCTTACGCGGAGAGCTTTCCGCCGAACGTAACGCCGCAGCACGCTGATTCGTTGCGGCGCTTTCGGGCGGGTGCGGAGGCGGGCGCGGCGCGGCACGGTTATCGTTTGGAAGCGTTTCGTCTAGGTGGCAGCGGGTTGAGCGAGGCGCGGCTTGAGCGGGTGTTGCACGCTCGTGGGATTCGGGGCGCCATCTTTGCGCCCGTGCCGCGGCCGGGCACGGTGTTAAAACAATCGTGGGCCAATCACGCGGTGGCAGCCTTGGGGTTTTCGCTGGCGAGTCCGCGGTTGCATCGGGCGGTGAACCATCAAATTCATTCTATCCGACTGGCGTTGAGTTCGCTGTTGGCGCTCGGGTATCGGCGGATCGGATTGGTGATCAGCCGCGCGCATGATGAACGCGTGGATCACCACTGGCTCTCTTCGGTGCTGTTGACGCGGCATCAGCAGTGCGACGCCAACATCGTTTTCCCTTTGCTGCTGGAGGACGATTTTGGGCCGCGGGTTTTGCAACGTTGGCTCCGCGCAGAGCGCCCTGAGGTCGTGCTCACGACCGAGCCCGGGATCGCGTCGCGGTTGCACCGTGAACGTACCAGCGCCGGGCAATCGATCGGTTTTGCGCATCTAGATCTCACAGCCGAACTGCCCGGGGCTAGCGGGATCGACCAAAACAACGAGCGTGTGGGCGCGGCCGCCGTGGATCTCGTGGTCGAACAATTACACAGCAACGCCTTTGGCCTGCCGGAAAATCCCAAGACCGTGCTCATCGAAGGCCGCTGGGTTCCGGGAGAAACCGCGCCAGGTCTTCCCCACCAGTCCAAGCGGTGAACGCGACCGCGCAAAAAAACTTTGGGCGCTGAATGTGCGCTTTTCTTTTGGCGCGGGCCTCGGCAACGTCGCCCCTTTATGGCGCACGCGAGTGGGGTCCCGACCCCGCAACTCACTTTGCAAGATTTCCGGATTGAGACCCTCCGCGGCGCGGCGGGCCATGTTCGCGTCGGCCTCACACGCGCGGGCCAATGGTGGCTTGTCGATGCCCGCGATCAGCCGTTTTTCAGTCGGGGCGTAAATGGGCTCAACCGCACTGGCACCACCGGTAGTCGCACGGCGCAACTGGGGTCCTATGCGGCCACCCTGGAGGCGCTTTACGGGAATGTAGAACCCGCAATTTTTGCCGACGCCGCGCTCGCGCGACTCCTGGGTTGGGGCTTCAACACGCTCGGCGCTTGGGCTGGCGCCGAGTTTTTTGATCGCGGCGTGGCTTACACCGAGATGATGGATTTTCGGCAAGCGGCGCCTGAGACCACGATCCGCCTTGGCGGGGCGAAAGTGCCGGATGTGTTTGATCCGCGTTGGGTCGAGGCCTGCGATCAACGCGCGGCGGAGCGGGCGTTGGCGCGCGTGTTTAGCCGCGAGTTGATCGGCTATTTCACCGATGATGATCTGGTGTGGGCGCAGCCCGACGGTGAAGCTGGCATGGGCGAAGACGCCGGCGTGAAGCGGACGGCGCGGCCCTCGTTGCTGCAGATTTGCCTGAGCTTGGAACCGAGTTTCCCGGCCTACCACGCCGCGTGGGAATTTACGCTCGCGGCGCACAGCGGCGAATTGGCCACCATGGCGCGGGCTTGGGACGTGACCCTGCCCAACAAAGAAGCACTGCGCCAACTTACGTTGAACGACGTGGCGGTGGTGAGCGCGGGCTATGGGCGCGACCAGGAGCGTTTTACCCGCGAATTTGCGCGGCGGTATTTCGCGGTGACGGCGGCGGCGATTCGGCGGCACGATCCGCATCATTTGATATTGGGTTGTCGTTTTAACGCGAATCCGGGCGCGGCGGTGCTGGCGGAATGCGTCGCGCCGCAGGTCGATGTCGTGTCGCTGCGTTGCTGCGACCCGAACGTGGTGTCGCGCATTGAGGTGGCGAACCGCGCGCAAGGTATGCCGGTGTTACTTGGGGAATTTAGTTGGACCGCAGAAACGTTTAAGCGGCCGACGGCGCCGGGCGAGACCTCGGAATTGAGCCCGATCGAGCGCATGTTGTCGCGCGGGCGAGCGAGCTTGGCGCGGGCTTGCGCGCACCCGGCGCTCGTGGGTTACGCGTGGGCGCGCTGGTCGGATCGGGATGAACACCTCCCGCCGTTTGGCGAAGGCTTGGTGCGTCGTGATGATCGCGAGGCCCACGAGCACACGGATGCGTTGACCGATTTTAACGCCCGCGTGGCCGCGTTGCGCTTAGCCACAGCAGCGGCGAAACGATGAGAGCTTCGCGGCGCGCACTTGACCGTTAGGGTGGCGCGGCGCTGTCCTGTTTTTCCGCCCGCCTCACCGGCGACTTCTTCTTTTCACTTTCATGGCTCAATCCCCTTTCTCCGATTTTCTCAAAGCCCGTGTGCGCACGATTCCTGGCTGGCCCAAGGCCGGTGTAAATTTTCGCGATGTGACCACGTTGTTTCACGACCCCGAGGCGTTTCGTGTCATGGTCGAGGCGTTTGCGCTGGATTGCACGCAGCAGCGCATCGATATGATCGCCGCAGTCGACGCGCGCGGCTTCATCGTCGGGGGCGCGCTGGCTTATCAGTTGCACAAGCCTTTCGTACTCGTCCGCAAAAAGGGTAAGTTGCCCCATAAAACCATTTCCGCCGACTACGCTCTCGAGTACGGCACCGCGACCGTCGAGATCCACGCCGACGCCTGCAAACCCGGTGATCGTATCCTCATCCTCGACGATTTGATCGCGACGGGCGGCACATTGTTGGCCGCGACGCAATTATTCCGCCGGCTTGGCGGCGTCGTCGTGGGTGTCGCCGGCATCATCGATCTGCCCGAGCTCGGTGGCTCCGCCAAACTCCGCGCCGCGGGCCTCAACGTCCACACGCTCTGCGCATTTTCCGAAAACGAATAACCGCCGCCTCATCGCTTCTGCTTTTTAATTTAAAACCCGCCATGGCTCTCACGATCTGGACCAACACGAAATTCGATCCCGCGGTCACGCAGTTGCTGCATGACGGCACGCGCGCCCACCGGCTCGTCACCTCCGCCGCCGCTAGCACCTCGGTGCTCGTCGCCGGTCAGACCGACCCTGCGCTCGCCTCGGCCGATATCGCGTTTGGTCAGCCTGACCCCGTCGACTGCCTGCGTTATCCCAACATCAAGTGGGTCGAAGTTTCTACCGCTGGTTATACGCGCTACGATACCCCGGAGTTTTTGGAAACGTTTCGCACGCGCGGCTCGGCGTTCACCAACGCCTCAGCCGTGTTCGCCGATCCCTGCGCGCAACATGTCTTGGCGATGATGCTTTCGCTCGGGCGTCAGTTGTTGCCCTCGCACCGCGACCAACTCACGGACCAGTCCTGGCACTATGAAGAACGTCGCTACCATTCGCGCCTCCTCACGGGTCAGAGCCTACTCATGCTCGGCTACGGCGCGATCGGGCGTCGCCTTACGGAGTTGCTCGCGCCGTTTGGGATGACGTTATACGCGCTTCGCCGCCAGACGCGCAGCGAGACCGGCGTGCGCATCGTGCCTGAGACCGAGCTCACGCGCGTCCTCCCGCTGGTCGATCATATCGTCAACATCCTCCCGGCTAATCCCGCCACGGCTGGCTACGTGAATGCTCGCCGCCTCGCGTGCTGCCGGCCTACCGCTAAATTTTACAACGTCGGTCGCGGGACCACCGTCGATCAACCCGCGCTCGCCGAAGCCCTGCGCTCGAAAAAAATCTCGGCCGCTTATCTCGACGTCATGGACCCCGAGCCGCTCCCGCCCGCGCACGAGCTGTGGACTACGCCCAATTGCTACATCACCCCGCACACTGCAGGCGGCCGCCATGATCAGGACGAGACGATCGTTCGGCATTTTTTACAAAACCTCGCCGCTTACGAAAGCGGTGGCGCGATGACGGATCGCGTCGTGTGATCGATCTGCATCGCGGCCATGCATAAATCTTTAAACGCGGCCGCAGGAACGCTCACGCGGCGACAGTTTACTGGCTTGGCACTCGCTGCCACCACGCAGCTCATGGCGGGAGATTTAGCTGCACCGGCCCCGCGTGCCTGGCGACTTGGTCTCAATACGTATTGTCTGCGTTTCCAGCGCTGGAACGACCGCCAACTTTTTGACTACGTCACGCGGCACCAGCTCGACGCGATTTTCCTTCAAGATTCGCTCGATAAGGGCGTGATGGATCCGAAGCACTGGGCTGAAGTGCGCGCGTGGTCGAAGGATTTGGGTCTGCGCCTCGAGACGGGCGGCGGTGGTCTACTACCGCGCACCTCGGAAGCGTACGCGCAGTCCGTCGCGACCTTGCGCAAAAATATCGAGCGCGCTGCCGCCATGGGTTCGCCTATCGTGCGCACGTTGCTCGCCTCCGATCGTTATCATTTTCCGCCCGGTCCGGTGGAGCGCCACATCGAGACGGCCATCAAAATTCTACGCGAGGTGCGTAGCCAAGCGATGGATGCCGGCCTCAAGATCGGCCTCGAAAATCACAAAGACCTCCTCGCTTGGGAAACCAGGCAATTGATCGAGACGGCGGGACCCGATTTTGTCGGATCTTATCTGGATACGGGAAATCCGGTCTTCGTCGCCGAGGATCCGATGACGACTCTCGAGCAACTCGGCCCTTACGCCGTGACCTTTCACTTGCGCGATTCGGTCGTCTACGAAACGGAGGGTGGTGTGGCCGTGCAATGGGTTCCACTCGGCGAAGGCACGCCCGACTTCAAAGTGATCGTGGCCCGCGCGGCTGAAATCATCCCAGCTAACGTTCACATTTATTGTAAGCCAATCACGGCGCGCCCACCGGTGGTGTTGCCGGTTTACACGGATGAGTTTTGGACGCGCTGGTTCCCGCGTGGACGCTCGCGCGATTTTTCCCGCTTTCTTGCTTTAGCGAAACGGGGGCGGCCTTATCTTCAGCAACATCTGAGCGAAGATACAGACGATGGTCGTGCCCGCCATATGGAGGCGCTCAAAGTTCAACAACTCGAGCACATGGAGCGCAGTCTCAATTACTGCCGCAAAACGCTGAAACTCGGCGTGCGCGGGCGCGGTTAAGCTACTGCCTCTTTTGTGTTTGGCCGCGTTTTAACTGCGATCGCAGCAGTTGCGTGGGCTCCATAATAGGCGGTTTTTCGGCCCGTACTTAACCTTTCCCGAACTGGTCGATAGGGAATAGCTGGGGGAAATAGGTCGCCAGCGCTTTGGCCGGCAGCGCTAACCGAACTTTGGACTTCGGCGTATCAGATTTTAAGAGCCCCGCCTCTATGACCTTCGCGAGTACCATTCGCCCTTTGCGTTCGGCCGCTCCGATGATTCGACCCGCTTCTCCACGTGCAAATTCACCTCGGTAGAGTGCTTCGCGAAGAAGTAAAAATGCACCATCAGCTTCCTGCCCAAATCCAGCCTCTACTTTTGTGTAGTGCTCAATACGTGCCGCCAATGAGTTGAGCTCCAATAAGCTATCCATAAAAGCAATCTGATCCAGCATCACACGGAGTACGAATGTGCAGAAATCGCGAAGCGCGCGTTCGCTCAAATGACCACGACCATCGTCGGCCGAACGAGCACTTCGTTCCTGATCCGCATTGGACAAAAGCGCGTAATACTCACTCCTTTGAACCGCGAGGCCGCGGGAAAGCGACCAGAGTCCCCCTCCGTCAATACCGAGTTGGCGAATGAGCGTATCCGAAAACAATCGGGCTACGCGGCCATTGCCGTCGCGAAACGGGTGAATCCAGGCGAAGCGGTGATGGCTCGCAGCTACTGCAATCACCTTTCTCGTCCTGGACAGCTCGCCCGATTCGTAACGAAGGCTAAAATGCTCAAGCAATCCGGGCACGAGCTCGCAAGGCGGGGCAACGTGAGTTCCAACTTCCACGTCTCCGGTTCGCAACTCGCCAGGCTGAAGGGGCGATTTTTGGCCGCTCGAGGTGGTGGCAACACGCATTTCCGCTGGGAGCTGCGAATAAAACAGTCGGTGGAGTTCGCAAAAAAAACTGCCCTGATAGGGCGATCCTGAGTAGGTGGCGGCCCACTTTTGAACCGCCAGATGCGCGAGCGCCAATTGCTGCAGGCTTCTTTTCTCCGGTTCAGCTGCAAAATTCTGCTGAAGAGCTGCTTCAATGTCACGAACTCGCGTTTGCTGCCCCTCGATGAGGTTGGAATAATAACAGTGCATCCAACGAGTTAGCTCCGCCAAGTCCTTGCGTAGCTCGGGTCGAACCTTTTGGTCGAGCCGAGCAGCTTGTTCAAGAACCGAGCAGGCCAAATCATCCAACGAGCGTAGGTATTGCTCAGGCAGGATGGGCTCGATCGCTGTTCTTGTGAGTAGCATTTATGCCGATATTTTTACCGATGTTTATTTTTAAAACAATATTATTTGTCAAATACTTATGATTCATATATCGAAGAAAATAGACTAAAATTGCCGATTTATATGCCGATCTTTTTTTAAGCGAAAAATAAACCCGTTTTATCGCGAGCCTCATCTTAGGCGCGCTCCCTAGCCTTGTAAGGCCTAGCTAATTTAAGAACCGCTTGTTAGTGAACTTAACGCGGTGCCCGGTCGCATTACTTGCATGCGCAGACTTATCAAATTGTCGGCGGCTTCACTTTCACGACGCACGTGTCAGCCATCAGATCGTGAAGACAACGCCGGTCGGCGCGGAAGATAAAACAGTAGTTCACGATCGTGAACACGTTTCCGATCGTCGGCAGCATTCCAATGATTCCGGGCACCAAAGCACGCAGGAGCCAAGCTCGTGCGAAGCCAGGATTAGAACCATCGCTCGCGCGCACGATCCGGATGCCAAGAAAGCGTTTGCCGAGGGTTTGTCCGCGCGTGGAGATGAAGTACATTTGGACTAGTTGCAGCGCAAACGTCGCGAGGCCAAGCACCGCGAGTCCGATCAAAAAACGTCCAGGCTCGATCTCAGAAAAATCCGGTTCCTGACCGCGTATCATAGCGACGACGGCCTCAAGAAACGCACCGCCGAGGATCAGCGCCCCGGGAGTCGCGATCACGGCGCCGATCAAGGTATCCAATAACACAGCCGTCAGTCGTGTCAGTCGGTCGGCGAGCTCGGGCTCGCGGTGCTCGGAAGCTGCCGGAGCCGAGGCCGCGGTCGTGGTGCCGTCCAGCCTGGGCGGAAGCGAAGCTGACTTCTCGCCGTTGAACTCCGGGATGTCGCCGAGCCGGCGCCATTCGGTCTCGCCCGGTAATTTTGCCTGCGTGTCGAGGTTGGCGCGACCTGCATTCATCCACGCGCGCACCTGCGAAAGCGAAGCCGGGCCATATTCATTACCGTCAGCGCCAAGAATGGTAAACATAGCGACATTCAACACGCTGCTCCGATCGTGCCAAGAAAAAGCCCGGTTACGTCCGCGTGGCCGCGCGGTTGCCTTTGGCGCGCGGGGTGTTTGGGCTGAACCTATGCTCTTCCCCCAACATATCATCGCCAAAAAACGCGACGGCCTGGCGCTGAGTCGCGAAGAGATCGCGGCGTTTGTGCGGGGCGCCACCGATGGCTCTTGGGCGGATTACCAACTCTCGGCGCTACTCATGGCGATTTACCTGCGCGGCATGTCGCCCGCGGAAACCGCGCTCTACACCGAAGCAATGATGCACTCCGGCGTCGTCGCCGATCTCTCGAGTGTAAAATGGCCCAAGGCGGATAAACACTCGACCGGCGGCGTGGGTGATAAAGTTTCGCTGCACCTCGCGCCGATGGTCGCGGCCTGCGGCGTCGCCGTGCCGATGATTTCAGGTCGCGGCCTGGGGCATACCGGCGGTACACTCGACAAACTCGAATCGATTCCAGGGTTCCGAGTGAATCTCACGATGGCGGAATACCGCGCGGAGCTGGAAACCATCGGGCTCTCGCTCATCGGTCAGACGGCGGAATTGGCGCCTTCTGACAAAAAACTTTACGCGCTGCGCGACGTGACGGCGACCGTCGAGTGCATCCCTCTGATCTGCGGCAGCATTCTCGCCAAAAAACTCGCTGAGGGCATCGATGTGCTCGTACTCGACGTGAAATTTGGCCGCGGCGCGTTCATGAAGGAAAAATCGCAGGCGCGCGAACTTGCGCTGGCGCTCGTCTCGGTGGCGACCGCCATGGGCAAACCCACACGCGCGATTCTCACCGCGATGGAGCAACCGCTCGGTCGCGCCGTTGGCAACGCGCTCGAAGTCGCCGAATCCATCGAGTGCCTCAAAGGTCGCGGCCCGGCCGATACGATGGAAGTCACCTATGCGCTCGCCGAGCAAATGTTGGTGTTGGCGGGCGTGGCGCAGACGGCGACCGAGGCGCGGGCGGCGCTGGCGCTCAGCATTTCATCGGGCGCGGCGCTCGAGAAATTCCGCGCGATGATCACGGCGCAGGGCGGCGACGCGCGGGTCGTCGATGAACCGGCGCGTTTACCGCAGGCTAAATTTAAAGTCGCACTCGCCGCGCCGCGCGCGGGCTTCGTGCAAGAGGTCGACGCGATGGGCGTGGCACTCGCGGCGTTGCGCTTGGGCGCGGGGCGCGTGAAGGCGGCCGATGGCGTCGATCACGCCGTGGGTTTCAGCGAGCTGGTTAAAGTGGGTGAACCCGTCGCCGCAGGCGCTACTTTAGGCGTGATTCACGCGAACGACACCGACGCCTTGGCCGCAGCGCAAGTGATGTTGGCGCAGGCGATCCGCGTTGGCGACGTGGCGGGCACAACGCCGGCTTTGATCGATGAAGTAATCGGCTAAGCGCCGATCACTTCTCCATCTCGGCCAGCTTGGTCGCGGCGGTTTCCCAGGCCGCGGTGGCAGCGGTGAGTTGGTCCACGACGGCGCTGAGCTCGCGGTTGAGGTGATGGAATTTGCCCTTATCGGCGTAGGAGGCGGGATCCTCGAGCGCGGTTGTGATCTCGGCTTGTTTGGCTTCGAGCTCGGAAACTTTTTTCTCGAGCGCGCCGACTTCTTCCCGGAATTTACGGATTTCGTTCGGGGTGGTTTTTTTCGCGACCGGGGCGGCGGCGGGCGCAGTAGCTTTGGCGGGCGCAGCGGTTTGTTTGGGACGGGCGTCGGTGAAGCCGGCGGTGAGGGCGGCGCGGGCATCGGTGGCTTTAGATTTCTCGAGAAAGTAATCGTAGTCGCCGAAGTAGGGCGTGAGCCGGCCGCTGTGGACGTGCAGGACGTTCTGCGCGAGGGCGCGGATGAAGTGCACGTCGTGACTGATGAAGATGAGGGTCCCTTCGTAGTTTTTCAGCGCGTGGACCAGGGCGTCGATCGACTGAATGTCCAAGTGGGTCGTCGGCTCGTCCATGAGGAGCAGATTCGGCGGCTTCACGAGGATACGGGCGAGGGCCAGGCGGGATTTTTCGCCACCGGAGAGGACGGTGATCGGTTTGTGGACGTCGTCTTTGCGGAACAGGAACGCGCCGAGGATGGCGCGGGCTTGTTGCTCAGTGAGCTGATTCTCGTTCGTGCGCAGCGACATCACGTTTTCGAACACGGTCGCGTCGGCATCGAGGTTATCGAGTCGGTTTTGCGCGAAGTAGCCGGGGACGACGTTGCTGCCGAGGTCGCACTCGCCGCCTTGGATTTCGATGACGCCGGCGAGAATCTTGAGGAGCGTGGATTTGCCGGCGCCGTTGGGGCCGACGAGGACGATGCGCTGGCCGCGCTCGGCGGCGAAGTTGAGATCGCTGTAAACGACGTGTGAGCCGTAGGACTGGCGCACGTGCTTCAGGTCGATGACCTTTAGGCCGGAGCGCGGTGGCTGCGGGAACTTGAAGTTCATCTTGCGCAGTTCCTCGGTGGGTTCCTCGACGGCGGCTTCTTTCAGTCGCTCGATCTGTTTCTCTTTCGATTTCGCGCGCGAGGCCATCGAGGCCTTAGCGCCGAAGCGATCAACGAAGACTTGGAGGTGGGCGATCTCGCGCTGCTGGGTTTTGAAGGCGGCAGCTTGTTGGGCTTTGCGGGCTTCTTTTTCCGTGAGGTAGTTGTCGTAGTTGCCGTGGTAGTAGTTCAGCGAACCCGAACGCAGCTCGAGCATGCCGGTGCACAGGGCATTAAGAAAGGCGCGATCGTGGGAGATGACGACCAGGCCACCGGGGTAGCGCATGAGGTATTCCTGGAACCAGAGCAGGGCCTCGAGATCGAGATGGTTGGTTGGCTCGTCGAGGAGTAGGAGCGCGGGCTCGGCCACGAGGAGGCGGGCGAGATGAGCGCGCATGACCCAGCCGCCGGAAAAAGTTTTGGCGAGCTTGAGCGCGTCGCCTTCTTTGAAGCCGAGGCCGGCGAGGATTTTTTTCGCGCGCGGCTCGAGCGTGTAGTCGATGTCGTAGTCGTCTTCGTCGGGCTCGAGTTTTTTGCCGCTGGTGGCGATGTGCAGAATCGTCTCGTCGCCGGCTGGCGCGCTCTCCTGCGGGAGGTAGCCGAAATCGGCGCCGCGTTCCCATTCGATGGTGCCGGTGTCGGGTTTTTCCTCGCCGAGGATGAGACCAAAAAGAGTCGATTTGCCCGCGCCATTGGGCCCGATCAAGCCGAGGCGATCGGTGCGCGCAATAAAGAGCGAGACTTCGGAGAAGAGTTCGCGGGTGCCGTAGGACTTGGAAACGTCGGCGATGGTGAGCATGAGAACCCGCAAATAAACGCGATCCTCCGCCATGCCGTCAATGGCGCGGTTCTCGCGTCGCAAAAGTGTCACCTAAAGGGTGACACTCGGTTTTAGCGCTGAAGGGTGAGGGCGATGCAGCCGGCGACGGCGATTACGCCGCCGATTAAGGAGCGGCGAGTAGGGCGGTCGCCTTCGAGCCAAAACGCGATCGGAATGGATAGCAGTGGGGCGGTTGCCGCGATAGGCAGCACGATACCGCTGGGAGTCGTGGCGAGCGCCCATTGGTAACACCCGACGCCTAGCACCGGCCCCGCGAGGCCGTTGGCCAAAATCCACAACCGGGCGCGGCGGCGGGCGGGCGGGGTGGCCTCGGACTCGGGCTGCGGCGGAAGTTTTCGTAAATAACGCAGCGCTAGAAACCAAAGCGCGGTAAATACGAGGCCGGCGAGGATGCGATGGTACGCGGCGTTCAGGCCGAAGGTTGCGTTGTGCGAAAGTTCGCCGGCGGCGTCGGCGACGAGTCCGCCTTTGCGGCTGACGAGGGCGCCCAGTCCTTGGCCGGCCGCCGCGAGCAGGCCAAAAAGAAATCCAATGGGCTTAAGCGCGATGCTTTGTGGGTGCGCACGGCTCGGCAGCAACGCCACAATCACGCCCGCTAGCACGACGACGCCCCATAGCAATTGCGCGCTGGTAAGGCGTGTATCAAGCCAGAGCCATTCGCCGAGGGCGGCGATGGGCGCGGCGAGACATTGCGTCATTAACACCGTGAGCCGTGAGCCCAGAAACGGGAGCGCGCCATAAACTCCCAGATCACCCAAACCCATGCCGATCAACCCACTCAGGAAAAACCAGCCCACGCTCGCGCTCGTAAACCCATGCCCGAGCGTGTGGGCAAAAAGACCGAGCGCGGCCGCCGCGACGAGGAGGCGCCCGAGGTTGGCGCGGGCTGAGCCACTCGCCCGCACGCTATGGCTCGCGCAGGTGGCGTTGAGCGCGAAAAAAGTGGCGGCGAGGAACGAAGCGAGCATCAGCGGGGCGTCACGTGAACGGAAGGTTGGCGCCGAAGCGAAGATTTTTTCATGGCGTTGCGTTTCAACGCCCGGCTATTTCTCGCTGCACCTTTATGAAAGCCAAACGCCAGACCAAACGCCCGGAAGACATCAACGCCGCCCTTGCGGCCAAGAAAGGTCCGGTTTCCAAATTTATCGCGCAGCATTACCGCCACTTTAACGCGGCCGCGCTCCTCGACACCGCCAAGGGTTACGAGACTCACCTCAAAGCCGGTGGCAAGATGCTCGTCACGCTCGCCGGTGCGATGTCCACGGCCGAACTCGGCATCTCGCTCGCCGAGATGATCCGCAAGGACAAGGTCCACGCCATCGTCTGCACCGGCGCGAATCTGGAGGAAGATATTTTTAACCTCGTCGCGCACGATTACTACGAGCGCGTGCCGCACTACCGCCACCTCACCGCCGAGGATGAAGTGAAACTGGTTAAACGCCACATGAACCGCGTGACCGACACGTGCATCCCCGAGATGGAAGCCATGCGCCGCATCGAGGCCGTCGTCGCTGATGAATGGACCAAGGCTGACCAAGCCGGCGAACGCTATTTCCCGCACGAATTCATGTATAAAATTTTGCGCGGCGGTAAGTTGAAGAAGAGCTACCAGATCGACCCAAAAAATTCCTGGATGCTCGCCGCCTGCGAGAAAAACCTCCCGATCATCGTCCCCGGCTGGGAAGACGCTACGCTCGGCAACATGTACGCCGGCCGCGTTGTCACCGGCGAAATTAAAAACGTTCACACCGTGCGCACCGGCATCGAATACATGACCTGGCTCGCCGAGTGGTACACCAAGACCGCGAAACTCATGAAGAACGGCGAAGGCTCGATCGGCTTCTTCCAAATCGGCGGCGGCATCGCCGGCGATTTCCCGATCTGCGTCGTGCCAATGCTGCACCAAGACCTCGGCCGCAACGGCGTGCCGCTCTGGGGTTACTTCGCGCAAATCAGCGATTCGACCACGAGCTACGGCAGTTATTCCGGCGCCGTCCCCAACGAGAAAATCACCTGGGGTAAACTCGCCGGCTCGACGCCAAAATTCATCGTCGAGAGCGATGCGACCATCGTCGCACCGTTGATCTTCAACTGGGTCCTCGGCAAGTAAGTCGCCTCAGCGATTAATCGTTTAAGCCACGTTTGAATGCCAAAGGAGCGCCTAAACGGCGCTCCTTTTTTGTTTTCGTGTCGCGGCCCAGTTTCGTGGAGTCTTTGGCCGCATGCCCAACGCGCTCGCCCACGAAAAGTCGCCCTACCTCCTTCAACACTCCGAGAACCCGGTCCAATGGTTGCCGTGGGGTGAGGCGGCGTTTGCCCGCGCGCGCGCCGAAGAGAAACCGATTTTCCTAAGCATCGGCTACGCGACGTGTCATTGGTGTCATGTGATGGCGCACGAATCGTTTGAAGACGAAGCGGTGGCCGCGCTGCTCAACGAACATTTTATTGCGATCAAAGTGGACCGCGAAGAACGGCCCGACGTGGATAAAGTTTACATGGCCTATGTGCAGGCGCTCACCGGCCACGGCGGTTGGCCGCTCTCGGCGTGGCTCACCCCGGAGTTAAAACCGTTTTTCGGTGGCACGTATTTTCCGCCCCAGGATCGTCAAGGACGTCCGGGCTTTACCTCGATTTTACGCGCAATTGTGGGCGGCTGGAAAAATGAGCGCGACAAACTCGTGTCCGAAAGTGAGCGCGTCCTCGGGGCCCTGCGCAACCGGGGTGCGGGCGAAGCCGCTTCCGATGCAGTTGAGCCCGCGGTGGAATTGTCCGAAGCTGCGGGCGCGGCGTTCGAAAAAGGCTTCCAGTATTATTACGATGCGTTTGATCCGACGCACGGCGGGTTTGGCGGCGCACCGAAATTTCCGCGCGCGAGTAACCTTACCTTTTTGTTTCGTTGCGCCGCGCAGCAAGGCGTCGCCTCGGAGTTGGGCCGAGCGGCGACCGATATGGCGGGCCACACACTGCGGCGGATGGCCCAGGGCGGGATTCACGATCATGTTGGCGGCGGCTTTCACCGTTACTCCGTGGATGAGGCGTGGTTCGTGCCGCATTTCGAAAAAATGCTTTATGACCAAGCGCAGATCGCGCTTAACGCGCTCGAGATGAAGCAGGCCAGCAGCGATGAACGTTACGCATGGATCGCGCGGGATATTTTTGACTACGTCGCGGAGCAACTCACGGGCCCGCACGGAGGATTTTACTCAGCGGAAGATGCCGATAGCACGGTGCCCGGCGCGACGGACGGATCGCACGCCGAAGGGGCATTCTACGTGTGGACGCAGGCGGAATTGCGCGAGGTATTAGGCGCCGACGCAGATTTCTTTGGCGCGCATTTTGGCGTGCAGCCCGAAGGAAATGTCCCCTCGCAACTTGATCCGCAGGGAGAGTTCACGGGAAAAAATATTCTCCAACAAGTGCGACCCTTAGCGGAATCGGCGCGGGCGGCGGGACTCACGACCGAGCAAGCGAGCGAACGCTTGCGCGCGGCCTTGGCGAAAGTGAAAGCGGCGCGCGCCGCCCGCCCGCGGCCGTTGTTAGATGACAAAGTCATCACGGCCTGGAACGGGCTCATGATCTCGGCGTTAGCGCGCGGAGCGCAGGTGCTCGGCGATGAACGTTGTCTCGCGGCGGCACGTGGTGCGGCGGAATTTGTCGCCCGGGAACTCTACGATGAAACGCGCGGGGTGTTGTACCGTTCGTGGCGCGGCGCGCGGGCGGCGAGCGAGGGCTTTGCGGAAGATTACGCCTGCTTTGTGCAAGGGCTACTCGATTTGTATGAGGCGACCTTTGAGCTGCGTTGGTTGCGTTGGGCGGAGCGATTACAGACGACGATGGATCGCTTGTTTTGGGACGAAGCAGAGGGCGGTTATTTTAACTCGGCGGCGGGTGCGGCTGATATTGTCGTGCGGCTCAAGGAAGATTACGACGGCGCTGAGCCAGCCCCGAGTTCGGTCGCAGCGATGAATCTTTTCCGTTTGGCGGCGTTGCTCGGTGGTGATGCGGCCCAGGCCGATTATCGGCGGCGCGGCGTAGCGACCGTGGCGGCGCTGCAAACGCAATGGAGCCGCGTGCCCCAGGGTTTGCCGCAGTTGTTGTGCGCGTTAGAGTTGGCATTTTTACCGCCGCGTCACGTGGTGCTCGCGGGCGATCCAGCGGCGGAAGATTTCCGAGCGTTGGCGGCGGTGGTGCATGAGAAATTTGGGCCGCGCCGCACCCTGGTGCGAGCGGACCCAGCGTTGGTATGGACGGCGCCGATGGGGCCTTTGGCGGGCCGGGCCGCAGCTTACGTCTGCGAGGATTTTACCTGTCAGTTGCCCGTGGTGGAGCCAGAGCAATTACGGCGGGTTTTGGGAGGTTAACGCTCGTCCAGAATTTTTGCGCATTGCCCGAGGCTAAAAATGCGCCACGGGTTACGCGTATGAATGACGAACGCATCGTGCGGCTTGAAGAAAAAGTCGCCTACCTCGAGCGCCACGTGACCGCGCAGGACAAGGTCATGCTCGAGCTGGGTGACGCGGTTGTGCGCTTGCGGGCCGAACTGCGGATGCTGCGCGAACGTGCGAGTGAGAGCGGCTCCAGTGCCGGACGCGACGAAGGCGGCGACCTCAAGGACGAGCGCCCGCCGCATTACTAAAAAAATCTACCTGCTGGCGCGGCTTAACGTGCTCGCCGCACCTGTGATCAGAACGTCGCGGTTACTTCCGTGAGGTGGCCGGGCGCGATGGATTGCTCACCGAGCGTCGTGCATTCGACGGTATCATTTTTGTAGAGTTTAAACGTCACGGTCGCGGCGGTTTCGGTGGTTTCCCAACGCCATTTTCCGATGGAGACAAAACCAAGCGGGACGCCTTTTTCCCAAGACAGGCCTGGGCCTTCGCCGCGGATGAAGAGACGGTTGCCGATACCGATATAAGCCGTGGCGAGCAGACGCGTGGCGCCATCCGCGGTCACAGAGGAGATGGTCGCGTCGGGGCTGTGCAGTTTGAATTCGGCGGCCGAGGAAGACGCGGCGAGTTCGTCCGGGGCAAATTGGACGAATTCATCCACCGCGGGCGGAGCGGCCGGTGCGGGTGCGGGTGCGGGTGTAGGCTCGGGGGTCGAAGGAACGGGTTCCGCCGCTACGGGTTCGGATTCCGCTAGTGTGGTGGTTTCAACGGGGCTTGGCGTTGCGACCGGCGCGGGCGCGACCTCGGGGGTCGAGGCCGGGGCAGCTTCGTTGGCGGGCGCGGGAAGTTTTTTGGGCGCCCGTTTGCGGGGAGTTTTGGGCGCCTCGACGGCCTGATTTTCGATCACGGGCGCCTGCGCGGGTTCGCTGGTCGGGCTCGGCGCCGCTTCGGGCGCGGGAGTTTCGGTAGCTGCGGGTGCGGGAATGATTTCGAGCGAAAGGTTCGCGGGCGGCGGCGTGGGTTCGGTGAGTTCTAAGACCGGAGCGGGCTTGGGTTCCGCAGTCGGCTCGGATACTGAAGCGGTGAATTCTTGGACGGGAGCAGGCGCGGGCTCGACGGGAGCGCGGGGCGTGGCGACGGGTTCGGCTGGCGATTCAAGTACGACCGGAGCGGATACCGGTTCGACGGCCGCTTCCTCGCGGCGGACTTTGCGCGGGCGACGCGTTTCGTTGGTTTCGCCAGAGGCGGGGGCGGTCGGGGCGACAACGCCGGTGGAGAGCGTGGCAATTTTGGCGTCGAGGGCGGCGAGGGTGGCGGCGAGTTTCTCGTCCAGGCCGGTCGGCGTAGTTGCCCGGGGTTGTGGGGCGGGCGTAGCCGTGATTTGGGCGAGGGTTTCGCGCGTGGCTTCGAGTTGCTGGCGAGTCGTAGACTCGAGCTGAGTGAGGCGGGCGGCGGCTTGGGTGAGTTGCTCTGCGGCGGCGCTGAGTTGCTCGTGGGAGCGAGTGTCGGGTTTGGCGGCCGCAGGCGTGCCGGTCGCGCTGGCGGTAAAGGCCGCGGTGAGTTGCTCGGTTTTCTTAAGATTTTTTTGGGTGAGGCCGGTGATTTCATCGATGCCGGCGGTGGCGATACTGATCTGCTCGGCAGCGGCGGTCAGCGTGCGCGCGAGGGTTTCGAGGGCGCGTTGGCGGTCGTCGAGAGTTTCGTTTTTGATGCGTTCGTAGCGTGCGACGAGCGGGACTAAAGCGACCAGGGCGCCGGCGAGAACAAGGGCGGTGATGAGAAATACGGTCTCCCCAGAAAGTGGGCGAGCGGCGCGGGTGGCGAGGAAGGCGGCGGCACCGAGGAGCGCGGCATCGCTCACAAAGAAGATCCAGAGCGGGAGTTTGGCGGAGGACGAGGCGTGGGACTTCATGGATAGTGGCGGCGGAGGGGTGGCGGTTAAGGCGAGGATGCCGGTCGCAGCGATGGTGAGGTTCTGCGCGGCGGGGCGCAGATGCTCAAGGCGGAAACAGGGTCTCAGAGTATGATCCAGGCTTGGGTGCAGTGATTTTTTAATGCCGAGACAACGTTCGCTAAGCCAGTGTAGTCACACCTAAAACAGCCTAAAAATCGGCGTGAGGAGCAACCGCACGCTCATGGCTTAGTGGGCGCCGGGGTTAGTTCTTTTTCGACGTTGTTTAGAAAGAGCAACGTCTGGCCCTTTTGCCCGACGCGCAGGGCGTTGAGTTGATCCGGGAACGCGTCGCGAAGGAAACGGTGAGCGAGGCGCGCTCCCGATGGGCCGCCGGGCAGAGTGCAGTAAAAATAGATCCAGAGGTGTTGCGCGTTATCCTTGAGCTCTCGGCCGAGCAGATTGAGTTCGGGTGTAGTGCCGTCGGCTGCGCGCAGAATAAAAGTAGCGCGAAGATAGGCGAGCAGAGCTAGGTCGAAAGCAGGTGGAGGCGTATTGGCGAGCGTGATAAAGTGGCCTGCGTGTGCGGTGAGCGCGGTCTCAAGATCGTCCGGATAAACGCGCAGGGCGATTTCGAGCCTTTGGGTTTCAGGGCGGAAATCGGCTTCGGCGTAACTGGTCCGAATCGGGTGCGCGTTACCGGCGGTTGTGAGCATTGACGCTAGGACCAAGCTAAAGAGCACATTTAGGTGTGATGTGGTGCCGCCCAAAAATAAACGCGAGCGATGGAAGAAATTTTTAATCACGACATTATGTACTTAAAATGGCCGTGAAGAATTGGAAGTGAAAGGCGCGTCCATTATTCCTTTTCAAAAAGCAATTTGCGACGCTCATGTCGCACCTGAAGAATCGTCACGATGCCACTGGTTTCGTCCAAGACATATAGCACCCGCCAGACGGACTTTGTTTTCCATGGTTTGAAGCGCATCTGCCGAATATTTAAATCGGGATTCCAGCGTCCGTTCTCTGGAGCAAAACCATGTTTTTTAGGGCCCTTACAAATCTCGATCATCGCCACCTCAATCAAGGCAAGCCAGCGGCTGGCCAATTCAGCTCCGCCGTGCTTTTCATCCGATTTATACCACTGGATCTGCTCTTTGAGGCATGCCTCCGCCTCGGACGAGATTCGCAGTTTACAGCTCATGTCCCTTTCGCCGGTAGTTTAGTGCGCAACCGCCGGAATACTTTGGCCGCAGGTTGGCCACGATCGCCCTCGGCATAAGCCGCTAAGGCAGCCTGCAAGCGAAGACTCAGTCGGTGTTCCTCGGCATCGCCGACCAATTCTTCAAATGCCGCCGTCGACATGACCACAGCTGCGGCCTTGCCGTTTTGAGTCAGAACCCGAGGGCGGTTAGTCTTAGCCAGTGACTCAGTGTGTTCACGTGTTTTGCGTGCGAAATCCGTCAGGCTCACGACGTCTTCTTCAAGCAACAATTTCATAGCGAAAAAATCGCACATAATTATGTGCGCCAGCAAGCCAGTTTTTGTGAGGCATGCTACACGCAAGCAGCCATACCCTGTATCATGGTGAAATGATGCCGCATATGGCGGTAGGTTGATGACCGTATAAGCATCGTGGATGCAAGTCGGGCGAGCTTTGACGGCAGGACTAAGCCAAGGAGCCCTTTCAGGCGTGATACGGTGTCGCCTAAAAATAAACCCGGGTGGGTGAGGAAATTTTTAATCACGGTGGTATATAATTAAAATGGCCTTAGAATGCACGAGGACGGGTTTAAGGCCGCTTCGTGGGCCGGGATGATTTGGCGGCTTATGTTCGAAAACAGGGAGTGCGTTTGATTCCAGTTTGGATTATGCGATCATTAATCTACTCTTCATCCACCGATGTCTTTAGTAAATACATCCCCTGACGCTCTTGCTGCGCACGGGGCGACCGACGCCCCATCTCTGCTGCAAAGCATGTTGGTGGAGCATCGAGATCTGCTGCTTAAATTAGCAGGCAAATACATATGGTGGTTTTCAGCCGAGGAATCAATGGACTTTCCTGCGCGAATCATCGCTCAGGTGATGAATATTGGGGTTTTATCCGATGTTTGCCTTTTGGTCGATTCATTGGGCGAGGACCGCCTGATCGTTGTCTTGCAACAAGCTGAGGCTGGACAGTTCAGCGCTCGGTCGTGGCATTATTGGCATTACCGTCTAGGACTCGCTAGGGCAGGCAATGTCCCGCCGCTTCCGATCCGACACATTCCAGAGGCGCTATGAATAAATTTCAGCCGCAGTTTAGCATACTGCCTCCTGAACAGCTTAGACTTTGGCCGGAGTTGAAGCCAGTATCGGGCTTTGGATACGTTTTGTATGGCGGTACCGCGATTGCGCTGAGGCTGGGACACTGCACGTCGGTCGACTATAATTTTTTTACATCGGCTCCATTAGACCAAAATCGCTTAAGGAAAGCCCTGCCCTTTCTTGCGAAATCAACGGTTCTACAAGAACAAGAAAACACCTTAGAGGTATTATCCGATTCGGGGGTCAAGGTGTCGTTTTTCGGTGGGCTTGATTTTGGGAGAGTCAAGGATCCGGAAAGAACTGAAGACGACGTTTTGGCCGTTGCGTCCCTTGACGACTTAATGGCGACAAAGGTTAAGGTCATCCTTCAGCGAACTGAATCTAAGGATTACAGAGACATTGCTGCTTTGATTCGCGCCGGGGTGAGTGTGGAGATGGGCCTGGCGGCGGCGGAGCAGATGTATCACCCCACATTTCCTGTTATTCATGCCATAAAGGCTCTCACGTATTTTGTGGGGGGCGATCTCGCTCGCCTGTCTGTTCAAGATAGAAACGAGTTGGTGGCGGCCGCGACTCGAATACGTACGTTACCAGCGAGCGCACCCGTATGCCCTGATTTATCTCGTGGTGTTGCCAATCCTGCACTGGATCGTTTCAAAAAATAAAAAAAGGGCGGACTTGGCGGGCCCGCCCTCCCAAAGCGTTACTTGGTTTCTTCGGGCTTTTTTTCGTCCGCCTTGTCGCCAGATTTTTTCTCTGCAGCTTTTTGTTTTTTTTCAGCTTCGTCTTTCAGCTCTTTCATGGGGCTCGTGTCGATAGGCTCTTTAAACAGTTGGAAGCGGCTCTTGATGGCTCGACGCGGCCAGAAGTTGTTTTCGACGTCGGCGTCGCCGATCTCCTCATGCGGGTCGATTTGCAGGGCTTTGATTTCCTTCTCCGTCATGATGAGTTTGGCGGCCTTGGCGTTGTCGACGCGCCAGATTTCGGCGGGGATGCGGAGCTCTTCGGTGGAGCCGTCGGAGTAATCGATTTTTAAAACGATCGGCATGACTAGGCCGCCGACGTTGCTAAATTCGACGAGATAAAAGTTGCGTTTGGTTTTGAGGACCTCGGGTCTAACTTTGTCTTTAACGAGGGTTTTAAGGAGCTCCTCATATTTCTTTTTGTCGCTCGGTAGAATCGTGGCTTCGTCGTAGTCGTTGTAGAAATCACGCAGCTCGGGGTAGGCGTCGATCCGCTTAGGTAGAGTGGCGTTGCGGGTCTGCGCGGGAGTGCGAGGGCGGTCCGCTTTTTCTTTTTTGGCGCGCGGTTTCTCGATCGCGGGGTCGCGGGTGTCCAGGGTGTAGGCCCGGACGGCGTCCAGGGAGATGTCGACGTGGTCGTTGGTGTAGAACCAGCCGCGCCAGAACCAGTCGAGGTCTATGCCGCTAGCGTCTTCCATGGTGCGGAAGAAATCCGCGGGATAGGGGCGTTTAAAGGCCCAGCGCTGAGCGTAAGTTTTGAAGGCGTGGTCGAAGAGTTCGCGGCCGAGAATGGTTTCGCGCAGGAGGTTGAGGGCGACGGCGGGTTTGCCGTAGGCGTTGGGGCCGAGTTGAGCGATGGATTCGCTGTTGGTCATGATGGGCACTTGGCCGTCGCCGGTCATGTAGCCTACGAGGTCGCGGGCTTCGGCTCGGCGTGACGGGTAGTCTTTTTCCCATTGCTGTTCGGCGATGGTTTGAACGAAGGAGTTGAGGCCTTCGTCCATCCAGGTCCATTGGCGCTCGTCGGAGTTGACGATCATGGGGAAGTAATTGTGGCCGACCTCGTGGATGATGACGGAGATGAGGGCGTACTTGGTCCCCTTGGAGTAGGTGCCGTCTTCGGTGGGGCGGGGGCCGTTGAAGCAGATCATGGGGTATTCCATGCCCCCAATGGGGCCGTTGATGGATTGGGCGACGGCGTAGGGGTAGGCGAAGGTGTGCTTCGAATAAATATCGAGGGTGTGGATGATGGCGTGGGTGGAGTATTTCGACCAGAGCGGCTCGGCTTCATTCGGGTAGAACGACATCGCCATGACGGGCTGTTTGGGGTCGGGCGATACGTGGTGGGGTGCACCCATCGCGTCCCAGATAAATTTGCGCGAGGAGGCGAAAGCGAAGTCGCGCACGTTGTCGGCTTTGAAGATCCAGGTTTTGGTGCCGTTGGGTTTGCCGGTTTCGGCGGCTTTGGCTTCAGCGGGAGTGACGATGAAGACGGGCTTGGGTGCGGTGGCGGCGGCTTTTAGCCGTTCGCGTTGCGTTACGCTGAGAACCTGCTCGGGGTTTTGCAGGACGCCGGTGGCGGAGACGATGTGGTCGCTGGGGACGGTGAGGCGCACCAAGTAGTCGCCGAACTCGAGCGTAAATTCGCCGCGGCCGAGGTATTGTTTGTGCTGCCAGCCCATGGTGTCGTTGTAGGCGGCCATGCGGGGGAACCACTGAGCGATTTCGTAAAGGTAGTTTTTGTCTTTCTCGAAATATTCGTAGCCGCAGCGCAGAGAGAGGAGCTTGGCGTTGTTGATGAGGTAGGACCAGGAGACCTTGAAGGTGGTCTTGGCACCAGCGGCGAGGGGCGCAGGCAGGTCGATGCGCATCATGGTCTTCACGACCGTGTGCGGGAGGGCGGTGCCGGCGGCGTCGGTGACGGCGGAGATTTTTAAATCGCTGTCGTAGCTTTCTTGGAGGAGGAGCGCTTCGAGGCTGGCGTAGGGAAATTTGTCGAGGGGGTTGGCGCCGGGCGTGGCGCGGGGGATGCCGGAGGTGACGCGGTTATCGGAGCCGTGGGCGAAAATGTTGGGATCGAGTTGGAGCCAGAGGTAGGCGAGGGCGTCGGGGGAGGCGTTGTGGTAAGTGATGGTGGCGGCGCCGGCGAGGGATTGCTTGGTGTCGTCGAGGGTGGCGTCGATCACGTAGTCGGCGCGTTGTTGCCAATAGGCGTGGCCGGGGGCGCCGGAGGCAGTGCGTTGCGCGTTGGGCGTGGGCAGGAGCTCTTCGAGTTGGCGAAATTTATCGTTAGGGAGCGGCTTGGACGTGTAGGGCTGGGCGAGCAGCGTAGCGGTCAGCGTGAGGGCTAGCGCCGTGGCGGAGAGGGTAAAACGCATGGAGTTAGAGAGCCACTTGCATGCCGCGTGGCAAAAATAAACGATTCTTTGTGTGCATGAGGTTTGGTGGGACAGGCGCGGCGAGTAGTCGCAAAAAAAAGTGCCGGCGGTGAGGCCGGCGCTGAGGGTGAAAGCGCGGCGGGTTGCGCGCGCAGCTATTTTTTAGTAACCCACGGCTTTGGCGTCGGCTTTGCGCGGGTCGGCGGCGCCGAGGCGGAGTTTGGTCACCGGATCGATCATGATCGTCTCGCCGTCGCCCCCGACGACGCTGGGGCGTTCGTTGAGTTTGTGGCCTTTGGCGGTGAGGATCGCCGTAGTGTCCGGGCTCATGCCGAAACGGTCGTAGCTGATGTCGGCGGGCTGCCACTGGTGGTGGAAGCGCGGGAACTCGACGGCCTGCATGACGGGCATGTTGTGATCGAGTACGTTGGTGATGATCTCTAGAACGGTGTTGATGATCGTGGGGCCGCCGGGGCTGCCGGTGACGAGCATGAGCGCACCGTCTTTGAGGACGAAAGTCGGGGTCATGGACGAGAGCGGGCGTTTGCCAGGGGCGATGGCGTTGGCGGGGCCTTGGAGAAGGCCAAACATGTTTTTGACGCCGATCTTGGAGGTGAAGTCGTCCATTTCGTTGTTCATGAGGATACCGGTGCCGGGGATGGTGACGCCGGAGCCGAAGCCGCCGTTGAGCGTGTAGGTGTTGCTGACGGCGTTGCCAGCGGCGTCGACGATCGAGTAATGGGTGGTCTCGGTGGATTCGGCGGCGTTGAGGCGGGAGCCGTGGGCGGTGATGGGTTTCCAGCCGGCGGGTTTACCGGGGGCGAGGCCATCGCTCGGCGTGGCTTTGGCGGGGTCGAAATTTTTCATGAGGCCGGCGAGATAAGTGCGCTCGAGGAGGCCGGCGGTGGGAACGTTCACGAAATCAGGATCGCCCAGGAATTCAGCGCGGTCGCGGAAGGCGCGGCGCATGACTTCGATGAAGAGGTGATATTTGGCGGCGGAGTTGGCGCCGAGTTGGGCGACGTCAAAGGGCTCGAGCATCCCGAGCATCTGTAGGAGCGCGATGCCGCCCGAGCTCGGTGGGGGCATGGTGATAATCTCGTAGCCACGGTAGCTGCCGCGCAGCGGCGTACGCTCGACGGCGGTATAACCTTTGAGGTCGGCGAGGGTGATATTACCACCGTTTTTAGCCATGCCCTCGGCGATCAAGCGCGCAGTTTCGCCTTCATAAAATTCGCGCGGACCGTTTTTTTGGAGGCGGGTAAAGGTGGCGGCGAGTTCGGGTTGGCGCCACAGGACGCCGGTCTTGTGAAACGCCCCGTCAGCGAGGTAGATGCGCTTAGACTCGGGAAATTGACCGAGCAGTTTGGCGGCCGCTTTCAGGCCGGCGGCGGTCGCTTGTGAGACAATAAATCCGTCGGCGGCGAGTCGGCGGGCGGGTTCGCAAATGTCGGCCCAAGTGACTTTGCCGGAGCCGTATTTTTGCTGCGCGAGCGCGAAGCCGGCGACCGAGCCGGGGATACCGCTAGCGCTCCAACCGACGGTGGAGGAACCGGGGCCCGGTTTGATGACGTTACCATCGGCTCCCACATACATGTCGCGGCCAGAGGAGGCGGGCGCGGTCTCGCGGTAGTCGATGGCAATGTCGCGGCCATCGGCGAGGTGGATCATCATGAAGCCACCACCGCCGATGTTGCCGGCAAACGGAAACACCACGGTCAGGGCGAGGCCGACAGCGGCGCCGGCATCGACGGCGTTACCGCCTTTTCTAAGGATTTCCACCCCGGCTTCAGAGGCGAGGACATGGGCGGAGGTGACGAGAGCGTGTTCGGCTTCAACGGCAGTGCGTTGCGCGTGGACGAGGGGCGAGGAGGCGAAAACCAGCGCGGCGCTGGCGAGCCACGTGGTCAAGCGACGGGGAATCTTCATGGTGCGTTTAGACTCTGCGCAAAAACCAGTGGCGCAAGCGGAAGTTGCCAACGACCCACCGCAGGCATCCGCTGCCCGCGCTCTTGGCTTCGGGGGGTTGCGCCCCCTCCTGAATACCTCCCGTATTCGCCTACGGGTCGTGCGGCGACCCACATTTTCAAATAATAAATTGATACAATAATATTGATAAAGCCGTAAAATAGCTAATAATTAATATAATGGTATCGCTTAAATCTGCACCTGAGGTCCTTGCCGAACTCGCGCAAATGGTGCGCGTCCAGCGATTGAAACGGGGCTGGACTCAAACCGATATGGCCCGGAGGGCAGGGCTTAAACTGCCCACTTACATCGTATTTGAGCGCTCGGGTCGAATATCCTTACTGAGGTTCCTGAAGCTTCTCGACGTACTCGACCTCATGAAAGATATTAACGAAATCGGACGGATAACCGACCAGCAAGCTGTCCGTCTCGCCGATCTGATGCAGGAGCGTAAACGAGGACGCAGGACATGATTGCACTCAGCGTTAATTATCTCGGTACGAAGGTCGGAACCTTGGCGGAGACCCGCCAAGGAATCGCGTTCGAGTTCGATCCAGCCTTTCTCGCGTCGGGACACGATCTCTCGCCGCTGAATCTCCCGCTAAGGACTGGAATACACCAACGCGATGGAGTCGGGAGTATGCGTCTCCTCGGCCTGTTTGAGGATTCGTTGCCTGATCGGTGGGGAACTAGAATCATGACAGAATGGTTCCGCAAGCACGGCGTCCCAGAGCATTCCATCACCCCGCTTGCTCAACTCGGGTATGTCGGCTCCCGCGGCATGGGGGCCCTCTCTTACGCACCCGCTCAAGAAATCGCGGAATTCTCAACCGAGCATTTTGCGCTGAACCAGATTTTTGAAGCCTCAGAACAGGTAGAAAATGGCGGACTGATAGATCTTAACCTTCTAGCCCACGTGGGCTCCCCTGCTGGTGGCGCACGCTCGAAAGCGTTGATCGCAATTTCTACGCAAGCCGCACACCTCATGGTCGCTGGAGACGGCGCACTTCCGCTGGGCCATGAGGCTTGGTTGGTGAAATTTAGCGGACAGCGAGATCCTAATGCCGGAGTGATGGAGCAAGCCTACGCACTCATGGCTCGCGCCGCAGGCATCGATGTTCCTGAGACGCGGCTCTTGCGAACGGAACGTGACGGCGTGCTCAATCAGCATTTCGCCGTTAAGAGATTCGACCGGATCGGCAATCAGCGCATCCATCATCACACGCTCGGGGGTATGACACACTTTATGGGTGGCGATTTAAGTTACGAAATGCTGCTTCGCGCGACCCGACGCGTAACCCATGATGAAGCCGAGGTATGGAAAGCCTTTCGCCGGGCGGCCTTCAATGTGCTCGCTAGCAACCGAGACGATCACGGCAAGAACCACGGATTCATTTACCACAATCGGCAGTGGAAGCTGGGGCCCGCCTACGACCTCACCTTTGCGAGTCAACGCATGCTCGCTGAGCGAGGCATGTCCATTGCCGGCGAACGGCGCACGGCGGGAATAGCTGAACTCGGCAAACTGGCGACCACAGAGGCTCTGGATCGGCGCCAGGCGAACGACATCATTGAACAAACCCGGCACGCCGTCTCGAGATGGCGAGAATTCGCCTGTGCTGCCGGCGTTCCTGAAATTAACGCAACCGAGGTGGAATCGGCGCTCAAACTTGGCTAAACACCAACGAGATTTTCCGAACGTTAAAGTACCTAGAAAGTCATAATCAGTTGGAGACTTGTTTTTAACAGAAACTTAACTAACTTGTGTGTGTATGAACACCTCCTCACCAAGTAATTCCGCGCACATTACCACGCGCGCTCAGTGGCGGTTTTTGGCCGCTCTGCCTGTCGCCGCGTTTCTGGCCAGCGTTTCTGCCTCGTTGATCGGTCAGACGGCGCCCGCCGCCAAACCCGCTGGCGAAGAAATCATCAAACTCGAAGCCTTCATCTCGACCGGCTCGCGTTTCAATAACCGCACCGTCACGGAGTCGCCCGTGCCGATCGACATCGTCACCAGTAACGACATCAACCAAGGCGGCTACACCGAGACCTCCCAAGCCATCCAGGCGCTCGTCCCGTCGTTCAATTTCCCGCGCCCCTCGCTCACCGACGGCACGGATCACATCCGCCCCGCCACGCTACGCGGCCTCGCGCCCGACCAGACCCTCGTGCTGATTAACGGCAAACGCCGCCACACCAGCTCGCTCGTCAATCTCAACGGCTCCATCGGCCGCGGCTCCGTCTCCACGGATTTCAACGCCATCCCGACCTCCGCTATCGGTAGCATCGAAGTGCTCCGTGACGGCGCCTCCGCGCAATACGGCTCCGACGCCATCGCTGGCGTCATCAACGTCATCCTTCGTAAAGACATCGGCTGGGGTTCCACCGTCGCTTACGGCGCCACTCAACGTGGCGACGGTCGCGATCTGAAAGTCGACGCCTACGCCGGCACTAAATTGGGCAAAGGCGGCTCGCTCTTCCTTACTTCCTACATCCGTAACCATAGCCCAACTAGCCGCATCGAAGCGGATACGCGCCAACAATATTTCGGCACCAACCCCACGACCGGCGCCAAGACCGCCATCTCCGGTAACTACGGCTCCGGCACCGGCCTCAGCGCGGCCAACGGCACGCTCGATCCCCGTGAAGCCACCATTAACCGCTACAACCATCGCTTCGGTGACCCGCGCTCCAAAGAGCAAGGCGTCTGGTTTAATGGCGAACTTCCCCTCGATAATGGCCTCGAATTCTACTTCTTCGGTGGCGGCAGCATCAAACACTCCGAAGGCGCCGGCTTCTTCCGTCGTCCCGGCCAGGACAACACCATCCGCGCCATTTATCCCAACGGTTTCCTCCCGGTCATTCAGGCCAAGGTCGCCGATTACTCCCTCGGCGCTGGCCTCAAAGGCAAAGCCGGCGGTTGGGCCTGGGACCTCAGCACTGTTTTCGGCAGCAACGTCCTCAACTACGTGACCGCTCAGTCCGAAAACGCCACCCTCGGTAATTCCAGCAAGACCAGCTTCAACGACGGTAAGCTCACGTTCAACCAATGGACGTCCAACTTCGAACTCACCAACCAGTTTGAACTCGGCTTTAAATCCCCGCTCAAGGTCGCCCTGGGCACCGAGCTGCGCTGGGAACAATACGAAGTCGGCGCCGGCGAACCCGATTCTTACCGCGACGGCGGCGTCCGCATCATCGACGGCCCCAGCGCCGGTGCCCTCGCTCCGGTCGGCGCGCAAGTCTTCGGTGGTTTCAAGCCCTCCGATGCCGGCTCCCACAGCCGCGATGCCAAATCGGCCTACGTCGATTTCGAACAAAACATCACCGAGCAATGGCTCATCTCCGCGGCCGGCCGCTTTGAGGAATACAGCGATTTCGGCACCAACAGCACCGGCAAACTCGCTTCCCGTTTCGCCGTCACTAAAGCGTTCGCGCTGCGTGGCTCGCTCAGCTCCGGCTTCCGCGCCCCGCACTTGGCGCAGCAATGGTTCAGCTCCACGGCCACCAACAACATCGGCGGCGTGCTCCTCGAAGTGAGCACCTTCCCAGTTTCTCAGCCCCTCGCCAAGGCCCTCGGCGCCTCTGATCTTAAGCCTGAGAAATCCACCAGCGAGAGCATCGGCTTCACCTCCGAGCCCTTCGCCAACTTCACCGCCTCGGTCGATTTCTACCGCACCAATATCAAGGACCGTATCGTCCTTTCCAGCAATTACACCGGCGCGGCTGTGACCAGCTTCCTCACCTCGCAGGGTCTCCCCGCGGTCGGTGGCGGTCGCTACTTCACCAACGCCGTCGACACCAAGACCGAAGGCGTCGATGTGACCCTGCGCTATAAGATGAATCTCAAGGAGCTCGGTAAACTCACCCTGACCGCCAGCGCCAATCACGGCTCGACGAAGGTCACCAAATTCAAGCGCACCCCGCCGCAGCTCGCCGCCCTCGGCATCACCACGCCGCTCTTCGACCTCACGGAAAAAATCCGCATGGAAAAAGGCCAACCCCGTGACGTGCTGAACTTCATCGCCAACTACGAGATCAACAAATTCTCGTTCCAGCTCCGCCAAGTCCGCTACGGCGAAGTCTCCGCCGTCGCCCTCGGCAACAACAGCGGCATCAACGCCGCCACGCAGTCCGCGCTCCTCGGTGGCTACAACGTCGAGCTCGTCGATGCCATCGCCGGCAGTGCCGCGGGTAACAAGCAAGTTATCCAGACCTTCGCCGCTAAGTGGATCACTGACCTCGATGTCGCCTACCGCGTGAACAAACAGTTCACCGTCTCGATCGGTGCGAACAACTTGTTCAACATCTATCCCACTCAGAATATCCGCTCGAAGATCGTTAATGGGGCCCCCTTCACCGGCAGCGACAATGTCGGTATCTTCCCCTACAGCGGCATCTC
>CAMDRP010000025.1 GCA_945906965.1 Opitutus sp. GAS368 | reverse complement strand
TCAAGCGGACCTACTCGATCGGCGCCTACACCAGCGTAATGCTGCTTTGCGTGACGCCTGCGCTGGCGCAAACCCTGTCCACCCCCGCACCCACCGCTGCGATGTTGGCCAAGTATGACGCCAATCGAAACGGCAAGCTCGACCCCGATGAACTCGACACGATGCAAGCAGGCCCAAAAGCAAACATACCGGTCGAAACCGCCACCGCGACCAGCGCCACTAGCGATCAAGTCATCGCGCTTTCGCCCTTCGAAGTGATTTCCGAAAACAAAGGTTATTTTTCGGCCAACTCAATGTCAGGCACGCGCATGAACTCGAAGATCGAAGATCTCGGGCAGTCCATCACGGTGATGACCAAGGAGCAGATGGTCGATTTCGCGATGCTCGATATCAACGATGTGTTCGACCACATGGCGAGCACCGAGGGCACCGGATCCTATTCGCAGTTCGACACCGATCGCACGGGCGCCGTCGTCGACCAAGTCAGCCTCAATCCCAACAACGCCAACCGCGTCCGCGGTATCGGCAACGCCAACATCGCATTCAACAATATCGCCACCACGGGACGCGTGCCCGTCGATCCGCTCTGGATGGACTCGCTCGAATTAAGCCGCGGCCCCAACGCCAATATCTTCGGCCTCGGCAACGCCTCCGGCACCGTCAATCAAGTGCCCGCGACCGCCAACTTGTCCCGCAATTTCACCCGCGTGGAAACCCGCGGCGATAGCTACGAGGGCTGGCGCGCTTCCCTGGATGTGAACCGGATTTTGCTGAAACAGAAACTCTCCGTGCGCGCGAGTTACGCCAACCAACACACCGGCTTCGTCCGCAAACCCTCCGGCGAAAATTCACGCCGCCTCAGCTTTCAGGTTAAAGCCCAGCCTTTCAAAAACACGACCATTTCCGCTTCTTGGTATCAGTACAAAAACTCTGCGGTGCGGCCCAATTTCACCACGCCACGCGATTACTACACCGGTTGGTTCACCGCCGGGAAACCCGGTTGGAATCCCGTCACCGGCTTGGTCACTTTAGCCAACGGCCAAGTTTACGGCAACGGCAACGTGCTCGGTTCGACCACGCCCTATGCGGCCGCGCCGACTAACTTCATCGCCGGTGGCCCAGAAAATCGTTCGATCTTCCAAATCGGCGCCCCTGGCCAAACTCCCTACTGGGCCATGACGCGCTACACTTCGGGCGCGTTAGCCACCACCGATCCGTTTGCTGCGACCTCGACCGGCATCGGTCTTTTGACCACGGCTCCTTCGGAAACCTACACCGCGACGCAACAACCGCTCTACAATTCCGTAGCCCGACCCATCAACAACCGCTCCATCTACGACTGGAGTAACATCAACTTAGCAGGCAACAGCAAGGCTTGGGACGACGTGAGCACCTATCTCGCCCAGCTTGACCAAGTCATTCTTTACACGCCCAAACAAACTTTGGCGGCTCAAGTCACCTTCTTGCGCGAGGACGCCAAGCGCTTGGAAAATCAGCCGATGGGCCCCGCGAGCGTGAACAGCAATGTCGGTCAGCTCCAAGTCGACGTGAACCGAGTGAATTTGGACGGCACGCCCAATCCGTACTTCGGCCGGCCCTACTTGCGCAGCAACGAACCCTACCTACGTGACAAGCCGTTGTTGTGGGACACCACTCGCGCCCAGACCGTCTACCGCATCGATTTCTCACAAGACAAAGGCTTCAGCAAGTGGCTCGGCACCCAACAGCTCTTGGGTTATTACGAGTACAAGGATCAACAAAATCGCCAATACACCTATCGCCACTCCGCGCTGGGCAAAAACTTGGCTTGGCAGCAAAAATATATCGGCCTCAACACCCCCTTGGGTAACCGCGTGCAGCAATCCATCGCGGACCCACGCTACGGGATCGCTCCCGGCAACTACGCCCGCGTGAACGAACAGTACTATGTCGGCAACACCGTCGGCGGTGGCATTGAATATGCGCCGAGCTTTTTCCCGGAAGGCGTGAGCGCTCCCTACGTCTGGGGCCCGTCGTCGGGCGCGATGATCAAAGACACATCCGCGATCGGCTTCACCCCGAGTCCCGATAGCGGCGGCGGCGGAGCCAGCGTCCAGACCATCATCAAAACCAAGGGCGGCGTGCTCCAAAGTACGTTCCTCGAGGGCAAACTCGTGGGCACCTTCGGTCTACGCGAAGACATCGTCTATGACCACAATGCGCCCCTCGCCACGCTGACCTCCGATCTGCGCGCCTACGACTTCGCCGCATCCGATAAATGGTTGCCCGGCTGGCGTGAGGCCAAAGGCAAGACAAAGTCCCTGTCTATCGTAGCTCGACCGCTGCGCGACCTGCGTTTCCTTAAATCCGCCGTCAACGGCGGCAACGGCGTCACCCGCTTCCTGGCCGAAGCCGCCAGCAGCCTTAGCCTCACCTACAATAAATCGGATAACTTCATCGCGCAGGGACCGGCTTTCGATCTCTTCCTCAAACCCCTCCCCAATCAGACCGGCACCAGCAAGGACCTGGGTTTATGGATGACGATGCTCGATGGACGCCTCTCCATCCGCTACAATCGCTTCGATACCAAGCAACTCAACCTGCGCAACGGCGACATCACCACGATGGCCCAGCGCGTGATGCGCTACGAGGGATTTGTCGCGACCGATGCGTGGAACTTGCGCACCCAAACCACCGCCTGGCTCAACGGTCTCGGCACCGGCGGCGTCGCCACCAACGAGCAAATCGCCGCAGCCATCAAGATGCCCTTGGCCCAGTATAACGGCTTGCAGTCCATCGTAGCCAACAACACCTACGCCGCGGTCATGGACGCGCAGTCCAAGGGTGATGAATTGGAAATCAACTTCAACCCCACGAAAAATTGGACGGTGAGCTCCTCCGTCACCAAGACCGAAGCGATCAATACCGCCGTGGGTTCCGCCGTCGACGATTACATCGCCGCACGCATGCCCATCTGGAAATCCCTCGAAGACCCGCGCTTCACCCAAACCACGCAGACCCTCGGCGGCGTGACCTCAGCCTACACGACCGGCCCGGTTTCACTCCCCACGGGCGCCACCGGTCGCCTCCTGTGGTGGAACATCCTAGGAACACCCTTTACCACCCTGGCTGGTTATAACGCCACCAATTCGGCCGCGACTAACTTCGCCAGCAACGTCGATGCCCCGATGGCCGTGTTCCGCGCATTGATTGGTCGTCCCCGCCCGCAAGTCCGCAAATACTCGGCTAAATTCAACTCGAAATACAATCTCGCGGGCATCTCCGATCACCCCGTCCTCAAAGCCATGAGCGTCGGCGGCTCGCTGCGCTGGAGCGACAAAGGCTCCATCGGTTTCTACGGCCTGGGCTATGATTCCAGTAAAGATCTCACGCTCGCCTCCAATAAAATCCTGCAGCTCGATCCCAATCGGCCGATCTATTCACCCGCCGAAACCTACGTCGATTTATTCGTGAGTTATCGTACGCGCATGTTCCGCGACAAGATCCGCGCCAACTTCCAGCTGAACGTCAAAAACGCCGGTGAATCAGGCGGAGGCTTACAAGCCACCGGCGCCTTCTTCGACGGCCGACCGTCGACCTACCGCATCATCGATCCACGACAGTTTATTTTATCGGCTTCGTTCGATTTATAAGCGACGCAGCCTAGCTTAAAGCTTCACGCCGCCACTCGCAGGAGTAGCGGCGTTTTCCATCAAGAATGCCCGTGACGATCTGCCTCTACTCGCACGCCCACCTTCAGCTCGCGCCTTGCGCGAGCGCGGTGCGGGCCTTCGCTCCACGCTGACGAGGACCTCCGCAATCACCTCCTCCTTCTCGGGTCTGGCTGGCGGTTGTCCCTGATTCTCGTAGCTGGCCGTTGCGAGGGATTGTGGGGTTGAACCTCCCTGCAACAGAGTGTTCATCAGCGCCGTCGCCATGCTGGCCGGCGACTGGGCATCGCACCACCGGACCGCTAGAATCAGCCGCTGGCCCAATGCTCACATTGCCCCGAGCACATCCCGCACGTCATAGGCGCCAAAAAAAATAATTCTCCATTTGCCTAAGCCCGATCAGTGCCTTTCTACATACCCACCACACCATCAGACCATGCAACCATCGAACCGATATCTCGTCCTCGCCGCGATCCTGCCCGCCCTCGCATTCGCCCAAGCTCCGTCCCCCGCCGACGCCGTGAAGCTCGAAGCTTTCACCGTCACCGGCTCCAATCTACGCGCTGGCGAGTCGAGCGGTGGGGTCAACCTCCGCGTCCTCTCCAACGCCGAGGTCGAGCAAGCTGGCACGGGTAGTCTTTACTCGTTTCTGAGGAAAATTCCCGAGGTCGGCGCCGGCAGTCTGGGCGAAAACCGCGTGAACACTTCCTCCCCCGGCACCGCCTCCGTTTCCCTTCGTGGCCTCGGTGCCAACTCCACCCTTGTTCTTCTCAACGGCCGCCGTGTCACCCCCGCGCCCTTCGCCCAAGGCGGCAGCGCCGCCGCCCTCGGCACCACTCAGTTCGTCGATCTTAACATGATACCCGTAGACGCCATCGCCCGCGTCGAAGTCCTCAAAGACGGCGCGTCTGCCATCTACGGCGCCGATGCTGTCGCGGGCGTTTTCAACGTCATTCTCAAGGACAATGTTCAGGGCTCTACCGTTCGCGCCTTCTATGGCGATTTCCCCGGCGGTATCGCCGCTAACACGTTCCGAGGCAGCGCCTACACCGGCGCGACCAGCGGCAAGCTCCGCGTCTTCGCCCTCACTAACTACATGCATCAGGCAAAAATCCAATACGGTGAACTCTCCCCGAAACTCATCGCCCTAGCCAACGGTTCTACCCCTGGAACCTTCGTCGTCCCCGTCGGTGCGACCAACCCCATTACCGGTGCAGTGATACCTGCCGGCACTGCCGCAGGCGCCCGGACCTTCACCGTTGATTTTTCCTCGGGAGCTTATCCCCCCGCCTTCAACACCACTGCGGCCACGGCTCCACAAAACCGCCACAACATTAACGAGGCCCTCACCCCGCAGCCTCGCGTCACGCGCTATGGCGCCCTCGCCACCGCCCGCTACGAACTCAGCCCCACCATCAAGGCCTACGGAGAAGTGAACTATCAGACGAACACCAACCTCGAATACCTCTCCGCCGTCGCCATCAGCAATCTAAACTCCGTCACCCTGCCCGCCAGCGCCGCGTTCAATCCCTTCGGCGTGAACGTCGTCAATAACGCCACCGTCGGCGCCACCCTCGTTTACCGTTTCCTCGAGGCCGGTCCCCGCGCCACCGAGACCACCAACACCTTCAAGCGCCTCGTCGGCGGCCTGAAAGGCCAGTTTGGCAACACTTGGACCTGGGACTCCTCCGTCCTGTACAATCTAGCGAACTCCAAGAACGAACTCCCCAGCGGTTGGCTCTCTCAGTCTGGCGTCAACGCTGCCCTCGCCGACACCAACCGCGCGACTGCGCTCAACCTTTTCACGAACCCGACCCGCGGTATCGTAAACTCTTCTGCTGCGATCGAGAGAATCCGCTCCAGGGCCACCCGCGAGGCCTACACCGAACTGGCTTCCTTCAACGCTCAGGCCAACGGCACGGTCTTCTCTCTGCCGGCCGGTGCCCTCAACCTCGCCACCGGCGTCGAAGCGCGCGAGGAACGTTTCCGCGACAAACGCGACCAAGACCAACTCATCGGTCAAGGTGCCCCCGTGCCCCAATCCAAAGGCTCCCGCCGCGTCCAGGCGTTCTACACCGAGTTCGGCCTGCCGCTCACCGCACCTTCGCAAAAAATCCCGCTCCTGGCGACTTTCGAGCTCAACGCCGCTGGCCGCGCCGAGCGCTACAGCGACGCCGGTTTCACCAACACCGCCGTCCCCAAGGTCGGCTTCCGCTGGCAACCGATCGATTCTCAAATCTCATTCCGCGGCTCTTGGGGTAAGGGCTATCGCGCCCCCTCCCTCGCCGAGCTCTATCAGCCCCAAAGCACCGGCAACTTCTTCAACATCCCCGACCCGCTCCGCGCCGGTCGACCCGGTTCCAACGTCAACGACTCCGCCACCGGACTGCGCATCATCACCTCCGGCGGTAATCCCAACCTGAGCCCCGAGAAATCCGAGTCGCGCAACTACGGCATGCTTCTTCAGCCGAAATTCCTGAAAGGTCTCTCCCTCAGCGTGGATTATTACGACGTCGAAGTCCGCGACCGCATTGGGCCGCCCGCCACCGCCGCCATCATCCTGGCCAACCCGACCCTCTTCCCCGGCTTCGTCGACCGCGCCGCCCCCACGGCGAGCGACACCGCCAACGGCCTCCCCGGCGAAGTCCTTCGCATCCGCACCGTCACCGGCAACTTTGGCACCGCCGAGACCAGCGGCCTCGATATCAGCGCCGAATACAAGTTCGCCACCGCCGCCCTCGGCCAGTTCACCATCCGCGCCGCCGGCAGTCGCACCTACCACGCGAAGATTCGCTCCCGCACCGATCTGCCCACCGTTGAAACCGTCAGCACCTTCGAGGTTCCCAACTTCCGCGGCAACGCTGGCCTCACCTGGCAGCGCGGCAAACTCGGCGCCGGCGTCACTGCCGACTACATCGCCGGTTTCACCGACCTCGCTCCCAGTCAGACGCGCGTAAAACAACAGACACTCACCGGCGTGCAACTCAGCTACGACCTGCCTTACGCGACCAAGATCACCCTCGGCGCTAACAACGTCTTCGACAAAAATCCGCCGCTCACCGCGTCCTCCACCGGCTACGGCGAATCCACCAGCTCCTTCCTGCCGCGCTTCCTTTACTTGGACGTGACCAAGAAGTTTTAAGCCCGCACCTACCCATACCCTGTAGAAACTCCGCGCCCGGACTACGGGCGCGGAACCAACGCAGCCTGCCGGCAAGCGCCGCACCTACGCCCGCTTGCACTCCGCGAAGCTTACTCGCGTTGCTTAGCTGAATTTTTGCGGCTCAGTCTCTATCTGCGGGTCGCTGCGCAAGATCACCAACAGCATGACTGTGGTAAAGTGACCATGATTTGGGCCCAGAGAGTGCCGCCGGAAAATCTGATTTTCAGAAAAAATGCGCGAATCGCTCTGGCACGATTCGACGAAATCAAGCCGCCGTTGCCGCCAACCAAGCTGCTCGTCTTCGGTGCGGGGCTCTGGCGTGATAGGGCACCTACTCACCGAGCTGAAAGAAAGAGGCGAACCGCGCTATAGCCGATAGACGCGGGGCCTAGGTAGCGAAGGCCATACTGAGGCATCCAGCTAGGCACGAACGGGTAAAGGCAGCGTACAGCAGCCGCTAACGATAACGGTGCGATAGGACCCTTTAATGAAAGACCCCGCCGGCCTAAAAAGTGGTAACGTTGCCTCGCGCCAGCCAGCGGCGCCGATCTTGTTCTCAACGCTGAGGTAAAAACTAGCTACAATCGCGCAGGATCGTTTGAAAAAAATGGTGCGGCCATAGGGAGTCGAACCCCAAACCTCCAGATTCGTAGTCTGGCGCTCTATCCAGTTGAGCTATGGCCGCGTAGCAGAGGGCGAAAAGAAGCAAACATTCCGTGTGCAGTGCAAGAGAGAATTTGTCCTGAAGTGAAAATCGATGTGCAGACCGCGCGGCCAGCGGGCGTTTTACGCGGTGCACGGTACGCCGACCCGCTGCGCATGAAACCCCGTTTCGCAGCGGGAGCCAGACTCAGCGCTGGGCTTCGCGCCAGTCGATGAGCTCAAGCTGGAGGAGCTTGCGATCGTTGAAATGATTCCACGCCAGCTCGACCGCGAAGTCCAAGGGTACACCCAAAGGCGGCATACGGTGCGCCATCTTCCAGGCGACACCGTGCAAGCGGCGGCCTTGCGGGTCTTCGAGGGTGAAACGGAAATGCACGTCTTTAAAAATGACGGGGCGTTGGCGCAGGACGACGCCACTCACGCCAAACACGGGCTCAGGGTTGCCCTGCCCGAAGGGTTGCAACGACTCGAGCTCTTCCATCAGGCGGTCGCGGATTTGTCCGGGCGTGAGCCACGCGGCGATCTTGAGCTTGGCCTCCGCGATATCGCCGCCGGCGTGAGCGCGGACGGCAGCGGAGAAGGCGGCGCGAAATTCTGGTAGGTTGGTTTTATTGAGCGCAATGCCGACGGCCATCGGGTGGCCGCCCCAACTGGTGAGGCGTTCGCAGCAGGTACCGAGGACAGCGACGAGGTTGATGCCATCGACGCTGCGACCGGAGCCTTTAGCGGTGTCGCCTTCGTTGCCAAGGACAACGCAGGGGCGGTTGTACTTGCGCGTGACGCGGCCAGCGACGATGCCGACGACGCCAGGGTGCCAGTTTTCACTGAAGAGAACGATGCCGGGTTCGGCAGCAAACTCGGACTCGATCATACGCTCAGCTTCTTCGGTGATGCCGCGTTCGATGTCTTGGCGCTCGCGGTTGAAGCTTTCAAGCTGGCGCGCGGTCTCGGCGCAAAACGCGGGATCCTCACTGAGGAGTAATTCCACGGAGAGCGCAGCATCGGCGAGACGGCCGGAGGCGTTGATGCGCGGGCCGAGGCGGAACGAAATATCGGAAGGTTTGACGGCTTGGCCGGGGCGCACGCCGGCGATTTCCATCAGCGCAGCGAGGCCGGGGCGGCGCGATTCCTCGATGATGCGCAGACCGTGGCGCGTGAGCAGACGATTCTCGCCGGTCAACGGCACGAGGTCGGCAATCGTGCCGAGGGCGACGAGATCGAGGTGATCGCGCAATTTAATGCGAAAGGCGACGGGGTGGTTTTCGGCGCGGAGCTGCTTAAGCAGCCCGTGCACTAACTTGAAGACCAAGCCCACCGTACACAGATTGCGCCAGGCCGCATCGGCGCCGGTTTCATCGGATTCGACGTGGGGGTTGATCAAAATACCGTCGGTCAGTGCCGCTTCTTTGGAACGGTGATGGTCTACGACAAGCACATCAATCCCCTGCCCGCGCAGGTACGCGACCTCCTCATGAGAATTAGTCCCGCAATCAAGAGCGATAAACAGAGCGGGCTTGCCGCCTTCGAGGGCGCGATCGATTGCACTGCGCGATAGGCCGTATCCATCTTCGGAGCGCCGCGGTACAACAAAACGGGGATTCAGACCGAAGCGCCGTAAAATCATCACCAGCAGCGCGGTGCTACTCACACCATCGACATCGTAGTCGCCGAGGACGACGATGGATTCTTGGGCAGCGATGGCCGCGCGCAGACGGGTGGCGCCAGCCTCGAGGTTGCGCAGCAGAAATGGATCACGCAAAGCCGCGAGCGCGGGCTGCATGAATTCGGCGGCCGGACCGGGCTCGGTGATGCCGGCGGCGAGTAAAAGCTCGGCCAACACCGGATTAAGCCCGAGGGTTTGGCCCAAGGTCTCGATCTCGGCGGCCGGACGCGGCGTATAAATCCAGCGCATGGTGGGATGACTCCGAGGTAGGGCGCGCAGTACCGAACGCGCCACGGGGGACGAACGCGGTCCAAAGACCGCGGCGGATTACGAGGATCCGCCCTACCCCTAGCAGAGTTATTCCGAAGCCTTGCTGGAGCCGGTCCACTCGTATTTCGGCGCGACGTCGTGATGTGCCTCGACGTGTTTACGATCACCCTTGTGCCACCAGTAAAATACTGGCGTAGCGATGAACAAAGATGAGAACGTGCCGGTGAGAACGCCAATCAAGAGCGTGAAGGCGATGTCGTTAACGTCGCCGCTCGTCGTCAGGATCAGTGTGACCGCGGTCAGAAACGTCGTGCCACCCGTGATGATAGTACGAGAAAGAGTGAGGTTGAGCGAGCGATTGATGACCTCGCGTAGGGTGCCGGCGGGATTCATTTTCAATTCCTCGCGAATGCGGTCGAACACAACGATGGTGTCGTTGATCGAGTAACCAATGATGAGCAGGATCGCCGCGACCATCGACGCATTGAACTGTCGGTCGAATAACACAAAAATACCGACCGTCATAATAAGATCGTGGATCGTAGAAACCACGGCGCCCACGCCATAACCGAATTCGAAGCGGAAGGCGATGTAGCCAAGGATTGCCAGCAAGGCCAAGAAAACGGAAACGACGGCGTTCCATTGAATTTCTTTGCCGACGGAGGCCCCGATACGGCTCTCGCCGACGACGACTAATTTAGCCTGCGGCAGCGCCTGCTGCAGCTTCTGCAGAACCACTCGACCTTGGTCGACCGGCGTAGTGATGCGCAAAACTTCCCGCGCACCGCCCAATGGTTTCTGGTAGGAAAAATTCACCTCTTTGATTCCGATCTTTTGGCCCGTTTTAGTCAGTTCTGCGATTTCGATTTTTTGAGCAAAATCGAGTGTCACCATGTCGCCGCCAGCGAAATCAATACCGTAAATAGCATTTCCTTTGTAGGCTACGGCACCGACGCCGACGACTAGAATCAGGAGCGTTCCGATGACGGCTGCTTTCGTGTATTTCAGGAAATCAAAGTGCGTCGATTGCAAGACCGAGAACATCTTCATCGACTTGATCACGCCGCCGTAGATCACGCCTTCGAGCATCAACTTGCTGACAACGATAGCAGCAAACATCGTGGTGAAAATACCCACTCCGAGCGTCAAACCGAAGCCTTTAACCGGACCGGTGCCCCAGAAATACATGATCAAAGCCACCAGCAGCGTGGTGATATTGGAGTCCAGAATTGCGGACCACGCTTTGTCGAAACCAGCTTCCAACGAAGCGGGAAGCGATTTACCGAGTTTGAGTTCCTCGCGCATACGCTCAAAAATCAGAATATTCGAATCGACCGACATCGCGAGCGTGAGGACGATACCGGCGATACCAGGCATCGTGAGAGTTGCGCCGAAGGAGGCCATCACGCCCAGGGTGATAAGGACGTTGATGCCCATACCGACCGCTGCGACCACGCCGCCGATTGTGTAAAAAAGAAGCATGAACCCAATGGTCAGTGCCGTGCTCACAATAAAAGCATTACGCGCACTGAGCACCGCATCTTCGGCGAGCGTGGGGGTGACCTCGTACTGCTCTTTAACGATGAGCGGGAGGTCGAGCGGGTTATTCAGAACGTTGGAAAGATTGAACGCTTCGCGCTCCGTGAAATTACCGGAGATGACAGCAGAGTCGCTGTTGATCTCTTCTTTGACGGTAGGCGCGGAATAGAGTTTTCCGTCGAGCACGATCGCAAGGCGACCCAAGCGACCAGCCTGTTGGCCGGACTGAGAAATGGTGCGAGTGACCTCGGCGAAGCGCTTTTTGCCTTCGTTCGTAAACTGAAGAATGACCTCCGGTTTGCCGTAAAGATCGGGCCGAGCAAACGCCGCGGAAATCATCTCGCCGGTCATTTCAGGGATACGCTTTACGAACAAATCCTCACTCGTGCTTTCGCCCGCGCGACCTTCGTAGTCGAGGGAGAGAATTTCGTAACCTGGAGGCACCTCGGTCGGGGTGGCCGGGTTTGGGAATTGCGCGACGTTGACAACGCGGAAGGAGAGCTGGGCGGGCTTCTTCACATTGTCCACCACCTCGGGGTTATCCTTCGTGTTGACGTTGGGTAACTGCACTTCGATGCGGTTATTACCGATAGGGCGGATCACGGGCTCCGCCACGCCAAAGGCGTTGATACGAGCGCCGATAATTTCTATAGCCTTAGCCAATTCCTCTGGCCGAGTCGTCTGCTCGTTTTTCGCCATCGCCTTTTCATCAACCTCGAGGGTGAAGGCGACGCCGCCCTTAAGATCGAGACCGAGTTGGAGACGGCTCTTCGAGCGGCGAAGAAGCTCGTTGAGCAGAATCTCATTACGCTTGCCGATGTTCTTGAGCGAGTCCTCGAGGCGGATCTCGGGAAAATAGACCGTCAGATCAAGCTTACGCTCGAGGCCGATCTGCTTCAGGGCGACGAATTCGCTAGGGGCGGCGCCAGATTTCTTGCGCGCGGCAGCTTCATCGAGGAGCTTGCTGAAGTCGGCGGATTTCGCCGTGGCGTGTTCTTTCGCGTAGACGGCGAAAGGTACATCCTTGAGCGGGATCAGTTCGGCAACCGCCCAGGCCGCGATGAGGACGGATAGGACGATTTTCCAGAGGTTGCGTTTGAGCATGGTCGTATTGGTTTAAATTTTGGGGGTTTAGAACGGCAGCCGCACCGGCGCATGCGCAGGGGCGCAGCCGGTGAGAGGGCGACGAGAACGGGTGCGCAGTTTACTTAGTTTCCTCAGCGCCGCTCTTCTTGGTAACCGCAGAGATGAAGCCCTTGGCGACTTCGATCTTGGTGTTATCGGCGATGCGCACGATGAAGCGGTCGTCTTTCACATTGGTGACCACGCCATAGATGCCACCGGTGGTGAGGACCTCGTCGCCGGATTGTAACGAAGCGAGCATCTTCTCGTGCTCTTTCTGTTTCTTGCGCTGCGGGGCGATGAACAGAAAATAAAATCCGCCGGCGATAAGGCCGTAAAAAAGCAGCATCTGCCACCAGGGACCGGCCGCTCCGGGAGCTTGGCCGGGGGCGGCGGTTTGGGCGAACTGGATGAAGGAAGCGGTGAAGGAATGCATATTCGTCATTGCGTGTTGCGGATTTTGAAAAAAGAAACGTATAGGAAATCAATTCTACGACCGCAAAAGCAAGCCCTATCACCTCCCCCCCCCGCTCCGCATTGAAAAGTAAATCCGCCTCCTCCTGGTCCGCCGCCAAGTCCGAAGAACTCTATGGGTTCAAGCGCTGGGGCTCCGGCCACCTCTCCGTCGACGACGCCGGCTTCCTCAACGTCAAACCGCTCGCCGACGGCCGCGGGATCCGCGCGCTCGACGTCATTAACGAAGCCGTCGGCATGGGTCTCAAGGCCCCGCTGGTGATCCGCTTCCAAGATCTCCTTCGCCACCGCGTCGCCCAACTCAATGGCGTTTTCAACAAAGCCATCAAACAAGAGGGCTACAAAGGCAGCTACCGCGGAGTGTTCCCGATCAAGGTCAACCAACTGCGCGAGGTCGTCGACGAGATCGTCGCCGCCGGCAAGGAATTCAACTACGGGCTTGAAGCCGGCTCCAAGCCCGAGCTCATGATCGCCATCGCAATGCACGAAGGCGCCAACCGCCTCATCATCTGCAACGGCTACAAAGATCACGACTACATCCGCCTCGCGCTGCTCGCCCGCAAGCTCGGTAAAAAAATCATTCTCGTCGTCGAACAGCTTTCTGAAATCGACGACATCATCAAAATCTCCGAAGAAGTCGGCGTGAAGCCCATGATCGGTTTCCGCGCCAAACTCCAGACGCGCGGCGAAGGCAAATGGGCCATGTCCACCGGCGACAACGCCAAGTTCGGCCTCAACACCGCTGAAATCCTCTTCGCCTGCGAAAAACTCCGCGAAGCCAAACTCGAGTCCTGCCTGCGCCTCGTCCATTTTCATATCGGCTCGCAGGTCCCCAACATCATCACGATCAAGAACGCGGTCATCGAAGCCACACGCTTTTATTGCCAACTTGCGAAAATGGGCTTCCCGATGGGTTACCTTGATGTCGGCGGCGGTCTCGGCGTCGACTACGACGGTTCGCGCACGAACTTCGAGAGCTCGATGAACTACTCGATGGAAGAATACGCCCGCGACGTCGTGTTCAACATCCGCGAGATTTGCACCGCCTCGCGCGTCGCCGTGCCCGACATCGTGAGCGAATCCGGCCGCGCGATCGTGGCGCCCCACTCGCTCCTCGTCGTCGAAGTCTTCGAGCGCATCAACAAACGCGAATCGCTCGGTCAGCAGCACCAGCCCAAGGTCAAAAACAAGGTCGTCGAAGACCTTGAGGTCATGTTGAAAAACAAGACCAAGCTTGGCCGGCTGGAGCGTTTCCACGACGCTACGCAGAAAAAAGAAGAAGCGTTGTCGCTCTTCAACCTCGGTTACCTGGACCTCGAAAACCGCGCCGCCGCGGAATCCCTTTTTTGGCAAATCTGCGAACAGATCGCTAAGGAAGGCCAGAAAGCCGGCTATCAACCCGAGGAACTTCACGATCTCAACAAGCTCCTCGCTGATCAATACGTCTGCAATTTCTCGGTCTTCCAATCGCTCCTCGATCACTGGGCGCTCAAGCAACTCTTCCCCGTCGCCCCACTTCATCGCCTCAACGAAAAGCCCACGGTCAACGCCATCCTCGCCGACATCACGTGCGACTCCGACGGCAAAATCAGCAGCTTCATCGATCTGCAGGACACCAAAGATTACATTACGCTGCACCCCCTCAACGGAAAGCCTTACTACCTCGGCGTGTTTCTCACCGGCGCCTATCAGGACATCATGGGCGACCTCCACAACCTCTTCGGCCGCGTCAACGAGGTCCACGTCTTCCTCGAAGACGATGAACCCAACGGCTTCTACATCGAAGAGGCGTTGAGCGGCAGCCGCATCGCCGACGTCCTCGAGGGCGTCCAATACCAACAGGAAGAACTCTGCCGCAAGATGAAGGCGCAGATCGATCTCGCCACAAAGAAAGATATCGTGAAACCGCGAGAAGGCGTCCGCCTGCTCGAACTCTACGAAAGCCAGATGCTCAACAAGACCTACCTGAACATCGAGGCCAAGACCGGCCGGAAAAAGAAGGCGTAACGCCCTTGACCGATCGATAGAAAAAAACGGCGCCCCGGATTCAAGCCGGTAGCGTCGTTTTTTATTTTTATCCGCGGTGCTTAGGTCTACTTAGACCAATTTTGACTGAACGATTTTGCTCACCGCGCCGAAGTCGATGAGCGCGGCGTCGGGATGGGCTTTAAGCGCGCCGATGACTTTGCCCATTTCTTTCTTCGTTGTCGCACCTGTGCTCGCCATGGCTTCGGCGATCAAGGCATCGAGCTTGGCGGCGTCGAGACCGGCAGGTAAATATTTCTGGAGAATCTTGATCTCAATCTCGTTGGTCGCGACTAGGTCGGCGCGACCGCCTTTGGTAAACTCGATATTGGCGTCAGCGAGATTTTTGACCGCCTTGCGCAAAGTCGCAAGCGAGAGCACGTCATCGATTTCTTTGTTGCCGTCCATGGCCGCGCGCTTGATCGCGGCATCGGCGGTACGCAGCGCGGTCGTGGTCACGCTGTCGCGGGCTTTCATGGCAACAATGATGTCGGCACGGAGGGTTTCGTAGATGGATGACATGCGAGTAGCGTGGAGCACGGCGCGACCTTGTCGAGACGGCAACCGCGCCGCGGTCTTGCACCTCGGCGCTACGCCCCCACCTTTACTCCTGTGCATCCTCAGCCCTCACTCAACGTCCTCGGCGGTCCTCTTAAACCGTGCTCGCTTAATCCGCTCACGGGCTTTTTTCGCAACGGCCAATGCGACACGTGCGAGGAAGATCAGGGCTGCCACACGGTGTGTGTCGAGGTCACCGCAGCCTTTCTCGCCTACAGCCGCGCGGCGGGCAACGACCTCTCCACGCCGCGGCCCGAGTATGATTTCCCAGGGTTGCAACCCGGCGATCGTTGGTGCGTCTGCGCCGCGCGCTGGCAGGAGGCGCTCGACGCCGGCGTGGCGGCGCCGGTAGCGCTTGCGTCGACGCATTTCCGCTCGCTCGAAGTCGTGCCTTTGTCCCTGCTCCAACAGCACGCCACCGCATGAACGAACCCCGCCCGCCCTCCAACGACCCGCTCCACGGCGTCACCCTTGAAGCGCTCCTGACCGAGCTCGTGGCCCGGCATGGGTGGGAAGAACTCGGCCGCCGCATCGACGTGCGTTGCTTCAACTACGACCCGAGCATCACATCTAGTCTCACGTTTCTGCGTAAAACCCCTTGGGCTCGCCAGAAGGTCGAAGAGCTTTATCTGCGAGGACTTGGCGGGCGCGGCTGATTAGGAGTTTTCAGCGACTCAAGCCACGAGCGGCTTTTTGCGCATCTCAACTAGGGCGAGTAACAAATCCCCCTTGGACAAGCTCCCGATCAATTTGCCGCTAGGATCAACTACTGGGAGGCGTTCCGCTTCAAAATTCAAGAAGCGCCCGAGCGCTTCGCTCAACGTCGACTCGGGGCCCACGCGCGGAAACTCTTCCCGCAAAATGTCATTCGCAATCACGAGTTCGGCCAACTCCGGTTCACCGAGGTAGGGTTTTATATCGTGCAATGAGACCGCGCCGAGAAACCGCTCCTGCGCATCGGTCACGTAGAGGTTATTCACCCGCGTCGCCAAAAACATCCGCGCGATCTCTGCAAAGTGGGCGTTGCGACTCAGCGTCGGCGGCTTGCTCTTCATCAACTCGGCCACCCGCCCACGACCAAACCCCGTATCGCCGGAAACCTCCGCCGCCTTCTTTTTCAAAACCTCACTATAAAGCGAACGACCTTCCAGCCCCTTCGCCGTGTAATAAGCTACCACGCTACACAACATCAGCGGCAGGATAATATCATAGCTCAACGTCATCTCGAAAAGCATGATCACCGCCATCACCGGCGCGTGGCTCACCGCCGAGAGAAAAGCCCCCATCCCGACCAACGCAAACGCCCGCGGATCCACCGCCCCACCCGGCCAGATCGTGTGCACAGCTTGCCCGAAAAGAAACCCCACCCCTGCCCCCATGAAGAGCGACGGCGTGAACACACCGCCCGGGGCGCCCGAGCCAAACGACGAAGCTGTGGCGAGCCACTTACACGCCACAAAAAGCAGTAACGTCGTCCACACCACTTGCCCCTTGAGAATGGTAACGACGACCGAATAGCCATTCCCAGACACCTCGGGCACTTGGATCGCCAACGCGCCCACGATTAATCCACCCAACGTCATGCGCGCCACCAGAGGTAACTTCGTGGCGATGAAAATCTCCTCCGCCCGTCTCAACGAGCGCAAAAACCACGGTGCCAATAGCCCGGCGATCACCCCCAGCGCAATGTACGCCGGCATCTCAAGCGGCGAACTTAAACGAAACTCCGGCACCTTATAAAGCTGCGCCTCACTGGTGAGCACTCGCACTGTCATCGCCGCCACCACCGCCGAAACCGCCAACGGCCCCAAGCTCTCCATCGCGATCGTACCCAGAATAATTTCGGCAACGAAAAACGATCCCGCGATGGGCGCATTGTAAGCCGAAGCAATACCCGCCGCCGCGCCGCACGCCACCATCAGGCGCAATTGAGGCGGAGTAAATTGCCGCCAACGCCCGATGAACGAAGCCATTACCGCCGCCAGTTGCACCATCGGACCTTCCCGCCCGATCGAGCCACCTGAGCCGATAGAAAATAAAGCGGCCGCGCTCTTCACCAAGCTAGCCCGAATCGGCACATGCCCCGAACCGATGGAAATCGCCTCCATGTAGTCCGTTGAACTTTGCCCCTTAGTCAGGTGCTTACCGAGCATCAGCACGATACCCGCGAGCAATCCGCCCACCGCCGGCAACGCCAAGACCGCCCACCACGGCAACTGCTTCATCGATTCGACGACGCCCTCATTCGAACCGGTCAACAACTGGTGCACCCCTTCGGCCAAACCTTGAAATACAAGCGAACTCAACGCGCCCAGAAACCCCGCAAAGCCGGCCCACAACAACGTGATTTGCCACTCACTGGGCTGCAGTTTTTCCTGCACCCACACCCGCCAACGCAATAAACGCAGCATCCGCTCCAGCAGAAGCTTCGCCGGATCCGTGACGCCTTTCATCGCTGCTGCGCCCGTGCCAATACCGCCCGGAACTCCGCCTCCGTCGGCGCGCCGAGCAAAGCCGCTCGCGTGGTGGCATTTTTCAGCATACGCGACAATGCCGCCACCGTTTGTAAATATTCGCTCACCGCCGCCTTGGGTGTCCCGATCAAAAACACCAAGCGCACCCGCGGGTGCTCCGCATCGAAGGCTACGGGCCCAGCCGTGCGGGCCACCGCCAGCACGATCCGGCCAACTGCAGTCGTACGGGCGTGCGGTAAGGCCACATCATCGGCGATGCAAACGGAGGAAAGAGCTGCGCGCTCGAGCAAATCACGCATGAATTGGTCCGCATCGCGCACCTCGGGCGTCGAGGCCCGCAGACGCTGGTGCAGCGCCCGGATCGCCTCTTCGCCAGAGTTAACCCGCAGATCGGTCACAACGGCATCAGGCGAGGCGATGAGTTCAAGCGGAGAGTTCAAGTAGAAAGAGCGTGCGGATGTCGGCCGCTGAAACAAGCGTGGGTTAAGGATAACTTTAGCGCAAAATTTTCAAGGTCGGTGAGCAAGCCCGGCAGGGCATTTAATCCAGCGTGTAGGGCTGATCCTGCTCCTGTTCGGCGTGAGCCGTTAAAGCCACCAAACTCTTCAACGAGCTGAAATGCTGGCTCAGGTCGAAATCTCCGCCCAGCCCACCGATGAGTTTATCAAACATATCCCGCTTAGAGGCCTTCAGCGCTTGGATGCGTTCCTCAATCGTGCCCGCGGTGACCATACGATAGACAAAGACCGTATTCGTCTGACCGATGCGGTGCACGCGATCGACCGCCTGCGCTTCGACGGCGGGATTCCACCACGGATCGAGCAGGAAAACGTAGTCCGCCGCATGCAAGGTGATGCCCGTGCCCGCCGCCTTGAGCGAGACCAACATCGCCGCCGCGCCCTGCGCACCTTGAAATTGTTGCACGGGCTTCAGGCGGTCGAGCGTCATGCCCGTCAACTCGTAGCGCGGTAAATCGGGAAACTGCGCCGCCAGCGCCAATCGCACGCGATCCAGCAGCATCACAAATTGAGAAAAAATCACCACCTTGTGCCCGCTGCCGACAATCTCCGCCAATTTTTCGAGCAACAAATTAATCTTTCCCGAGTCGGTCAACGGCGCCTCCATCCAAGGCAACATATCCGGGTCACAGCAGGTCTGCCGCAGGCGCGTGAGCAAGGCGAGGAAGCCAAACGATTTTTCCCGCATCGCCGAGCCGACATCGTCGCCCAAGCGGTCGAGTCCCTCGGAACAGATCCGCGCGTATTCGGTCCGCTGCACCGGGGTGAGCGGACAGATAAGATCCATTTCAACTTTTTGCGGGAGCTCTTTCGCGACTTCGTTTTTCGTGCGCCGCAGGATAAACGGCGCCAGTTGCGCGCGTAATCGACCGAGCGTACCCTCGCGATCCGCCACCAACGACGCTTCAAACGCCGTGCGCGACCCGAGCAAACCCGGGAGCAAGAAGCGAAAAATACTCCACAAATCGAGCTGACGATTTTCGAGAGGCGTACCGGTCAAAACGATCCGATGACGCGAGCGCACCGCAAAACACGTCTGCGTGATTTTGGCATCGGGGTTTTTAATGAACTGCCCCTCATCCAAGACCGTGTAGCCGAACTCCAACCCAGGCAGCATCGCGCGATGCTTGCGCAGTTGCGTGTAACTCGCGATCCACACCGCCGCCGCCGGTTGATTGGTGAAATCGTGACCGCTCTTGAGCACATCGACCGTCAAAGCGGGGAAAAACTTCGCGATTTCCTCGCGCCACACCGGCACCACGCTCGCCGGGCACACGATCAAGCTCGCACGATCCGGCACCCGCCGCGTCGCGAGTAACGCGAGCACTTGGAGCGTCTTGCCCAAACCCATCTCGTCGGCGAGCAAACCGTGACAACCGACTTCACACAAATGGTGCATCCACTCCACGCCGCGCCGTTGATAAGGCCGCAGCAACTCGGGCAACTCAGGCGTCGTTTCCGGCGGCGCCAAAACGCGGTGCCGCCACGCCTCCATCTCGGGCGAAAGACTGAGTTTCAGTTTGGCGTCGTTGAACAAAGAAAACACCAGATACGGCGAGATGCCGCCGCCTTCGGCAGCTGGCTGCGCACCTTGCGTCTCGTTGATGTTTTTCTGCCAAGCTTGATAAGAGTCCCAGCGATCAGCCGGCAGCGCGACGATACCAAGACTGGGGATAATCACGGGCTGACCACCGCGCTTGAGCAGAGAATTCACTTCACTGTCCGTCAGCATCCGTTCGCCCGCGCGGAAGATCCAACGCAGGTTAAGCGCCGCGTGTTCGCCTGCGCCCGAGGGGCCAGGGGCGCGTTCCGCCACGGCCTCGATCTCGATCGCGCGCGTGCCTTTAATCAGATTGGCCGCCTTTTCATCCAGCTCGATCGCAAACATCCGCCGCCACGGCGCGAGCGTGGTTTTGAGGAAATTGGGGATCTCCACCAACGACTCCAACAGATAGGCCCCGGTTTCGTGTTGATAATGAAAGTGAGCCTTGCGCGCATACGCGGCCACTCCGATGAGCTTAGCGCGTTCGCCCGAAGAGACATGGCTCGAACCACTCGCATGCGCATCCGGCCCAAGGGCCGGGTGACGAGTTTTTTTGTCCGCTTCGACCCAAAACGCCTGAAATTGCAAACCCGCAGTGCGCGTTTTAAAGACAAGCAACAAAGGCCGCGAAGGGCTGTTCAAACGAGCCGCCGGGGCCACGTGTGGACGCGCCGGCGGGTGGCCATTACCCGGGGCAAAAGTATGCGTCGGCGATAGGGACGAAACAGGTTGTGAGCCGGGTCGGACAAATCCCGTCGTGGCGATTGACGCGGCCGCTCCACCAGTGAAGGCCCCGCGCGGCGCCTCGCTCGAGGCAGCTCGTGGTAAATCCTCAGGCAGGGGCGATATCTCGTCGGCGACAAGTTCCTCGATCTCGTGCAAACCGGCCACCGCCAAGGCATGGGCGACTTCCAGGTCCGTCGTCGAAGAGCGCACGGAGAAACTATCCGTACTCCACTCAATCACCGCGTATTCATCTTTTTTGTCGATGCGGCGATGCACGATCGCATCACGTTCAGTCAGCTCCAATTCACGCACCTGGCCGTCCCGATAGATTTGTCGACCCAACTCCAGCTGGGTGGAGCTGAATCGCTCGGACCAGTCGTTTTCGAGTTTGCCAAACCAAAACTCGAGGGAGTGCGGTGTGTAGACGCGCTTCGGGCCGTGAGACTGCATTCGCGTGAAAGATCCGAAAGTAGATTCTCCGCTAGGATCTGCAACCACGAATTACGCACAAAGTCACCTTGGCGACTTTTCGCCAAATTGTAACGCAATCGCCATGATTTCGCCACGCAGGCCGATTAAGTGTTCATCGAGTAAATAACCCGCGTACCAAATTTATCACACCTACGTGAAACTCGCCCTCGTTACCGAAACGTTTCCTCCGGAGGTCAACGGCGTGGCGATGACGTTTGGAGTCATTGCGCGCGAGCTCGCCGCCCGCGGGCATGACCTCACAATTTATCGGCCCCGCCGCGACGATCTCCCAGAGCCTGAAGGCGCACTTTCTTACCGCGTAAGGAGTTTACCTGGCCTGCCGATTCCGGGTTACCCCCTGCTAAGGCTCGGGCTACCCGCCGGTCGCACGCTGCGCAAACTTTGGCGCGAAGACCCACCCGATCTGGTGCACGTCGCCACGGAGGGTCCACTCGGCGCTACCGCCGTCACCGCCGCACGTTCCCTTGGCCTGCCGGTGAGCTCGAGTTTTCACACCAATTTCCACACGTACACGCGATCCTACGGCTATGGCGCGTTTCACCGCCTCACGCTCGCTTGGCTCCGCTACGTGCACAACCGTACGCAACGCACCTTTGCCCCCACCCCCGAGCTGTGTACCGAACTCGCCGCGTACGGTTTCCGTGATCTTGCCGTCCTCTCGCGCGGGGTCGACACCCGCCAATTCGATCCCTCCCGTCGCTCGCGCGAACTTCGCGCCAGCTGGGGTGCGGAGAACGACACGCCGGTCGTGCTCCACGTCGGTCGCATGGCCGCCGAGAAAAACTACGAACTTGTTTTCCGCGCCTTTGAGGCCATGCGCGCCGCAAATCCTCGTTGCCGTTTCGTCCTTGCCGGCGACGGTCCGCTCAAAGCTCGGCTCGTGCGCGAACACCCCGAATGTATTTTTGCAGGCTTTTTCTCCCGCGAGGAAATCGGCCGTTACTACGCCTCGGCCGATATCTACATTCACGCCAGTCTCACCGAGACTTTTGGTAATGTCCTGACCGAGGCTATGGCCAGCGGACTCGCCGTCGCCGGTTTCAACTACGCAGCGGCTTTAAAATTTATCCGACACGGCGAAAACGGCCTAAGTGTTCCCTGCGATCAACCCGGCGCGCTTATAGCAGCCGCCGTCCAACTCGCCTGCGATGCCAACCTCCGCCAGCACCTGCGTCTTGCCGCCCGCGCGACCGTCGAGCCGCAATCGTGGTCATCTGTCATCGCCGGCTTCGAAGCCGATCTGGCCGCCGTGATCGCCGAAACCCGCGGAGCTACGCCGCTCACCAACTCTACCCCGTAACCCCTTCATGCCCGCTCGGATTCTCATTTTAACCGCCGGCTACGGCGAAGGTCACAACGCCGCCGCCCGCGCGCTCGCCGCCGCTTGCGACACCAATTACGGGCCTGGTACCGCGCGCGTGGTCGATCTCTTCGCCTTGTCGCGACCACGCTTTAATCAAATCAGTCGCCGCGCCTACATCGCTACGATCAACGGCGCGCCGCGACTCTGGAGCAGCCTTTACGCTTGGATCGATCGCTCCAACCTAGTGCCCCGCTGTTTTTGGCTCCTCGGCCGAGAACGCCGCCTACTCGCTCGCATCCTCGCCGATGAAAAACCCGCCGTGATTTGCAGCACATATCCCGTTTACGCGTTCATCCTCGCGCGTCTGCAAAACGAGGGGCACATCCTCCCGCCGCATTTTAACGTCGTCACGGATTCGATCAGCATCAACTCGCTCTGGTGGCGTGCGGGCGCCGCCGGTTGGTTTGTCCCCAACCCTGATTCTGCTGCCGTCATGCGGGCGGCAGGACTGGATCCAGAAGATCTCCACATCACCGGTTTTCCTGTTCCTGCATTTTTTAGCGATTACGCCAGCCGGCTCGCGCCCCCCGACCTCACAAACGCTAGCTCGGCCCCCCGGATTCTTTACATCATCAACTCCGGCACGAATCACGCCGTCGAGATCGCCCGCCTGCTACTCGCCGAAACCGCTTGGGAAATCACCATCGCCGTGGGCCGTGACACCGAGCTCCAAACCGAGCTCACCCGACTCGCCGCCGGCCGCGCCCTGCCCGCGTATATCCTAGGTTGGACCGACCAGATTCCGCACCTGCTGATGACGCATCACGTCGTGATTAGCAAAGCCGGCGGCGCCACCACCCAAGAAGCCATCGCCGCTCGCTGCCCGATGATCGTAAACCAGATCGTCCCGGGCCAAGAAGAAGGTAACTACGAGCTGCTCCGCCGCACCGGCGCCGGCGCCTTGGCGACGACCCCCGCTGCGGTGATTCAAAGTCTGCGCCAGGCCTTCGCCGACCGTGGCGCGCTCTGGCTACAATGGCGCAACGCTCTAGCACCAATCGTGCGCAACGACGCGGCTAACGCGATCGCCCGCCACCTGATCGCAGCCAGCGCATCTCGCGAAAAATCCGCCGCCCCTACGTTTGCCCCGTTGACATGAAAATTCGTTTCATCCTCAACCCCGTCTCGGGCCGGCATGCGCGCAGCGCCCGGCTCCTGCCGTTGTTGCGCGAGTTCATTCGCAGCCAAGCACTCGATGCCGAACTGCACCCGACCGAAGGCCCCGGTCACGCCACCGTCCTAGCCCGTGAGGGCGTCCAAGCCGGTTGCCAACGCATCGTCGCCATCGGAGGCGACGGCACCATGAACGAGGTCGCCCAAGCGCTTATCGACACGCCGGCCGCGCTTGCGCTGGTTCCCTGCGGCTCGGGCAACGGCCTCGCCCTCCACCTCGGACTACCCCTCGCCCCGCTCGTGGCCTTGCGCCTCGCCGCGCACAACACGGGCCGCATCGCCGCCATCGATACGGGTTCCGTCAACGGCCGCTCTTTTTTTAACGCCATGGGCTTCGGCCTCGACGCCGATGTGAGCGAGCGCTTCAACCGCCTCACCACGCGCGGCCTACCCACCTACGCTCGCACCGCCTGGACCGCATTCCGCCAACGTCGCAGCGAGACCTGCCGTATCACCCTCGGCGGGCACACCGAAACCACCGAGATCCTGCTACTGGCCATCGCCAACTCAGACCAATACGGCAACCGCGCCTTCATCGCCCCGGGCGCCCGCGTCGACGATGGCCAACTCGATCTGATCGCCATCCGCCCCGTCAGTTTACTCGGCGCGGCCGGACTGGGTGCGCGACTTTTCCTCGGCAACCTCGATCACAGCCCCTCCGTGCGACGCTTCCGTGGCTCCCGTTTTCTTATCGAGCGGACCGCGCCCGGGATCGTCCACACCGACGGGGAAACACACGCGACCGGCGCCCGCCTCGAGGTCCGCGTGCACCCCCAAAGCTTACGACTCATCGTGCCGCTCACCTCCCGCGCCCAAGCCTGCGTCGATGACCAGGCTCCCTCTGGTTTCGCTCTTCAATTGCCATGAACAAGCTCCGCGTCCGCACTGTTATCCTTTCCGATGTCCACCTCGGCACCAGTGAAAGCAAAGCCGCCGAGGTGAACCATTTTCTCCGCCATGTGCGTTGCGAGAAACTCATCCTCAACGGCGACATCATCGACGGCTGGCAACTCCAGCGCGGCGGCAGTTGGACCAAAGCCCATACGCGTTTCATTCGCATCGTACTAAAAAAACTTGAGAAGAAAGACACTCAGGTCGTTTACCTTCGCGGTAATCACGACGACATTCTCACGCAGTTCCTGCCGCTGGATTTCGAAAATCTTACGATTGTCGAAGAACACATCCACGAAGGTCCGCGCGGCCGCTACCTTGTATTGCACGGCGACGTCTTTGACACGGTCACGAAAAATTTTGTCTGGCTCGCCCACCTCGGCGACTGGGGTTATCGCGCACTGCTCAAACTCAATCGCGCGTACAATATCTGGCGCGCTTGGCGCGGCCTTGAATATTGGTCGCTCAGCAAAGCCATCAAAGCCCGCGTGAAATCCGCCGTGAACCACGTCTCCAACTTTGAGGACCACATCGCCGCGCTAGCCAAATCACGTGACTGCCTCGGCGTCATGTGCGGCCACATCCACACCGCCGCCGATAAAATGCTCGGAGAAATCCACTACCTCAACAGCGGCGACTGGGTTGAGTCGCTCACCGCCATCGTCGAACACCACGACGGTCGCTTTGAATTGATTCATTACAACGACTTCTTGCGCGCCTTCCCAATCCCCAGCGGAGAAACGCCGGAATCCGAACTCATTCCCGCCTGAATAAATACAAGTCGCGAAATCAGAAAGCCCGCGTATTCTAGTGGGCATGATCAACCAACTCCCGCGTTGGGTTTGGACGGGGGCCTGGGCCCTCGCTTTTATTGCCGGCATCGTGAACGTCGTGGGCCTGCTCGGTTTCGAGCATCAAGCAATCACGCACCTCACCGGCACGACCTCGCTCTTCGGCGCCGCGCTCGCCACGTTCCACGGCGCCCACGCGCTGCACTTGCTGGCCGTGCTCGTTTCCTTCGTTGCCGGCACCGCTCTCAGCGGATTTATGATTCAAGATTCGACCCTCAAACTCGGACACAGCTACGGGTTCGCCCTCGCGCTGGAATCCGCGCTCCTCGCCCTCGCCGTGCCGCTGCTCAACCGCCACAGCCACCTCGGCGACTATTTTGCCTCCTGCGCTTGCGGCCTGCAAAACGCCATGGCCACCACTTACAGCGGCTCGGTCGTGCGCACCACGCACGTCTCCGGCATGTTTACCGACCTAGGTATTTTCATCGGCCACCGCCTGCGCGGCCTGCCCGTCAACACCCGCCGACTGAGCCTGTGCTTGATAATCATCAGCGGATTTCTGTGCGGCGGCATCGTGGGCGCGTATGTTTTCGAAAAATTGGCCTACGCTACCCTTTTTATCCCAGCTACTGGCACCGGTTTAGCGGCCGTCGCTTACAGCCTTTATCAGTTGCGTCACTCCCGGGGCGTCCGCGTCTAAGCGACGGGGCGACGCGCAAGCTCCGCTTGGATAATCGCGAGGGTGCGCGCCACTGCGCCGGCATTGCGCGCATGCCATGCCGTCGCAGCCTGCGCGAGTTGCTCTCGTCGGCCCGCCTCGCTCAATACCCCCAACGCCGTCGTCACCAATTCCTCCGCCGAATCGACCCGCACCGCCGCACCCGCTTTGATGAGTTCACGGGTAATGACGCGGAAGTTACTCATTCCCGAACCGAGTACAATCACCCGCCCCAACGCCGCCGCCTCAAGCGGCGTCTGACCTTCCGTGTGCGGCGGTAGACTTTTCCCGACAAAAACCAAATCGGCCAGCTGCGTCAGCCGGCGCAATTCGCCGGTCGTATCGGCGACACTCACATCGACCTCGGCCTCGGCCGGACCCTGCGAACGAAAATGAAATCGCAAACCGCTCTTCACGAGTAAACGCTCGATGTCCCCGCGCCGCTCCGCGTGCCGCGGCACCAGCAACAGCGAACCTCCCAGCCCACGGGCCCGAGTCGCCTTCAGCAGCTCAATCATCGCCGCTTCCTCACCGGGCCACGTGGACGAGCCGAGTAAAACGAGTCCCGCGGGTAAACCCAACTCGCGCCGCAAAGCGACTAAGTCCGCCGTCGTGAGCTGCGGTATGGCCACGTCAAATTTGAGATTCCCTGTCGTCACCAAAGCCGCATCCGCCACACCTAAATCACGCAAGCGCGCCGCATCTTGCGACGAACCGCACAACCACCGATCGACGCCGGCCAGCATGAGCCGCGCCGCCGGCCGAAACCATTGCATGCGCCGAAAACTCCGATCCGAGAGCCGCGCGTTGATCACGATCACCGGCACCCCGCGTCGGTTCGCCTGTTGGAGATGTTCCGGCCAGCGTTCGCCCTCGGTTAAAATTACCATATCCGGATCAATCCGCCGCCAAGCACGCGCCGAGACCGGCCAAGCATCCACCGGAAAATATCCCACCCCGACCACCCAGGGCGCATAACGCTCGGCGGCGATCGCGTAACCCGTGCTCGTCGTCGTCGTGAGGTAAACCAAAACACCCGCACGATGCAGTTGCTCGAGCAAAGGCGCGATCGCGAGCACTTCTCCCACGCTCACCGCTTGCAACCAAATCAGCGGTCCGCTCCGCCCCGCCCGCGGTTGCCGTGGATGTGCGCCCAAGCGCTCGGCGAATTTCGCCCGCAACCCGCCCCGCCGCCACGCCCGCCGCAAATACGCGGGCAGCGCAAGGAACAAAGCCAAGGGGAAAACGATTCGATAAAGCCAGAGCACAGCCAAGCACTCAGCCAAACCCATGGTCCCGCGCAAGCGCAGGTTCCAGCCCGCACCCCTTTTTTGTGCCAACCAAATTAGTCTACAATAGTATGATTTGCTTACAACCCACCCCTTTTATTCCCGTAATTTTGCCCTTCCTTACTACTCGCAAACTTGCAGCGTAAACCCATGCGCCTTTTACCCACTTTACCCCTCAACGTATTTCACCTTCCCCGCCTCGCCGTCTGCGCTTTACTTCTGGGTGCAGGGATTTTTGCCCCCCAGCTCCGGTCCGCACCGGAAACCCAGACCTCATCCCCGCTTCCTGTCGCCGCCTTCGCCCATGGCGGCAGCAACCTGAGCCCCGATCCGGCGATTCGCTTCGGCACCTTGCCCAACGGCGTCCGCTACGCGCTGCTCCACAACAACGAGCCCAAAAACCGCGCCTCCCTCCGGCTGCACATCGGGGCCGGCTCGTTTAATGAAACCGAGGCCCAGCGCGGCGTCGCCCACTTTCTCGAACACATGGCCTTCAACGGCAGCGAGCACTACCCCGCGGGCACGCTCGTCGAATTTTTCCAACGCATGGGCATGAGCTTCGGCGGCGACACCAACGCTTTCACCTCGTTCGATCAGACCGTTTACATGCTCGAGCTTCCCAAGACCGACGCGCCCACGCTCGCCGAGGGCTTGCGCGTGTTTGCCGATTACGCCGGCGGCTTGCTCCTCAATTCGACCGAAATCGACAAAGAGCGCGGCATCATTTTGAGCGAAAAACGCACGCGCGATTCCGTCGGCTTCCGCACCCTCGTCGCCCAATTCGAGTACGTCCTCGCCGACACCTTGCTGCCCAAACGTCTGCCTATCGGCTTGGTCCCCGTCATCGAAAAAGCCCCGCGCGAGGCTTTCGTTGATTTTTACAACACGTGGTATCGCCCCGAACTCACGACGATCGTGGCCGTCGGCGATTTCGACGTCGCCGCCCTTGAGCAACAAATCAGCGCTATCTTCGCAAACCTGAAGGCCCGCGCTCCCGCCCGCCCTGCTCCCGACCGCGGTCACGTCGCTGCTTTCAATGGCATCCGCGCGTTTTACCACAGCGAACCTGAATCTCCGGCCACGGAAGTTTCCATCTCCGCCCTCACCCCCTACGGTTTCGAACCCGACACCGCCGCCAAGCGTCTCGCGGATCTCCCCCGCAGCCTCGCCTCGGCCATCATTAACCGCCGCCTCGCGATCCTCGCCAAAAAAGAAAACGCCCCGTTTAGCGCCGGCCGCACCAGCGTAAACGAGAGCTATGATTTATTCCGCGAAGCCTCGATTGACCTCACCTGCAAAGCCGACCAATGGTCCGCCGCCCTCGGCATCGCCGATCAAGAACTCCGCCGCGCCCTCGCCCACGGTTTCTCCGCCGCTGAACTGCGCGAGATCACCGCGAACTTCGTCAATTCCCTTGAGCAGGCCGTCAAAACCGCGCCCACCCGTCGCTCCGGCCAACTCGCCTCCAGCCTCGTCTCCAGCCTCAACGACCGCGAAGTCTTTACCCACCCCGCGGCCGATCTCGCGCTCTACAAACCCGCCCTTGAAAAAATCACCCCCGCCGACTGTCTCGCCGGTCTCCGGGCGGCGTGGCCCGATACCGGCCGCTACGTCTCGGTCACCGGTAACGCCCAAATCCCCACCGCCGAAGCCAGCGCCCAACTGACCGCCGCTTACACCCAATCTGCCGCCACCGCGGTCGCCGCTCCCGCCGTTGAGACCGACACGGCGTGGGCCTACACCGATTTCGGCGCGCCGGGCACCGTCACCTCCCGCCAAACCGTGGCCGACCTCGGTATCACCTTGGTCACATTCGCCAACGGCGTCCGCCTCAACCTCAAGCCCACCGACTTCGAAGCCAGCCGCATCCGCGTCAACGTTCGCATCGGCGACGGCCAGATCACCGAGCCCAAAACCCAACCCGGCCTCACCGCCTACGCCGGCAACACCTTTAACGCCGGAGGCTTGGGCAAACACAGCAGCGACGAACTCCGCCGCATCCTCGCCGGCAAAACCGTCGGCGCGGGCTTCAGCATCGCCGGCGACGCCTTTATTTTAAGCGGCGCCACCAACCGCGAGGATCTGCTCCTCGAACTCCAACTCATCGCCGCGCACATCACCGATCCCGGCTACCGCGCCGAAGCGGCCCGCCAAGCGACCAAACGCCTCGAGCAAATGTATCTTCAGCTCGCGCATACTCCCTCCGGCCCGATCAATCTCGAAGTATTACGTCTCCTCGCCAACGGCGACTCCCGCTTCGGCACCCCCGCGCAAACCGTCATGAACCAACGCAGCCTCGCGGAGGTCCGCGCTTGGCTCGCCCCACAATTCGCCAGTGGCCCCATCGAAATTGCCGTCGTAGGCGACTTTGACCTCGAAGCTACCATCACCGCCGTCGGCAAAACCCTCGGCGCCCTGCCCGCGCGCGCCCCGCGATCCGCTCACGCCGAGTTGCGCAACGTTTCTTTCCCCGCCGAACCTTTCACGAAGAACTACACTGTCGAAACCGAAATCCCGAAAGGCCTCGTCACCCTCTTCTGGCCCTCAACCGACGCCCTCGAGGTCAAACGCACCCGCCGCCTCTCCATGTTAGCCAACGTCCTCAGCGACCGCCTCCGCGTCAAAGTCCGCGAAGAAATCGGTGGCGCCTACAGTCCCTCCGCCGGCAGCTCCCCGAGCGAAAATTATCCCGGCTACGGCTTCTTCGCCGCGCAAGTCACCGTCGAACCCGCCAAGGCCAAGGAAATCTCTGAGGTCATCCTCGCCCTCGCCGCCGATCTCGCCACCAACGGAGTAACCGCGGAAGAGCTCGAACGCGCGAAACAACCCGTTCTGACCGCGACCCGCGAAAGCATGCGCAATAATAACTATTGGCTCAGCTCCGTCCTTAGTCGCGCCCAAGAAAAACCTGAGGTCCTTGACTGGTCTCGCTCGCGCCTGACCGACATCGAAAGCATGAGAGCCGACGAGCTGACCGCCTTGGCCAAGCTCTATTTCTCGGCTGCCCAAGCCTTCCGCGTCACCGTCTTGCCCGTCGCCAAAGCCACCGCCGCGAAGTAAAGGCGCGGCCCGCGCGCGTCGTCAGGACGTCGCGAAAGTTTGCACTTTCGCCTTTCCCTCGGCGCGCCCGCTGCTTTCCTCGAGGCTCGATCTCTTTTATTTTTCCATGAACACCACCATTAGCGCTATCACCGCCCGCGAAATCATCGACTCCCGTGGCAATCCCACGGTCGAAGTTGACGTCAAACTTGCCTCCGGGCACTTCGGCCGCGCCGCCGTACCTTCCGGCGCCTCCACCGGCGAACACGAAGCCATCGAACTACGCGACGGCGACAAAAAGCGCTACGGCGGTAAAGGCGTCCAAAAGGCCGTCGGCAACGTGAAGGGCAAAATCGCCCCCGCCCTCATCGGCTTCGACGCCTTCGACCAGACCGGCGTTGACCGCGCCATGATCAAGCTCGATGGCACCGCGACCAAAGCCAAACTTGGCGCCAACGCCATTCTCGGCGTCTCCCTCGCCACCGCCAAGGCCGCCGCCAGCGCCGCCGGCGTTCCGCTTTATAAATACATCGGCGGGCCGAATGCGAAGGTCCTCCCCGTGCCCTTGATGAACATCATGAACGGCGGCGCGCACTCCGACGCCCCCATCGATTTCCAAGAGTTCATGATCGTCCCTAAGAACTTCAATTCGTTCTCCGAGGCCCTGCGCGCCGGCGCCGAGGTGTTCCACTCCCTCAAAAAAGTTCTAAAGTCCAAGGGCCTTCAAACCGCCGTAGGTGACGAAGGCGGTTTTGCCCCCAACCTCGCCTCCACCACCGACGCCCTAGACGCCATCGCCGAAGCCGTCAAAGGCGCCGGCTATAAACTCGGTAAAGACATCTTCCTCGCGCTCGACGTCGCCTCCTCCGAGTTCTACGTCAAAGAAAAGAAGACCTACGTCTTCAAAAAATCCGACGGCCGCTCCTTCACCGGCGACCAATTTGTCGCCTACTACAAAGACCTCTGCGCCAAATACCCCATCGTCTCCATCGAAGACGGCTGCGCGGAAAATGACTGGGCGACCTGGAAGAAACTCACCGACGCCATCGGCGATAAGGTCCAGCTCGTCGGCGACGATCTCTTTGTCACCAACGTCGAATTCTTGAAGAAGGGCATCGAAACCGGCACCGCCAACTCGATCCTCGTGAAGGTTAACCAAATCGGTTCCCTCACCGAGACCCTCGACTCCATCGAGCTCGCCCAAAAGAACAAATACACGACCATCATCTCGCACCGCTCCGGCGAAACCGAGGATGTCACCATCGCCGACATCGCCGTCGCGACCAACGCCGGCCAGATCAAGACCGGCTCCGCCTCCCGCACCGACCGCGTCGCCAAATACAACCAGCTCCTCCGCATCGAAGAAGAGCTCGGCGCCAGCGCGATCTACGGCGGCACGCTCTAAGTTCGAGCCCTTGCAAAAAAAGACCGGGCCCCGCAGGCCCGGTCTTTTTTTGGCGCGGAACCCAGCACCCCACCCGCCGTCCACGCTC
>CAMDRP010000024.1 GCA_945906965.1 Opitutus sp. GAS368 | reverse complement strand
GAGCGTTACCAAGGGTCGTTGTCGAATATCATCGGATTGCCGTTAGAAACTACGAAACAAATTTTGACCCGGTGCGGTCTGCTGGGCTGAATGAGTCGCAACCCTCCCGAAGCCCAGCGTCCATGAGCACCCTTTTAACCGAGCCGCCGCCGACCCGATCACGCCGGGCCTTGCCGCGGTTGTCGACCAACCCCGAGGTGCGCTCGATCCAAATTGGCGTCATCGGCACGCTTGTGTTGCACTTGCTGCTTTTTGTGGCGGCTCCCTATTTGTTGAAGGTTGCGCCGGAGTCCTTGGTGCCGCGCACGCCGCCGCCCCAGACTTTCAGTATCGAAATGGCGCCCGAGGAGTTTGAAGCGCCGAAGTCGCCACCCAAGCCGCTGCCCTCAAAGTTCGTGGAGGCCAATCCCGACGCACCGGATAATCCGCCCGATAAGACAAATAATTTCAGTTTCATGAACCAGCAGGTCGCGCAGGAGAAGCCGACGCCCAACGGCAAGAACGACATGCCCGCGCTCGATGGGAAAAAAGACATTCAATCCACGCAGATCGTCGACGGGCAACTCACCAAGCCCCAGGAATCGGTGCCGATGGCTCCGCCCGTCGAAGTTGCCGCCAAAGACGCGCCGCAAGAGGCCCCGAAGCAGGAGCAGAATCCCCTCTCCGGTTTTGAGAAGAAAGAAGGCGACAACGCCGATGCCTTTGGCAGCAACATCGCCAAATTCGTCGAGGGCGCCAAAGCGGTGCTCGAGCGGGTTGAAGGCATCAAAAATGCGCCGCTGCTCCAAGGCGCAGAGGCGAGCATGCCCAAGATCGATCGCCAGAAACCGCAGCCCCGTCCCGTGCTGCAAAAGCAGCAGGTGCGTCCGGGTATTTTCTCGGACAATAAATTTGGCACGATGAACATCGGGCCCACCGCGGTCGATGCGCGTTGGAGCAACTACGGGGTTTATCTGCAACGCATGATTGAGACTGTGCAGATCCAGTGGGATCGCATCTTGCTTTCCAGCACACTTTATCCGCCTTCGGGCACCACGGTGACCGTGAGTTTCCGCATGGATTCCGACGGTAAAATCACGACGATTATCGACGTCAAGAACACCTCCAGCGATCAAGGTAAAGAAGCGTGCATCAGCGCCATCACGGCGCGTTCGCCTTACGGAAAATGGTCGGATGACATGGTCGCGATGTTGGGTGACTCGCAGGACATGACGTTCACCTTTTATTATCAGTGAGCGGCGTGCCGGAGAGTTTTTGGACCGGCGTGCCAATCGGCCGCGACGTGACGCGCATCGTGAGCGATGTAAATGGGCTGGCGGCATTTGTGAAACCCGCCGGCGTCTTGTCGCATCCCAATCAATCGTCAGATCAACCCAAGGCCTTGGTCGACGCCCGGTACACCCTCGACGGGGAATTTTACGAATGGCGCGATGCGGCCGGCGCCGTGCGGCGCTTATGGTTGTTGAACCGGCTCGATTCAGCGACCTCGGGCGTGATGCTCGTCGCGGCCAGCGAGGAATTGGCGAAGGAGATTCGGGCGCAATTTAAACGGAAACAGGTGCGGAAAGTTTATCACGCGCTGGTGTTTGGCGCGCCCGCGAAGTCAGTAGAAGTCTGGCGCGATTTGCTCGCGGTTGAAAAAAAAGGTGGCCAAATCCGCACGGCGGCCCACGCCGGTCACATGCCTTCGGAAAGCCGCATGAGCGTCGTGCGCGTCGGGCGCAAGCAACCTAAGCTCACGTTGATTCGCCTCGAGCCGCAGACGGGGCGCAGTCATCAACTCCGTGTGCAATGCGCCAAACGTCATCTGCCGATCGTCGGCGATCAAACGTACGGCGATTTCACCCGCAATCGCGCTTTCGCCAAACAGGCGGAAACGAAGCGGCTTTTTTTGCATTCGCTGGAGACGAGTTTCGCCTACGCGTGGCACGGCAAGGAGTTTGATTTTGCGGCGAAGGCACCGCTGCCGGCGGAATTTGAAGCGTGGCTTTAACGTGTCGCTGATCGGAGCGGCCGCGTTCCGGCGTTACCGCAGACTTCCCTCGAAGCGCCGTTTGTGTTTCTTTGTTACGCTTAACGACATGATTCTGCCGAAATCCAATCGCCTCAGCTCCGAGCAACTCGCCGAGATCACCGCCATCGTCGCGGAGTTTGGCTGTCAGATTCAGCCGATCATCGGCGCGGTGCGTACCATTTATGCTATCGTCGGTGATGAGCGCGAAGACCTCATGATCAACCGGCTCGAAGGGCTGGAGTACATTGATCGCATCGATCGCATTCAGTCGCCGTTCAAGCTCATGGACAAACGTTCGGACTTGGCCAGCCACCGGATCAAAATCGGTGGGGTCACGCTCGGCGAGGAACTGTTCGTAATCGCGGGCGCCTGCACCATCGATCCGAAGAACCCCAATTACTTTTATGAAACCGCGGCGGCGGTGAAGGAAGCTGGGGCCAACGCGCTGCGCGGCGGCGTGTGGAAGCCGCGTACCAATCCATATTCATTCCAAGGCGATGTGAAGTCGCTCGATATTTTGATGGAGGCCTCGCGCCGGACGGGTTTGCCCGTCGATACCGAGGTGATGGAAGAAGCCCACATCGCACTCGCGCTCGATGCGGGGGTGACGACGCTCCAAGTCGGGGCCCGCAACGCCCTCAACTATTCGCTCCTCCGTGCGATTGGCAAAGCGATCAGCGAGCGCGACACTGCGGTCTTGCTCAAGCGTAGCATCCACATGGGCCCGCTCAACGAGTTCATCTCGGCCGCGGAATACATCGCCGCTTTCGGCAATCCCAATGTCATTCTCTGCCCGCGTGGCACCACGCCTACGCTCGACGGTTATAGGAATCACCCCGACGAAAGCATCACTCCGCTGTTGAAAGAAAAAACCTGGGCGCCCGTCGTTGTGGATCCATCGCATTCGGTCGGCAAGGCAAGTTACGTCCCCGCGGCCGCGCTTGCCGCCGTTGCTTATGGCGCGGATGGCCTTTGCATCGAGGCCCACGTCGAACCGACGAAAGGAATTGGCGATGATCCTAAACAAGCGCTCACGCCAGAGGTGCTCAAGAAGACGATTACCCAGGCTAAACAACTCTGGGCCCTCCGCCGCTGTTAAAAGTCCCGTTTACAGTAAGCTCAGTTGCGAGTCGTCCGTTGGCGTGATGGTGATTTTCCGTTTGGGTTTTGCCGTCAGCGTTGGCGCGGGTAAAGCCACGGTGGCGTCGTCGCTTTCAAGTTTCGCGAGGATGGTTTTCGCGCGGTCAATCACACTCAAGGGCAAGCCGGCGAGGCGGGCGACTTGGATGCCATAACTGCGATCCGCGGCGCCGGGGACGACACGACGCATGAAGACGATGTCGTCGTTCCACTCCTTCACCGCGACGGAGAAGTTGCGCAGGCGCGGGAGGTGTTTGTCGAGTTGTGTGAGCTCTTGGTAATGAGTCGCGAAGAGTGTGCGCGGGCCGCGCTCGGGCTCACGATGGAGGTGTTCGACCACCGCCCAGGCGATGCTGAGGCCGTCGTAGGTCGAGGTGCCGCGGCCGATCTCGTCGAGGATGATGAGCGAGCGCGCGGTGGCGTTGTTGAGGATGTTGGCGGTCTCGTTCATCTCGACCATGAAGGTCGAGTTGCCGCGCGCGAGATCGTCGCTGGCACCGACGCGGGAGAAAATGCGATCTACGAGGCCGACGCGGCAGGTTTTCGCGGGCGCCCAGCAGCCGACTTGGGCCATGAGCGTGATGAGGGCTACTTGGCGAATGTAGGTGGATTTACCGGCCATGTTGGGGCCAGTGAGCAACGCGATCTGCGCGTCGTCGCAGGCGAGCACGGTGTCGTTGGGCACAAAGGCCGAGGTGGCGCCGCGCGCTAGGGCGACGTCGGCGGACTTGAGCATTTGTTCGACGACCGGGTGGCGGCCTTCGGTGATCTCCAAGACGTCGCCTTCATCCAGGACCGGGCGGCAATAATCCCATTCGCGGGCAAGCAGGGCCCAGCCGGCGAGCACGTCGAGTTCGGCGAGTGCATCTGCGGTTTGCGCTAGCGCGATGGAATCGTCGAGAATCGCGGCGATGAGGGTCGCGAAGAGAGCGTGTTCGCGGGCGAGGGCGTTTTCCTCGGCGTGAAAGATTTCCTTCTCCTTTAGCTTAAGCGCCTCGGTGACGTAGCGCTCGCCGCCGACTGTGGTCTGGCGTCGAATGTAGTCGGCGGGGACGAGGTGGAGGTTGGCCTTGGTGACTTCGATGTAGTAACCAAAATTATTCGTGAAGCGGACTTTTAGGCTGCGGATGCCGGTGCGTTCTTGCTCGGCGCGCTCGAGATCGGAGAGCCAGGTTTTGTTGTCGCTCGTAAGCGCGCGCAGGCGGTCGAGTTCGGCGTCGTAACTGGCGCGGATGAAATTGCCGTCGGTGAAATCGGCGGGCAGTTCGTCGGCGAGGGCGGAGACCAGGAGCTGGCGCAGCGGTGGCAGTTCTTGGAGTTGTGCGCTGATGGCGGTCAACGCCTCCGACGGGCCGAAGGCCGCGAGTGTCGCGCGGAGTTCGGGCAATTGGAGAAGCGTGTCGCGGATGCCGCCGAGTTCGCGGGGATTGCGGAGGCGATTTTGCAGGCGGCCGAGGATGCGCGGGATGTCGCGGATATGGCCAAGGCGTTCGCGCAAGGTCGCTAGCGGAGTGGGTTGGGCGAGGAGTTCGCCGACGAGTTGTTGGCGGAGGTGAATCGCCGCGAGCTCCAGCGTAGGCGCGGCGAGCCAACGCTCGAGGAGACGCGCGCCCGTGGCGGTCGCGGTGCGGTTGATCGCGGTGAGGAGTGAACCGTCGCGGGTGCCGCGCGAAGAGGTGAAGATCTCGAGATTGCGGAGCGTCGCCGGGTCGAGCAGGAGCGTGCGGGCGCTGCGGTATTCTTGGAGCCCGCGGAGGTTTTCCGGTTTGGCGCAGAGATTCTCCGTCGCGTAGTAAACGAGCGCGCCGGCCGGTCCGAGGGCGGGGTGTGTGTGCGCGAAGCCGAAGCCCTGTAGGTTAAGCACGCCGAGACTGTCCATGACCGTCTTGGCGCCGGTAGCGGTTTCGAAATGGTAGCCGGCGAGCTCGGTCGTGAGGCGGCCGAGGCAAAACGCATGGAGCGCGTGCGTGGCGGCTTGATCGTGCGGTGCGGCGGCCCAGCGGACGAGGGCGCCGTCGGGTACGAGCAGCTCGGCGGGATCAAGGGCGGTCAGGACGGGGAGGAGATCAGCGATCGTTGTATCGGTCGCAACGCGGAACTCGCCGGTGGATAGATCCAGCCAAGCGGCGTGAAGGCCGGCACTGTCGTGGGCGAGGGCGCAGAGGTAGTGGTTGCGCGCGGCGTCAAGTTGCGCGGCGTTGAGCGTGGTGCCGGGGCTGAGGATGCGGGTGAGTTGACGACGCACGAGTTTGCCAGCTTGGGCGGGCTCGGCTTGGTCGCAGATGGCGACTTTCTTGCCGGCGGCGAGAAGCTTGGTGACGTAGTTGTCGAGGGAGACGGACGGGAGCCCGGCCATCGCGTGGTCCTGGCGCTTGGTGAGCGTGAGGCCGAGGATCTTGGAGGCGACCACGGCGTCCTCGAAGAAGAGCTCGAAGAAGTCGCCGAGGCGGAAAAGCAATAACGTGTCTTTGGCCAGCCCGCGCTTCACCTCAAAGTACTGCTGCATCATCGGGGTGAGCTTGGGGACGTCAGACATGGAGTGAGGATTGGAAACCACGAACGCGGCGAAATACACGAAAAAATGAGCCGAACCTTGCCGGCGGGAACGATTCCCGTCTTTGGTTTCGGTTGTGGTGCCACTCTTTCATCGTGATCTTGGCGGGGCGGGGAAACCGCCGTTGGTGATTCTGCACGGCCTCTTGGGCTCTTCGCGGAATTGGCAAACGGCTGGGCGCGAACTCACGGACATGTATCACGTGCTCGCCCTTGATCTGCGGAACCACGGCGGTTCACCGCATGATGACGAGATGACCTACGCTGCGATGGCCGGCGACGTAATCGCGTGGCTCGATGTGCAAGGCCTGGCGCGAGTCACGCTGCTCGGGCACAGCATGGGCGGAAAGGTGGCGATGCTCCTCGCGTGTCGGCATCCCGATCGCGTGGCGCGACTGATCGTCGTCGATATCGCGCCGAAAGATTATTTCTGGGTGGCGCATCGGGCGGAGTTTGCCGCGATGAACGAACTCGATCTCACGAGCCTGCAATCGCGCGCCGAAGCCGAACTCCGCTTCGAGGCGCGCGTGGACGACTGGGCGATGCGGAAGTTTATCGCGACGAACCTCGAGCGCACCCCCGACGGCAACGGCTGGCGTTGGGTGATTCACTTGCCCGCGGTTACGGCCGCATTGCCCGCGATGGAAAAGAATCCCCTCGGCTCGGACGAACGGTTTGCCGGCGAGACGCTCTTCGTGGTCGGCGGCAAATCGCGCTACGTCTTAAAGGAAGACGAAGCGCAGGTGCGCGCTCATTTCCCGCAAGCCCAGATTGAGACCATCCCCGAATCCGGCCACAACCCGCACATGGAAACCCGCGAAGCCTTCGTGCGCATCGTCCGGGCGAGGCGCTAAACGAGCGCCTAGTTAGCCCGACTGCGCGTTAGAGATAAGGCTGAAAGCCGTTGAAGGCTACGTTATCTGCTCAGGTGGACCGAGCTGCTCCCAGCTAAATCCTTTCTCCCCCAAACCCGCCCATAGTTTCGTCCGCGTCTCCGGCGCCGAGCACAAGGGTACACGCGGAGAATCTTACGGGTCTCAACGACGCCCCAACCCGCCGCTAGCTTGGCCGAGACGATGTGCTTGGCGCGGGACTCGAGATTCGTTCATGGGGTGCGCAGGGCGTAGCGCCCGGTTTTTTTGTTGCCGATCTTTTCCACTAGGCCGGCCGCGATCAAGGGGCGCAGGAGATCCAGCGTGCCTTGTTTGGAAACACCGAGCGCGCTCCAGAGTTCAGCTGGTGCCATCGTGCCGTGGTCGCGCAGCAGTTCCAGCAGGCGTTCCTGTTTGGGGCGCAACACGATTTTTTCCGGAGATTTGAGGTCATAGGCCTGCACGCGCAGCCAGACGCGCTCGAGGGTCTGGCGCAGGCCTTCGGCGCAATATTCCAGCCAGCTAGTCAGGTCTTCCCCGGCGTGGCGCACCGCCTCCAGCGCGGCGTAGTAGCGCGGGCGATCTTCCCAGTAGTATTCGTCCACCGAGAAAATGTGGTGGGTATCGAAACCGCGCCGGTAGAGTTCCCACAGCGCCAGCGCCCGGCCGGTGCGGCCGTTGCCGTCGGCAAAGGGGTGGATGGCCTCGAAACGGTAGTGCAGGATGGCCGAGCTGAGCACGGGGGATAGGCCCGTGGAGCGCTTATTCCACCAATCGAGAAGTTCAAACATCAGGCCCGACACTTCGTTCGGCGTTGGCGGCAGGTAATTGCCCACCCGCACCGCGATGCTGCGATAGCGGCCGGCCTCGCCTTGATCCATGACCTCGCCCGCGAGGATGCGGTGCAGGTTGAACAGGTCTTCGTGGCGGATAGTTTTCTTTGCGGCGTTTTTCTCCACATACCGCAAACCGGCGAAATAGTTGACCACCTCTCGCCGTGAACGCGGGTCGGAGGCGGCGGGTTCACGGCCCTCTTCCACCGCGCGTACCTGCTCCAAGGTCAGCGGATTGCCCTCGATGGCGGTCGAGGCATGGACGTTGCGGGTGCGGGTATCCTTTTGCAGTGCGGGCATCCAGGAGAGCTCGACCGTCGCGCCCAAAATGCGTTCGCGCAGCGCCGCCACGATTTCAACCTGTGACAACAGTTTGGGGGTAATTGAGAACTGCGGTTCGTAGCTCACGAAAATGAGTCAAGTATAAGTCAAGTTATGAGTCAAGTGAGTCAGAGTTCTCCGGTGAAGACTTGGAGCCGGAGAGACTTTTTCAACGCCGCTAACTTGGCCATGTACAGAAACAGGTCGCGCTCATATTCCCCAGGCGTAGATTCACCTTCATTTTATAGGAGTTTTATCGAGGGGAAACGGGGCGCTGGGTCCTACTATACTATAATTTACCTAAAATCGGCGATTTTGGCCGAAAAATCTGTTGGGCAGCGTCTCAAAGTGCAGCCCGCCCCATGTTTTGTTAAGGACTCGGGTAAGCGAGGCGACGAGCAGAGAACGCTCAGCGGCGGGCCCAGAGTCGGAGGGCGGCGAGTAAGAAGGTCTCTAGGGCAGCAGACTCGTTGAGATTTAGTCGAAGGAGCCCGACGGCGTGTTCGAGTTCGTCGATGCTCGCGGTCAGGGCGCGGCGGGTGGCGGCGTCGCCGGCGGTCAGGCGAGGGAGGGCAAAGGCGCGGGTTGCCGTCTCGACTTCGGCGAAGAGGCGCAGGCGGAGGCCGTTGGCGATACCGGTTTCAATGGCTTCGACTTCGTCGTCGGAGATATCGGCGGGGAGTTTTTCTTTCTGCTGTTTCCAGACCTCGGCTGTCGCGTAGTCGAGAACGGCCCCAAAGCGGGCCACGAGGCCGTACACGGAAAAGATGTGGTCGGCGACAGTGCGTTTGTCGGTTGTGGCGGAGTTAAGGCGCGAGAGCCAGGCGCGGTAATCGTCGAGCCAGGCGCTCCAACCATCCGCTTCGACGGCGAGGCCACTAGAGGGGAAACGAAAGTGGAGCACGCGGCTGCGGATCGTTGGCAGTAAAGCGTAGGGGCGCGTGGTGATGAGCAGCAGGGTCGTGTGCGCGGGTGGTTCCTCGAGTGTTTTGAGGAAGGCGTTGGCGGATTCGACGTTCATCCGGTCGGCTTCGTAGACGATGGCGACTTTCTGTGGTGCGACAGCGGAGGTGACGTAGAGTTTAGGCAGAAAGGCACGCATCGTGCCAGGCTCGGGGGAGTCGACTTTGCCGATTGGGATGAGCCGCATTTTGCCCTTGGGGCGGAGGGCGAGGTAATCGGGGTGGTCTTTGACTGCGAAGTGAGCGGAAGACTTGGGCGTGTTGAGTAGTCGGTCGGCGATGGCGTGGGCGACGCCGATGAGCGTGCCGAGATCGTCGCCGTGGAGCAGCAGGCTATGTGAAAGGCGCTGGCGGGCGATGGCTTGCTCGATGACAGCAACGCCGGGGGTGCCGTCGAGGGATTTGGGCCAAGGTGCGGGGGCGTTCATGAGTGCGCGGACGGTACTTTCGGCCCGAGGGATGCGTGCAAGCGGTGAAAAATGGGCTAAAGGAAAACCGGCGCCGGGCTTAGGTGAGCCGGGCTTGGATCTCGGACCAGATTTTCTTCTCGATCACGTCGGCGGTCTTGGTGCCGTCGACGAGGATGAAGCGCTCGGGCATGCCTTGGGCGAGGACGAGGTAGCCCTCGCGGACCTTGGTGTAGAAATCGATGTTTTCGCGTTCCATGCGATCGGGGAGATCGGAGGCGCGTTGTTTGAGGCGGGCGAGACTGACCTCGGTGGGGACGTCAATGACGACGGTGAGGTGGGGCATGACGTTGCCCACGGCGAAACGGTTGATCTGCGCGACGGGATCGGCGGCGAGGTTGCGCGCGATGCCTTGGTACACGGTGGAGGAATCGAGGAAACGGTCGCTGAGGACGATCTTGCCCGCCATGAGGGCGGGGGCGATGACCTCGCGCACGAGCTGGGCTCGGGCGGCGGCGAACAGGAGGAGCTCGGTCTCGGCGGTCATCTCGTCGCCCTTGGAATTATGAACGATGATATTGCGGATCTGTTCGCCGATCTCGGTGCCGCCGGGCTCGCGGACGGTGACGACGTCGCGGTTTTCTGATACGAAGCGGGCGGCGAGGAGGGAAATCTGGGTGGACTTGCCGGAGCCTTCGGAACCTTCGAAGGAGATGAGTCGGCCAGAGGGTTTATGTTGGAGCGGCATAGCGAGAATTTGAGATGGTCAACGCCAGTTGGCGAGGAAGGTTTCGAGGTCGGTGAGGGATGGGCTTTGGGCGGTGCGAACGTAGTGACCGCTGGTGCAGACGCCGGCGCCGAGGCAGGCCTCGGGGGAGCAACCGATGAGTTGGGCGGCGGAGAAGCCAGCATTAAAGTGGTCGCCGGCTCCAGTGGTGATCAGCGGCTGGGCGACGTAGGGCCCAGGGATCCACCATGCGCCGTCCCGAGTGGCGCAGGCGGCGGATTCTTTGGGGTGGACGACGACCGTGGTGAGATCGAGGCGGGTGCGGATGTTCTCGGCCATGGCGCGGAGGCCGGCTTCGGTTTCGGCGACGGCGGTGAAGCCGAGGGCAGCGAAGACCTGTTGGGCTTCTTTGAGGTTGAGGCCGAGGGTGACGCGGCCGAATTGCTCGAACTGGCTGATGGTCTCGAGGGCGTAGACGAGATCGGCGGCGGAGCGTTTCTCGGGGTCGGCCAGGTCGAAGAAGAAAGTGCGGCCGGGGCGAACGGGCAGGGCGGGGAGGACGCGTTGGACCAAATCGGTGAAGATCGCGGTCATGTTGGGAATCATCGTCCAGTTGACGAGGGCGACCAAGTCGCTGGCGGCGAGGGCGGCGCGGTAGCCGTCGATGCCCCCTAGGGCGGCGGTTATATTGGCGGGCGTGATATCGTCGAGGCTACGCATCGTGCCGAGCATAAGCTTACCATCGGGGAACTCGACGGCGGTGGTGTGCGCGGGCTCGGCGAAAGAGATGACGCGGGCGCGGGCGGCGAAGTCGGCGAAGACCGGGTGGACGTTGCCGCGGCCAAGGGCGCCGACGTAGGTGACGCGGGCGCCGTGGGCGAGGAGGGCGTTGCCCATAATCGGGCCGTTGCCGCCGAGTTTATCCATGCGCGGGTAGAACTCGAGGTTGGTGCTCTTGCCGGCGGCGCCGAGAATGCGTTGGCCGAAGGCGGCGATGCCGGTGAACGGGGTGAAGTTATCGCCTTGGCCGGCGCGTTGGTCGACGGCGGTCACGATCGTGTCGACGAAACCATCGAAGCCAACGAGGGCGGTTTTCTGAGCGAGGGCGCCGCGGTGAGCGCGGAGTTCCTGAAGAGTGCGGGTTTTAAAGTCCATGTGGGGGTGAGACGTGAGGTTGCAGGGAAAAATTGGTGAAGCGAGGTCGCAAACAGATTCGCGCGGGGTGGTCGGAATTTCCATTGAAGGAGTTCGGCAAAACCGCCAACTCTCGACGCACGTCTATGTCATTGCCCTCTCTTTTCTCACCCGTCCTTGCGTCGACCAACCTGATCGAAGTGTTCATCAACTGCGATCCCGCCGGGCAAATCATCACGGTTGGACTGGCGGTGTTCAGCGTGATCGCTTGGACGATCATGCTGCAGAAACACTACGAACTGAAGCGACTGGCGACGTACAACCACGCGTTTGAATCGCACCTGCGCGACCAGAAGTCGCTGCTGGATCTGCCGGAGTCGTTTCGCTCGAAGCGGACGATCCCGTACGCGGATTTGTTTGCCGATGCGGTTGAGGCTTACTGGCGTGCGACGGCCATCGGCAAAGAAAAAGGTGTGGATTACTCGCGCGCCTGCCTCGAGCACGCGGAGAATGCCCTGCAACGCGCTCTCTCGCGCCAGACGTTGCGCTACGAATCGAGCATGATTTTCCTGGCGACGATCGTCACCGGCGCGCCCTTTCTCGGGATGTTGGGCACGGTGTGGGGCGTGATGGAAGCCTTCAGCGCGGTGGCCGTGCAAGATTCGGCGAGCATTAAGACCCTCGCGCCGGGTGTCTCGGCGGCGTTGCTCACGACGATCGCCGGCCTCGTTGTGGCGATTCCCTCGGTCTTTGGTTATAATTTTCTCCTCGGTAAATCGAAGCAGCTCGTGACGGAGTTGGAAAACTACGCGAGCTCGTTGGCCGATCGCATCGAGTTAGAATCGAAGTAAGCCGCGACCATGGCCCGCACCTTTCGCCGTAAACACGCGCAGCATCCGATCTCGGAGCTAAACGTGACGAACCTCATCGACCTGGGGTTTACGCTTATGATCATTTTCATGATCGCGACGCCCTTGATTAACCAAGAGCAGACTTTGCCCGTGAACCTGCCCGTGGAATCAAAGAGCATCCAGACCAAGCCCGATCCCGACGATAAGTTTGAAAGCATCACCATCCGCGCCGATGGCTCGTGCACGCTCGCGGGCCGGTTGATCGCGTCAGATCAACTGGCGAGTGAGCTCATGCGGTTTGCCGCGATGCCGAAGCCGCCCGTTTTCCGCATCCGTATGGACGCGAAGACCACGGCGCAACAATTCATCACTGTGATGGACGAGTTGAAGAAACAGAAGCTCTTCAAGATCACCTTCGACACGCAGACGACCAACTGACGTTGACCGACCGCCTCGTCGTCGCCGCACCGCGCCATGTCCGAAAATCAACGTACGCCCGCTCTCATGCTCTCGCTCGCCTTACATGGCGCGCTGGTGGCGTTGGCGCTGCTGATGAGTTACGCGGTCAACCAGCAGGTTAAGAATCCGCCCAAAATCTTCGAACTCGTCGCCGGGGCGGGCGACAACTACATGGCCACGGAGGCGCCCGCGCTGGGTTCGCCCACGGGCCTAAAGCTCGATTTGCCGACTACGCCCACGCCGCAGATCGAACCCGCGCCTGAGCCCGTCGCACCTGCGCCGGTGGTAGTCGCGCCCGAGCCGTCCCCGATCACACCGGCGCCCATCGAAAAAGCCCCGCCTGAAAAAGCGCCCGTCGAGAAACCCAAGCCGGAGAAAACTCCGCCTAAGCCGGCGGAAACCAAAGCGCCTAATTTCAAAAACCAGATCGCCAAAAAGGTGAAGCAGGCAGAAGCGAAAGCGAAACAGGAAATTAAGAAGGAGCAGGCCGCTGAGGCCAAAATGACGAAGGAAGCCTTTGATAAAGCTAACAAAGCTAAGGCCGTGGCCAAAGCCAAAGGCGGAAGCGCCAAGATCGAGCCGGTGGGTCAGGGCATCCGCGAAGGCGTAGTCGGTGGTAGCCCGAAGAACACCAAAGGCGGCGCGGGCGGCAAGGCGTTGACGGCGGAGGATGGGACCTTGATGGAGCGGTATTTTTCCTTCTTGAAAGCGCGGTTGAAGGAAAATCACGAGAAGCCTTCGGGGTTGAGTGATGCGTTGATGGCCCGCGTGGAGTTCTACGTAGGGACGGACGGATCAATCTCGCGCGTTCGCATCAGTAAATCCTCCGGTAGCGATGAATTTGACCGCTCGGTGCGCGAGGCCTTTGCGCGCACTAAGTCGATCGGCGCGCGCCCGGATAAGAAGGGCGAAACCGTCGAACTCGAGTTCCGGATGCGCGAAGAAGACGGGGACTAAGCGCAACCCGCACCGCGAAACGCGCCAGGGGTGACTGCGTAGAGCCAAGGAATCGGGGCACAAAAAAGGCCGGGGATTCTTGCGAATTCCCGGCCCAAAATGGTGGACCCTAACGGGTTCGAACCGTTGACCTCCTCAATGCCATTGAGGCGCTCTACCAACTGAGCTAAGAGCCCGATCGCTTGCGCGAGGTTTGAAAAAATCAAAATTCAGGGGCCGAACGCAAGGAGTTTTTTTAGAAAGTTAGTAAAATCGCCAAAACCAAGAGCTAGTCCGCGCGGATCAACGGAGGCTCGGCGGGAGGTATCGCGTCGAATTGCGCGAGGGTTTCGCGCCAGTGCGCCTCGATCAGCTCACGGCGGAGCAGGGTGCGGTATTCCATCTCGCCGGCATAAAAAATGAAGAGAAAGAGGACGGTCGTGAGGTACATTTCCCACCAAAATACCGCCACCAAGGCGCCGATAACGGCGAGGATCTTGCCGACGGTGGCAGCCCAAAACGTCGCGCTCAGGTAGGTTAACCTCGTAGCGAGCAAGGCGCGGAAGATGCGCCCGCCGTCCATCGGGAAGACCGGCACGAGATTGAAGCAACCCATGATAAGATTCCAGTGCAGCAACAAATGCGCGAAGCCCAGGGCGTCTGCCTCATAGCTCGAGAGTGACCAATGGCTCGGCGAACCGACGACTAACCACAAGGCGCCGGCGATCGCAAAGTTAACGGCTGGGCCGGCGATCGTGATGAGCAATTCGCGGCGGGGCTCGCGCGGGATGGATTCAAATTCCGCCATACCGCCGATTGGCATGAGTAAAATCCGGCGCACCCCGATCCCGAAATGCATGGCGGTGAAAGAATGCCCGAGCTCGTGCAGCACCACACACGTGAAAAAAGTCCCTAGCATGGCCACGCTCCACGCGGCGCCTTCCAGGCCCGCTTCGAGCCATGCTTCCCAAGCTACATAAACGAGCAGCGCCAGAAAACTGACGTGCAACGCCAGTGTTATACCGCGGATGCGGAACAAGTTTATTGACCAGCCAAGCATGCGGGGTAATGAAAGCCCGCTTGCGGAAATCGCCAGCACCATCGCCCGAAACCTTCGGGTTCGCCATCGCACTATGTCAGACCACGCCGCAAAATCTCCGACCATCCTCGTCATCGATGACGATGCTGAAATTCGTTACTCGCTTACGCGCGTGCTCGGTTCCCGCCGTTACCTTGTGACGGAAGCGGCCAGCGGCGAACTCGGCATCGCCATGGTCAAGAAAGGCCCGGCACCCGACCTCGTGTTTCTCGACGTTCGCATGAGTGGCATGAGCGGCATCGAAGCGTTGCAACACATCCGCTCCGCTAATCCCAAACAACTCGTCGTGCTCATGACGGCGTTTGGCACGGCGCAGACGGCGATCGAGGCGATGAAATACGGCGCGTTTGACTACGTCATGAAGCCGTTCGATCCCGCCAAAGTCCTCGCGCTCGCTGAAAATGCCCTCAAGGCCCACGCCGATCTCCGCGCCATCGGCGATTACAAACCTACGATCAATGCCGATGATTACCGGGAAGGCATCGTCGGCTCATCGCCGGTCATGCAGGACGTGTTTAAAGTCATCGGCCAAGTCACCGCCAGCGACGTGAACGTCATGATCACCGGCGAGAGCGGTACGGGCAAAGAACTTGTCGCCCGCTCGATCTGGAAACACAGCCATCGCGCCGGCAAACCCTTCATCGCCGTCAACTGCGCCGCGATTCCCGATAACTTAATTGAAAGCGAACTCTTCGGCCACGAGAAGGGGTCTTTCACCGGCGCGACCGGACAACGCCTTGGGAAATTTGAGCTCTGCGATGGTGGCACGATTTTCCTGGATGAGATCGGCGACATGGCGCTCGCCACGCAGACGAAAATCCTGCGCGTCCTCCAGCAAGGTGACATCCAGCGTGTCGGCGGTACGGAGACGATTCGCGTGGACGTCCGCATTTTGGCGGCAACCAACAAGGACCTCGAAGAAATGGTGAAGGCGAAAACCTTCCGCGAAGATCTTTACTACCGCCTCAACGTCGTGCGCATCCGCATGCCGGCGCTGCGTGAGCGAGGCGATGACGTGCCGCAAATCGTGGATTTCTGTCTCCAGAATCTTGTCAAACAACGCAAAGCCCGCGTGAGTAAAGTCTCGCCCGAAGCTATGGCTATTCTCGTGCGTTACCGCTGGCCGGGCAATGTGCGCGAGTTGGAGAACGTGATCTACCGCAGCGCCGTAATCGCGCAAGGGGATGCGATTCTCATTAAAAACCTACCCAACGAAATCCTCGAAGCTGCGGGAGAGGGCAGTGGTTTACCGATTGAAACGACACCGCCCTCGGACGCGACCCCAAGTGCGTCGAATGAGCCGGCGCGAGCTGAACCGAATGCGCTGACGTTGGAGCGCGCCTACGATTTTATCTTCGCGGAATTAGGACGCAGCGGCGAACCGATGCTCCCGCAAGTCGAGACAGCGTTGCGCGCGCGCGCGTTGCAGGCCAGCGCCGGCGATGTGGCTCAAGCCACTCGCTTACTCGTAAAGGCCGCTCCAAGCGTCGTCGCCGAAATGACAGCAGCACGTAAACGCGCGACTCCCGCCAAGAAAAAGTCCTGAATTTACCTTCACGTCGGCTCGTACTCTTTTATTTCAACCCCATGAAATCATCCCTATTCTCAATTGGTCGCGCTTTGGCGTGTCTTGTTCTCGTTTCCATCGCCTCGATTTTTGCTGCTGAAACGGCAGCACCCAAAAAGAAAGTGCTCTTCTTTAGTAAGTCTTCGGGCTTCGAGCACGATGCGATTAAAACCTACGGCGAACCCAAGTTCGGCTACGCCTTCCCTGTCTTAAAAGCCCTGGGCGCGGAGAACAACATCGAGTTCACCTTTTCCAAAGATGGCAGCTTGTTCACGCCGGAATACCTCGCGCAATTTGACGCGTACTTTTTCTACACCACCGGCGATCTCACGAAAATGAAGAGCGATCCGCGCGGTGACAGCAACCCGCCCATGACGCCCGCCGGCAAAGCCGCGCTGCTCCAAGCTGTCGCCAATGGCAAAGGCTTCCTCGGCATTCATAGTGCCACGGATTCCTTCCACTCTTTCGGCCGCAACGCCCACATGCCCGAGCGCTTTCTTGACGATGGCGACAAGGCCGACGACTACGTCAAAATGATCGGTGGCGAATTCATCCGCCACGGCGCCCAACAGAAGTCGCGCCTCATCACGGCTGACACCAAATTTCCCGGCATGGCGGCGATGCCCGCCGACTTCGCGCCGGTCGAAGAATGGTATTCGTTGAAAAACTTTGCGCCCGATCTGCACGTGCTCTTGGTCCAAGACACCGCCGGCATGAAGGGCGCCGAGTATCAACGCCCGCCGTACCCCTCGACGTGGGTGCGCCTGCACGGCAAAGGCCGCGTGTTCTACACCAGCCTCGGCCACCGCGACGACATTTGGAATCATCCGGCCGTGCACTCGTTGTTGGCCGGTGCGTTGAACTGGTCGCTCCGTCGAGTCGACGCCGACATCACGCCGAATCTGGCTATAGTCGCGCCACAAGCGAACGTGTTGCCGGTTTATGAAGCGCCGCCGCCCCCCAAAACCGCGCCAGCCGCCAAGGGAGCGCAGAAGTAATTTTTTCTCCACCTCAACGCCGGTTAATCTCCGGCGTTTTTTTGTGCGTTTGGATCGCGTTCTCAATTTCACGTTACCCTTCATGAAAATCCTGCTGCGTTTCACATTTATTTTTGCTCTTTTTAGTATCGCCGCACTTACACCGGCCTCGGCCGAAGATTACTTGCCGGGCCCTGATTCTAAGCCGCAACCGGGCGTGCCTCAGGGCGAGCTCATCAAGTTTGAATTTGCGAGCGCCAAGATTTTTTCCGGCACCACGCGTGAAGTCACGATCTACGTGCCGCGTCAATACGACGGGACCAAGCCCGCGTGCGTTTACGTAAACCAAGACGGCGTGCAATGGAATGCGCCCGTGGTTTTTGACAACCTTATCGCCCGCGGAGAAATCCCGGTCTTGATCGGCGTGTTTGTGCGACCGGGCATCGTGAAAGCCGCGCACGCGGCCCACGCGCTCGATCGCTTTAATCGCAGCTACGAATACGACGGTCTCGGCGACACCTACGCACGGTTTATTCTCGACGAAGTGTTGCCGGCCGTCGAAGCGCGGAAAACGGCCGACGGTCGTGTGATTCGACTTTCGCGCGCCGGCAACGATCGGGCTATCGGTGGATCGAGTAGCGGCGCCATCGCGGCGTTCACGGCGGCGTGGGAACGGCCGGATGCATTTTCCCGTGTGTTCAGTGCGATCGGTACCTACGTCGGCCTGCGCGGCGGGGATCGTTATCCGACGCTCATCCGCAAGTACGAGCCCAAGGCCCTGCGCGTGTTTCTGCAGGACGGGACCAACGACAATAACATCTACGCCGGCGATTGGTGGATGGCAAATCAGGCGATGGAGCGCTCGTTGGTTTTTTCTGGTTACGAAGTGCGTCACGTCTGGGGCGAAGGCGCGCACAGCGGCAAACACGGCACGATGCTTTTCCCCGATGCGATCCGCTGGCTCTGGCAAGGCTGGCCTGAGCCTGTACGCAACTTCGCACCGACGAAAAACACCACACTCGCGACGCTCTTGATCGCGGGCGAAGGCTGGCAACTCGTCGGTGAAGGTTTTCTAAATACTGATGCGCCCACCGTGAATACCCGCGGCGAGGTTTTCTTCAACGACATCGGCCGCAATGTGACGCATCGAGTCAGCCTCGATGGCGCGTTGGCGGAGGTGAGTGCCAACTGCGAGAAAGCCTCGGGCCAAGCCTTCGGGCCGGACGGGCGACTTTTTTCCGTGTCGGGCACGATTCCCAATGTGCTCGCACGTGAAACCGATGGGCGCACGACGGTCTTGGCGCTGGGAAAACGCGGCAACGATGTCGTCGTCGCTCACAACGGAAACGTTTACTTCACGAATTCCCCGGTCGCGTCGTCGAACGAACCCAGCCGCGTCTGGCTGTTGCGCCCCGGTAGTCGTGAACCGCTCGAAGTGGACGCGGGTTTACGTTTTTCCAATGGCATCGCGCTCTCGCCGGATCAGACGTTGCTTTATGTTTCTGATTATCGCTCGCATTGGGTTTACAGTTATCAAATCCAGTCCGACGGCACGCTCGCGCACAAACAACGCTATTACTGGCTCCACGAGCCCGACGGCGAGGACCAGAGTTTTGCTGACGGCCTGAAAGTGGATCGCGACGGACGACTCTATGTGGCGACGCGGCTGGGGATTCAAATCTGCGATCAGGCCGGTCGCGTGCAGTGTATCATGCCGACGCCAAACGGGCGTTGCTCCAACCTCGTTTTCGGTGGAGCCAAGTTCGATACGCTTTACGTGACGTGCGGGGACAAAATCTTCAAGCGCCGGCTCAACACGGTCGGCGTGAATGCTTGGGCGCCACCGTTGAAGCCGACCGCGCCGAGGCTCTAAGCCTCAGCGATCGGCGAAACCGCGGGGCGATTTCTGGTGCCAGCGCCACGCGGTCGCGACGATGGATTCGATGTCGTTGAATTTGATCTCCCAGCCAAGTTCCTCAATGGCTTTGGCGGAATTCGCGTAGAGCTCGGGCGGGTCTCCGGCGCGGCGAGGGGCGAACGCGTGGGGTACTTTCAGGCCGGTGACGTTTTCCACGGCGCGGATGACCTGAAGCACCGAAGTAGGTTTGCCCGTGCCGAGATTGTAAAAGAGCGCGGTGCCGGGTTTTTCGAGTTTCTTAAACACTGCGATGTGGGCGCGGCTCAGATCGTCGACGTGGACGTAGTCACGCAGACACGTGCCGTCGGGCGTGGGATAATCGTTGCCGAAAACGTGCAACGCGGCGCGTTGGCCCGTAGCGGCTTGGATTGCGAGGGGAATCAAGTGTGATTCCGGGATGTGATCTTCGCCGATCGCCGCGTCCTCGGCGGCACCGGCGGCATTAAAATAGCGGAAGGCGGCAAAGCTGAGTCCGTGGGCATGAGCGAGGGCTTTGAGGGCGTTCTCGATGTCGAGCTTGGTCTGACCGTAGGGATTGATCGGCGCCTGCGGCATCGTCTCGACGATCGGCATGCCGGCGGGGACGCCATAGGTGGCGCAGGTGGACGAGAAAACAAATTTTTTTACACCGTGAAGGTGCATCGTGCGGAGCAAGCCGAGCGTGGCGACCACGTTGTTGAAATAATATTTGAGCGGGTCGGTGACGGATTCGCCGACGTAGGCGAACGCCGCGAAATGCATGACGGCCTCGATTTTTTCTCGCACGAGGATATCGCCGACCGTCTTTTCATCGCCCAGATCGGCTGCGTAGTACGGCACCTCGGGACCGACGGCACCGCGGTGACCGAAGACTAAATTGTCGAGCACGACGGGCCGATGCCCCGCGAGCTGCAACTGGCGAACACAGTGACTGCCGATGTAGCCGGCGCCTCCAACGACGAGAACGTTCATAAGAATGGAGGGTTTTATTGCTTTCGGAGGCGAGATGGCTAGCGATTTCCTCTTACACCTGCATGAAGCCCGCGCGTATCGTCATCACTGGAATCGGTCTCACCGCCCCCAACGGCAATTCTCTCGCCGAATTCCGGCAAAATTTACTGCACGGCATCGCCGGCATCGAGCGCATGGAGATCCGCTACATGGGTACCCAGCTCGCCGGCGTCTGTCATTACGATCCGTTGAAGTACCAGAAGAAAAAAGAGCTCCGCGTGGGGACGCGGGCGGGATCCATCTCAATTTATTGTGCGCGGGAAGCTTTGGCCGACAGTGGAGTTAATTTCGAAACGCTGCCCAAAGACCGCGTCGGTATTTACATCGGTTGCACTGAGCACGGCAACGTCGAGACCGAGAACGAAATCTACAACATCTCGAAATTTAACTACGATACGAAGTTCTGGTCGCACTATCACAATCCCCGCACCGTCGCCAACAACCCCGCGGGCGAAACCTCGCTCAATCTGGGCATCACCGGTCCGGCTTACACGATCGGGGCCGCGTGTGCGGCGGGCAACATGGGCCTGATTCACGCCGCGCAGATGTTGCGACTCGGTGAAGTCGATTTTGCCCTTTGCGGCGGGATCAGCGAAAGTATTCACACCTTTGGTATTTTCGCGGGTTTTAAATCTCAAAACGCCCTCGCGCAACACGCGGACCCGCACAAAGCCTCGCGCCCCTTCGACAAAGCGCGCAACGGCATCGTCATTTCCGAAGGTGGTTGTTTATACACGCTAGAACGCCTCGAAGAGGCCCAGGCTCGCGGCGCCAAAATCTACGCCGAGATCGCCGGTTACCACGTCAACTCCGACGCCTCCGACTACGTGTTACCCAACCCCACGCGTCAGGCTGAGTGCATCCGCGCCGCTATTACGCGCGCTGGCCTTAAGCCGAGCGATATCCACATCGTGAATACTCACGCCACGGCCACGCCCTTGGGCGATATTCAGGAATGCGAGGCGATCCGCGCGGTGTTTGGCGAAGGTTGCCCCGACACCTATATCAACAACACCAAGGGCTATATTGGGCATTGCATGGGCGCGGCCGGAGCGCTCGAGCTCGCGGGTAATCTACCGTCGTTTAACGACCTCACCGTGCATCCTTCGATCAATGTTGATGACCTTGATCCGGCCTGCGCGTTGCCTGGTCTGGTGCTCAATCAGCCGCGCACGGTTGCCAAAGTGGACACCATTCTTAATAATTCCTTCGGGATGCTCGGCATAAATTCCGCGTTGATTGTTAAACGCTTTGCCGCCTAATCCCGAATTCTACTGCACCATGACCAAAGACGAATGCAAACAAGTCGTACTCGACATCATCGCCGATATCGCGCCCGACGAAGACCTTTCGAATGTGAAACCTGAAGTCCGCCTCCGCGATCAACTTCAGCTCGATAGCATGGATTTCCTCGATATCGTCATGGAGCTGCGTAAGCGCCACAGCATCGAAGTACCCGAGGCCGATTACCAACACCTCGCCTCGCTCGACAGCTGCGCCGAATACTTGACGCCCAAGTTCATCGCGCTCGCCGCCAAAGGCTGATCGCCGATCGTCTTTCAACTCAGGCCGGGAATCGCCTTCCCGGCCTTTTCTCTGCCCACCCACCAAGCATGAACACCCGCAACCACTACGATGTCGCGATTATCGGCGCGGGCATGTCGGGTCTGGCCGCAGGGATCCGTTTGGCGCACTTCGGTAAAAAAGTCTGCATCTTCGAGCGCCACAACGCGACCGGTGGACTCAATAGTTTTTACAGCATCGGCGGGCGTAAATTCGACGTCGGCTTGCACGCGTTGACGAACTTCGTCAGGCCCGGTGTCAAAGGCACTCCGCTCACCAAATTGTTGCGTCAATTGCGCATCGACCGCGCCGAGTTTGCGCTGTGTGAGCAAAAACAATCCCGCGTCGCTTTCGGGCCCAACGGTGAGACCTCACTGCGTTTCACCAACGATTTTGCGGTCTTTGAAAACGAGGTCGCGACTCAGTTCCCCAAGGAGATCGACGGTTTCCGTGCGCTCGTCGCCGCCGTCAAAACCTACGACGACGTCTCGCTGGAGGTCGCGCCCATCTCCGCCCGAGGTGTCGTGCGCACGCACATCAAAGACGCGTTGCTAGAAGATATGCTATTTTGCCCGGTGATGTACTATGGCAGCGCGCAAGAGCACGACATGGAGTTCGGCCAATTTGTGATCATGTTCAAGGCGCTTTTCCTCGAGGGCTTTGCGAGGCCCTTTGACGGGGTGCGGGTCATTTTGCGCGTATTGTTGGAGAAGTACCGCCAAGCCGGCGGCGAGCGCCGCATGAAATGCGGCGTGCAAAAAATCCTAGCCCGCGAAGGTCGCGCGACTGCGCTGATGCTCGACACGGGTGAAGAAATCACGGCCACGCACATCATCTCCTCCATCGGCGCACCGGAGACGGAACGTTTGATCGGGCAGGCTCCCGAAGTGGCCGCCCTTGAGGCCGGCCGCCTTTCGTTTGTTGAGACGATTTCTATCCTCAAGTGTCAGCCTGCGGCGCTCGGGTGGGGGAGCGACACGATTGTTTTTTTCAATGACTCGGCGCATTTCGATTATGCGTGCCCGACGAATGCGTTGGATACGCGAAGTGGCGTCATCTGCTTGCCGAATAATTTTGATTACGGGGACAATCGGCAACTTCCGGAAGGAATTTTTCGAGTCACTTGCCTCGCGCGCTACGATCAATGGGCGACTCTAGGCGAAGAGAGTTACCAAGCCCAAAAAATTCGTTGTTTCGAGGAGGTGCAGCGCAGCGCGCGGCGGTTCATCCCAACCGTGAGCGACGCCACGCTAACGGAAGCCACGATCACGACGGACATGTTTACGCCGCGCACCATCACCAAATTCACGGGACATATCGGAGGGGCTATTTACGGCGCACCGGTCAAACACCGCCAAGGTCGCACACCGTTGGAAAACGTTTACCTGTGTGGCACCGACCAAGGTTTTTTGGGGATCATCGGCGCAATGTTGAGCGGCATCTCGATGGCTAATTTTCATATCTTGCAAAAGAATTCGTAGATGTATTCTGTGGGTATACCCCAAATACCCCATGAAAAACACTTATAGAGTCATCTTAGTTGCGGCGATGCTCATAAGTCGTTTGTTGGCTTCTGACTTCCATGATCGGCTTGGGCTTCAACTTTACAGCCTGCGCGCCCAGACCAAGGAGAGCACCACGGGAGCGCTCGATCTCGCACAGTCGTACGGCGTAAAAGAAGTGGAAGTGGCGGGCACCGGTTCACTGAAACCCGAAGAATTCGTCGCCGAATTAAAAAAGCGCGGCCTCGCTCCGGTCAGCGGACATTTTGGCTACGGACTTTTTGAAAAAGATATCAACGCCGTCATCGCTGACGCTAAGGTCCTCGGGCTTAAGTACGTGGTCGTGCCCTATCCGCCTGTGAGCAAGACCAAGCCGTTTAGCGAGGAAATGGCTCACGCCATGGCCGCCAAATTCAACGAATGGGGCGCGGCTTGTAAAAAAGCCGGTTTGATGTTCGGCTACCATCCGCACGGCCTCGAGTTTCGTCCGACCGCGGCCGGTAATGGAGAGACTATGTTCGATCTACTGGTCCGTGAGACGCAGCCGGACCTCGTGACCTTCCAGATGGACGTGTACTGGGTTTTTATCACCGGAATCGATCCCTCGGCCCTCTTGGCCAAATACCCTAATCGCTTTTCGATGCTGCACATTAAGGATATGTTGAAGGATTTCCAACGCGGCACCCACACTGGCGGCAGTCCCACGATGGCCAAAGTTGCCGTCGGCGACGGACAAATTAATTGGCGAGAAGTGCTCGGGGCCGCCCAAAAAATCGGGGTGAAACACTATTTTCTTGAGGACGAGACGATGTATCCGCTCCGCTCGATTCCTGAATCGTTCAAATATCTGCGCGGCCTCAAACTCTGAGTTGCGCTTTGGCCAGACGGCGGCTCACCTTAGTCGCTTCATGGCTTACGATTGGCTCAAAGGTGTCGCCGACGAGTACGATGTGATTGTGATCGGCAGCGGTTTAGGCGGCCTCACGGGTGCGAATGCGCTCGCGAAGGCCGGCCACCGCGTGCTCTTGGTCGAGCATCACTATCAATTTGGCGGGCTCGCCACCTGGTTCACGCGGAAAGGTGGTCACATTTTCGACATCTCGCTGCACGGCTTTCCGAGCGGCATGATCAAGTCCTGTCGCCGCTACTGGACGAAAGAAATTTCCGATGCGATTGTGCAATTAAAAGACATCCGATTCGTGAACCCGCAGATGGATGTTTGGACGACGTTCACCCGCGAAGATTACACCCGCGTGCTCGTCGACCAATTTAAACTGCAGCGCACCGAGGTGGAAGCATTCTACGATTACCTGCGGGCAATGAATTATTACGACAACAACCCGGAGACGACGGGGCAAATGTTGAATCGTTTCTTCCCGGGCCGACTCGACGTCCACCGCTTGCTGATGGAGCCGATCTCCTACGCCAACGGTTCTAATTTCGATGACCCTGCAATCACCTTCGGGATCGTGTTTTCGAACTTCATGGGAGCTGGCGTTTACACGTTTCGCGGCGGTTCCGATGATCTGATCGAAAAAATGGTCGCCGAGTTGAAGAAAAATGGCGTAGAGCTGCGCAAAAAAGTCCTCGTCGAGAAAATCCTGGTCGAGGAACGCGCCGGCCAGAAAGTCGCGTGCGGTATAGTTTCCAGCAACGGCCGCGTCATTCGTGCCAAAGCAATTCTGTCCAACGCCAACATCAAAAACACGATCTTCCGGCTCGCAGGTGAAAAAAATTTCCCCGTCGATTTCGTTGAGCAAGCGCGGGCCGTCCGAATCAATTCCAGCTCCTGTCAGGTTTATTTTGGCATCCGTAAAGGCGAAATTATCCCGCACATTGGCGACCTCGTTTTCACCTCTGCTGCGCCGCAGTACAGCAACGAAGAACTCACGCATTTTCAGACCACGAGTCGGACGTTTTCGGTGTATTACCCCGATACACGTCCCGGCTCCGATCGCTACACCGTTGTAGCTTCGCTCAACGGTCTTTATCCCGATTGGAAATCGCTTTCCGAGGATGATTACGAGGCGCACAAACTACGCATGATCGAAGAATCACTCGTGGCCTTGGAGAAATTTATTCCTGATGTGCGCGCCAAGATCGACTGGAAAGAAGCCGCCACGCCGCGAACCATCGAACGCTACACCACTCATCTTAATGGCACTTCATTCGGGACCAAATTTGAAGGACTGCCCGTCTCTATGCATCTCTCCGAAAAACTCCCGGGACTGTTCCACGCCGGAAGTGTAGGTATCATCATGTCCGGTTGGCTGGGTACGATTAACTACGGCATCATCACGGCCAACAAAGTGGACAAATATCTTTTCGCCCTCAAACAAGCCGCCCCGGCGTCGACTCCGGCCTGATTCCTATGAGCCAAGTCACTGATCTCATTCCGCATCGTCCACCTTTTCTCTTTGTTGACGAAATTGTGTCGGAAACGCCCGATGGTTTAATCGCCAAACGCACGCTGCGGGCCGACGAAGAGTTTTACAAAGGCCACTATCCTGGCGCGCCGATCACGCCGGGCGTGTTGCTCTGTGAAGCAGTGTTTCAGACCGGCGCCTTATATCTGGCTCGCCAAGCCTCAGGGCAGGGGACGCCGGCCGGCGTACCGCTCATGGCCAAGATCAGTGATGTGCGTTTCCGCAATCCCGTTTATCCCGGTGAAACGATCACCATTGAGGTTAAGAAAAAAGAATCACTCGGTGGTTTCACCATGATGAGCGGTAGCGTGAAAAGCGCCGAGAAGCGCGTGCTCACGGTCGATTTCACCGTCGCTTGGACGACTCCCGCCGGTGCGCCCAAAGCATGAGCGATTTCCTCCAAGTCTCCGGTAAAACGTTTCTGGTCTTCGGCGTCGCCAATCGCAAGAGCGTCGCTTGGTTTATCGCCAAGTCGCTGGAGGAGCAGGGGGCCAAGGTCCTTTACAGCGTGCGTTCTGAAATACGCCGGCAATCGCTCGCCTCGTTGCTAGGCGGCAAGCCTGTCTTTATTTGCGACGTAGAACAAGAAGGTGCGGCGAACCGAATCGCGGGCGAAATTGCCGCCGCTGGCCATAAAGTACTGAATGGCATTGTTCATTCGATCGCCTTCGCGAATTACAGCGATGGCTTCAAGGCGTTTCACGAAACCAAACGATCGGATTTCCTGCAAGCGACCGCGATCTCGGCCTTTTCCCTCGTGGAAATCGCCAACGCCTTTAAACCGTTGCTCGCGAAGAACGCCTCGGTGGTGACTATCGGGATTTCATCGCTGCTCGTGACGCCGGATAACTACGGCTACATGGGCCCGATCAAAGCCGCGCTCGATTCGTGCACGCGCTTTCTCGCTAAATCGTTCAGCGCCGATAGCGAAGTACGTTTCAATGTCGTAGGCGCCGGCCCACTTAAGACCAGCGCGTCCGCCGGTATTCCCGGCTACTTAGAAAGCTATCTCTACGCGGAGAAACTGACGTTTCGAAAACGGAATCTTTCGACCGCGGAGATTGCAGATACGGCTGTGTTTTTACTCAGCGAACGCAGCAGTGGCATCAACGGCGCGACACTCGTGGTGGACGCCGGACTCGGAAACAATTTCTTCGATAAGGAAGTCATTCGTCTAGCGATGCGCATGGACTCATCTGCGACATGAGATTCTCCAAAGTCCGCATCGAAGCCCTTGCCGTCGCGCTGCCCGATGAAATCCTTTCCTCGGCCTCGATCGAGGAACAGCTGCGGCCTCTTTATGAGCGCCTTAAGTTGCCCTTCGGCCGGCTCGAGTTGATGACCGGGATTCGTGAGCGACGCGTCTGGTCTGATGCCACGCGCCCCTCCGATGCTAGTGCCGCTGCCGGTAAAGCCGTATTCGCGGCCTCCAAGCTCAAGCCTGAACAGGTGGAGCTTTTTATCCATGCCGCCGTATCCCGGGACATGCTGGAGCCGGCGACGGCATCGTTTGCGCATCGGAAAATCGGCCTGCCCGCGACGGCTCAGATTTTTGATGTCTCCAACGCTTGTCTGGGGTTTCTGAATTCTTTGACCGTCGCGGCTTCCATGATCGAGAGCGGACAGATTCGTTGCGCCTTAGTCGTGGCGGGTGAACACGGGCGACCGTTGGTCGAGCAAACGTTACGTACATTACGCGAAAAAAATCTTACACGAAATGAGATCAAACCGTTTTTCGCTAATCTCACCATCGGTTCGGGCGCAGTAGGTGCATTAATTTGCCACCAAGACCTCGCTCCAAACGGACACAAATTGCTCGGTGGTGTCGCTCGTGCGGCCACACAACACAGCGATTTGTGTCAGGGCGACACGCATGGCGCGGAGTCGCTGGCAATGCAGACCGATTCGGAGCAATTACTCATCGCTGGCGTCGAACTGGCTCGAGCCACCTGGGAGGATTTCGCAACCACCACAGGTCTGAGCGTTGACGCAATGGACCGTTTTATTTGCCACCAAGTGGGCTCGGTGCATCGACGCAAACTGTACGAGACGCTGGGCCTTGATCTGAGTAAGGATTTTTCCACGTTTGAGACCTTGGGCAACATGGGCTCGGTATCCTTGCCAGCCACCCTGGCTATTGCAGTTCAACAAGGTGCGATCAAACCGGGTGACCGCGTGGGCTTACTGGGAATCGGTAGTGGCCTAAATTGCCTGATGCTCGCTCTCGAATGGTAAAGTTACTTTCAAAAATTGCAGATAAGGTAGCGAAGTTATATCCCTTCACACCTAAATCTTTTGCCACCCCGTCCGGTGCGAGGATGAGTTTTGTCGACGAAGGCCCACGCCAAGATGTGGCGGTGCTTATGTTACACGGCAATCCGACCTGGTCCTTCTTTTATCGTGATCTGATCCGGGATTTGTCGCCAAACATACGCTGTATTGCGCCTGATCACATCGGCATGGGGTTATCCGACAAACCCCAGCATTACGATTACACTTTAGATAATCGTATCAAAGACATCGAGGCGCTGATAAAAACCCTCGATCTTAAACTCGTTCATCTAGTCGTGCACGATTGGGGTGGGGCCATTGGTTTTGGTTTCGCCGCCCGCCATCCTGAATTAATCGGAAAGATCACCATTCTTAACACCGCGGCCTTTGTTTCTGATCAAATCCCCTGGCGAATTTCTATCTGTCGTGTGCCCATTTTAGGTAAATTGTTAGTTCGAGGTCTCAACGGCTTCGCCGCACCTGCGGTCTGGATGTCAATGAACCAACGCAAATTGTCCAAGGATGAGCAGAAGGGCTATTTGCTGCCTTATTCTAATTGGAATGATCGAGTCGCGGTGAACGCTTTTGTTCAGGATATCCCCTTAGAACTTAATCATCCCAGTCGACCTACATTAGCGTTCATTGAACAAAATCTTTCTCGATTTAAAACTAATCCAAAATTGATCGTTTGGGGAGGTCGAGACTTCTGCTTCAACGATCATTTTCGCGATCGGTGGCTTAAGATTTTCCCCGGTACTACGGTCCATTATTTCCCGGATTGCGGGCATTACATTTTGGATGATGGCGGCGCACCGGTCAGGTCTAAGGTATCAGAATTTGTTCTTGGGGCCTGACTCTACCATGAAGCCTAAGATCGGGACTCCGCAAAGAGAGCTGTTTCGATTCCAGTTAGTAAGCCTAGTAGACATGGCTCAAGCTTGCGGTAGCCTCTCAGGACTGTCACCTCTGGCTGCATCGTCATGACTTCAACAGCTCGCTCCCTTACCCTTTTGGCGCCCTGCTACAATGAGCGGGATAACGTAGCGTTGTTGCACCAACGGTTGACTGCGGTCGTCGCGGGATTGCCCGACTTGGCGTGCGAATTGGTTTTTATCGACAACGCTTCCACCGACGGAACCCAAGATGAGTTGAGGAAGCTCGTCGCTCAAACCGAGCGCCAACCTGCGGGGGGCTTGCCGGTAAAGGCCATTTTAAATCAGCGCAATTTTGGTCACGTCCGTTCACCCTATCACGGACTGTTGGAGGTGAGCGGTGATGCGGTTGTCGTGATGGCTTCAGATTTACAGGATCCGCCTGAGTTGGTTACGGAGCTTATAAAAAAATGGCTTGAGGGATACGTCGTGGTGATGGGGCAGAAGATCCAAAGCGAGGAATCATGGTTATTTTTTACGTTGCGCCGCGTTTATTACAAAGTGGTCAAACGGCTAGCTGACGTGGAATTGATCGAGAACGCCACCGGCTTCGGGCTTTACGATCGCAAGGTAATTGAGGACTTGCGCGCGATGGAAGATCCTTACCCCTACGTGCGGGGGTTGGTGTGCGAACTAGGTTATCCGGTCGCGCGTGTACCGTACGAGCAACCCCTGCGTAAGCGCGGGATCACCAAAAATAACTTCTACACTCTCTACGATGTCGCGATGCTGGGAATCACGAGTCACTCCAAGGTGCCGCTACGACTAGCGACCATGGTCGGGTTTGGTGCGTCTGCTTTGTCCTTCCTCGTCGGTTTTGCCTACCTCGTGTACAAGCTCATATTTTGGGAGCGCTTTGCCCTTGGGATCGCGCCGGTTGTAATAGGCTTGTTCTTCTTTGCTTCGGTGCAGTTATTTTTTATCGGGATTTTAGGAGAATACCTCGGATCTATTCATACCAAAGTCACTAAGCGCCCATTGGTCATAGAAAAAGAGCGGATAGGGTGGGAGTGACGCGAAGTAATGCCTGTGCATTTGACGAAATCGATTCGGCCGACGATTTCACCTGATTAGCGGGGTAAGCAGAGGAATGGAGTTGCGCCGGAAGCGACGATAAACACGGAAATCTCTTGCATCGACCGTGACGACAATCGCGCGAGGATGCAGCTCAGACAAAACCACGAGCGAAGCATCCGCGGCGTCCATGCGCTCAAACTTGAGCATCAATTCTTGGGTGCGTGCCAGTTGCTGCGGCCAAAGTGGGTGCAGCACAAGTGCTCCACGACGCACCCAATCAAGTAGCGCCTGCACTGGCGTAGAGTTGCCGCCCAAATGATAACAAGCCTCGCCCAGCACAATTTCCGTGGTGTGAAGCGGCCCGCGTCCCTGGGCGAGCGCTTTCGCCGCCCAATCATGCCATTGGTCGGCTTGATTCAGCCAAGCGACGAGCGGCCCTGCATCCACAATTCGCTTAACGTCCATAACCCTCGCGGGTCGAGAGGTCACTCGGGCCGCGGAACATGCCACGATGCTTTCCCGCAAGCACTGCAAAATCTGGTCCGTCCGTCACAATCTCCCGCTCCAAGGCGCGGCGCGCTATCATGGAGAGGCTTTCGCCGCGTCGCCGTGCCATGGTGCGGAGCTTCTTGTCGAGCGGCATAGGCAGTTTGACCGTAAAAGAAGGCATGGTCTTACCTTCGTCTTACATACGATGGCGTCAAGAATGTTGCGGTGGTCCCCCCAAAATCCAGGCCACTTGTAATGTTAGTCTGCGACCCTATAAAGGAACCCAGATCACGAAAGCTAAGTAAGCGTCCGGCCGGCGACCTCATAGCGGGATGATCGGCATTCGAGTAATCTGTCGAAATGATAACCATCGAGACAGAGGTGCAGGATGAGAAGAGAGACCGCCGCGGTCGGCCGATCACATCGGTGGCGAGGCGCGAAGAACTGGTGGAGGGCTATCGTGCGAGCGGGCTAACGTTTGAACAGTTCGCTAAGCGGGAAGGAATTAATTGGCACACGCTCTCGAAATGGTGCTATCCAAACGGGCGACGTGGGCGAGCGAAGACGTTCATGATCAGGCCCTGTTGCACGGCCTGATCGTAAAGCCGCGGTCGCCCCACACGCTTGATCGGCGGCTCCGGCTCGGTACCTGATAATTAGGGGGATTCGTTTGTCCCAACTTTTGCGTCACTCAACACGGCGCAACCCATCATTGAGGCCACCTGCAGTTTACGCGGTACTAGTGGTTGAGCTTGCGTCGATAGGGCACCGGTCCTATTTTCGGTCCGTTATGCAATCTCTAACTGTGACCCAAGCGAAAGGCGTCTTGGGAAAATTGGTGGACAACGCTCTTAAATCGAGGCCCGTGTTTATTCGTCGAGGCTCGCGTGTGGTTCAGCTCGTGCCGGCAGTGATGTCCGAGCCGTTCCCAATTTTCCCCGATGGCGCGCTCGAGCGAACCGCAAACCAAATCGATTTTTTGCAGTCTGGCTCAGACGAACCCGAGCCGTTTCGTCGATGAGTGTCATTCTACGGCAATGGGATGTAGTGAAGGTCCGCGTCAATCCCGAGGACCGTGACGAACACCCGGCCATCATTCTTTCCTCTGACGAGGTTGCCGGCGGCCGCTGGCCGAAGATCAACGTCATTTACGGAACGACGAAGAGGCCGGCCGATAAACTGCTGCCAGGCCAAGTCTTGCTCGATGAGGCTGACGGCTGCGACCACCTTACGGCCTTTGACTGTGTGTTCTTTCCTGTCGTGAGAAAGACGGCCATAAGCAAAAAACTCGGCAGCGTTTCTGCGAACCGCCGCCGAATTCTACATCAAACCATCGCCGGGGCTTTGCGCCTCTTCCAATAATTCTAGGCATGAAGCAGGACGGCTGGTATAGATGAGGAGTCGGCGAATCAGGCGATGAGGTGCGAGCCGGGTATGCCGGTGTCAAAGGTTGCGAGGGTGAGGCCGGCTGATGCCGCGATCTGCGCCAGATAAGCGTCGGAGGTCTGGGCGCCTTTCCGGCACCACGACGGGAGTTTGGGCGAGGGAGAAGTGGAGACGAATCCGCCGACATCCCGCTTGATTTCAGCGAGGGCTTTTACCGCGGCCTCGGCAGAATACCCGAACACTTGGATCGACACCCGCAGGAAGCCGAGTTCGGCGTGGGCGCAGGTAGCGAGCGCACTAAACTTTTCCTGCGCCGCCCACGCGTGGAAAGCCGCGTGATCCGTGGAACCAGGATGCCGCCATGCGAGCAGCGCATTCACATCGAGGAGGTATTTCATGGGAAATCGGCGAGCGCCGCTTTAATTTGTTCGCGTGTCACCAGCGGGCCGCCGACGCCGCCGGCATCATACAGCAGCCCGGAGACCGGATGTTTCTTGATGATGATTTTCCGGGGGGCCGGTGGCGCGCCGAGCGCCCGGATGCGCAGGAAGGCGGAGACGGTGGCACGCTCGGCGCGGGCTTTGCTGCGAATCGCGCGCGCTTCCTCGGGCGAGACTTTGAAGGTGAGGGTGGGCATTGGTATTACGTTATTACCCTAACGCGGGCCGTCAAGACGTGCGCTTAAGCATCAGGGTAGTTTGAATTAATATTAATTAAACATAATATTTATTGTGCGTTTAAGTTATTTATAATCAATTTTTGGAACGGGTCAAATCGACACGCGCGCCAACGCTGCTGCGGCGTGACACAATTGTTGGTGCGAAAATGACACAATTCGTGACCCAAAATCGGCAGGTCGGCTAGCGCGGGTGCGGTATAATGGCGAAGACCGTGATCACAGGGATATTCTTCTTGGTCTTTGGGTCGCGCTCGTCGGGACCGTAATACCAGAGTATGCGGTAAGCGCCCG
>CAMDRP010000023.1 GCA_945906965.1 Opitutus sp. GAS368 | reverse complement strand
AGGCTGGCTCGTGGGGTTGCACGTGCTCGTAAAACCATCGTGCTTGTTGGACAGATGACATGAGGGGCCTTGGGGGGTGAAGGCGGGGAGTTGGCACGTGTTAAAGGCAGCGGCTCCGAGGGGTGTCGAGTGGCTTTGTGTGCAAAACCAGCGCCGGAAACTTTTTTCCGTTTCGACTAGGCCTAAATGCGGCTGTGTGCGTCTTAGGTTTGGCTCGAGGCCGTCAGTCAGGTTGGTGTAGTCAGACTCGTGAGCAGAACTTTATGGCTTTAGATGTCTAGCTTAGGCCGGCTGTATTAATCCATCCAGCGACCCGTGAGTAGGGTGGATTGCGGGGCTTGCGTGAGCGTGGGTTTACGGCGCTCGACCATGCTCGCGAGTCGATCGGCCGCCGCCGCACCGATGAGTTCCGGGCGTTCGTCGATGCCGGCGATCTGCGCGGCGCGGGTGGGTAAGCGGCTGGTGCACACGAAGCGCACAGGGCCACGGAGCTTGCAGCGGAGGTCGGCGGCGCAGGCGCGCGCGGTGCTCAGTTGGCTCGTGATGATCACATCGGGTTTTTCCCGTGCGAACCAGGCGCGCAGCTCGGCTGGGTTATTTTGGTGGCTGATGTAAGGCGGCACGAAATGCGCCGATTCGTTGAGCCCGTGCCACGTGACGCCGGCGGTGAAACCGTGTTCGGTGCGTCGATCGTGATCCGATGTGATCACGAGACCGATGCGGCGGTGGCCTTGCTGCTTAAGCGTGCGGCACAACAAAAGCATGTTGGCAAAGTGGTGCGGTGTGACGCGATGCGCCCCCGGTAGCGTCGCGCTGGCGGAGGCGGCGACGACGCAAAACTGGCTCCAATCGAGCACGGGCGTGAGGTCGATCGGCGCGGCTTGCGGTAAAATCAAAACACCCTCGACACCACGGCTTTTGAGCGTGCGTTGGAGGCCGGCCCAATCCGCCGGGTTGGATGGGATATGCATGGGTTCGTAACTGTAGCCGCGCTCGGCGAGACGCGTTTTGGCCCCACGGCTGATCATGCGAAAATAGACTTCCGGGTCGTCGGCCCGACGCGTGGACAGCCCGACAATCAGGCTCTGGAAGCGCTGGGCGCGCCGGCCGCGGAGATGGTGCATGAGTTTCGCGATCGCGGGATCGGGCGTGTAGCCGTGTTCGCGGGCTAGTTGTACGATGCGTTGACGGGTGGTCTCGGCGATCCGGCCGCGGCCAACGATTGCGCGGGACACGGTCATCGGACTCACGCCGGCCAACGCCGCGATTTGGCGAAGGGTAGGGGCGGGCATGGAGTTGCGTTACGTTAACGCATTAAAGGTGTCGAAAACATTATTAGAATCTAATTCCATGTGTGTTCAGTTACCCCGCCGGAGTTTTTAACCCCCGTTACCCCCGTCAGTCTTCTGATCGATCTCTTTCCAGACTCTTGTTTCCAACCTGACCGTTTCACCAAAACACCCTATGCACCTGCATCATTGCCCCTCCCGTTTGTCGCTCCTGAAGGCGTTGCGCTTCCTCACTCCCAACTTTATCGGTCGTTTCGCCGTCGTCGCTCTGACTTTAAATTTGGCCCACGCCCAAGTTGCGCCTGCTCCCTCCGCCTCAGCCGCCTCGGAAACCACGGTCAAACTCTCGCCCTTCGAGGTGAACACCAGTCGTGATGAAGGTTTCGTCGCTTCCAGCGCCCTCGCCGGCGGCCGCCTCAACACCGATCTCAAGGACACGCCCGTTGCTTACTCGGTGCTCACCAAGGAATTTCTCGACGCCTTCAACATCACTGATCTCACGCAAGCCATGGAGTGGTCCGTGAACACCACCTACAATCCTGGCAACAACGTCGACCAAGGCTTCGGCTTCTCGCCCGCGCTCAACATCACGATCCGCGGCGCCGCTCCCGGCGAATCGAATTACCCGATGCGCAATTTCTTCCCGTTTAATCACAACACCGATAGCTATGCGCTCGACCGTTTCGACTTCGCCCGCGGCCCCAACGCCATTCTCTTCGGCGCCGCCCAATTCGGCGGTACGCCGGTCGCCGTGACCAAGCAAGCGCTTACCACCAAGACGATCAACCAAGTCCAAGTGCAGCTCGGCTCTTGGCAAAAATACCGTGGCACCCTCGACCTGAATCGCCCGATCAACGACAAGGCCGCTATCCGCGTCGCCGGCATGATGGAAGACGCTGACACCTACCGCGAAAACGAATGGCGGCGTAAGAAAGCCCTCTTCGTCGCGGGCACGTATAATCTCACCAACGCCACGACGCTCCGCGCCGAAGGCGAATACGCCGAGACAAAGCAGAAAACTTTCCCGACCTTCCTCACCGACCAAGTGTCCGCCTGGGATGGCAAGACCACCTTCACCGACTCCGTTTTGCCCGCCAATGCACCCACCGCCGCGCAGCAAGCCGCCGCCGGTATCAGCTACGGCACCAACAACGCCAATCCGCTGTTCTCGCCGCTCTGGGTCTACGATCCCACGGCCTTCGGCACGGGTAACGTCCTGAATTTCGCCAACGTCTTCCGCACGAAAGGCGCGCAAGGCAACGGTACTGCGGCCAACCGCAATTTCATTGGCGGCAAAGCCATCACCAGCGCCAGCGTGAGTTACGCCGGCCAGCCGATGATCGACGGTTTTGAAGTTCCCGCCGGCCGCTACGACAACGCCCTCGCCGGTGCCATCGGTTTCAAAGTTCCTTCGCAATCGACCACTAATCTCTGGACCAGCGGCAAACCCACGCAGGCCCAAGTCGCCAAGGACTTCGCCCTCACCCTCAGCCACCGCATCGGCCAGTCGCTCTTCTTCGAAATCGCGGGCGACACCAACAAGGTCAAAATCGACGGCAACAACGCCATCAACCGCGGCGCCAACACCGTGTTCATCGACATCACGCAAAATCTCCCTAACGGCACCGCCAACCCGAACTTCAAGAAACCCTACAGCGAATTCTGGGATTACCAAAATCTCCGCAGCTACGAGCTCAAGAGTCTCCGCGCCTCTGCCGCTTACATCAAAGAAACGCCGATCGGTAAACTTCAGCTCGCCGTCGGTGGCGGTCTTAATGATCAACTCCAGTCCAAGCGCAGCTATCTTTATTTGTTGCCCCTCCAAAGTATCGGCCCCGACGCCCGCTACTGGGATGCGTCCCAAAACAGCACCGCGCTCTGGTACCGCCTCTACATGAATCAAGGCGGTCGTGATTTCTATAACACCAACCTCGGTTCGCTCACCCTGCGCAACACCGACGGCACCGTAACCAATGTCACGCCCCAGCGCGTCCTCGACGCCACGCGCAAAGATAACAGCGCCGACAACATCACCAAATTTAAACACATTATGACGGCGGGTAATTTCAGCATGTTTAAAAACCGGCTCGTCTTCATCGGTGCGCTCCGTCGTGACCTCACCTATCTTGAAACCAAAAACACCGTGCTCCCGGGCGATTACGCTGCCGGTTGGAGCGGCAGTAACATCACCTTCAAGCCCGCCGCGCCCCAAGACTGGGCCAAGCTCACCTACATTCCAAAAAATGCCGCCGGCGTCGCCACCGGTCCTGCCCAGCCCGCCGATTCTCGTCCGCGCCTGACTGTTCCCGCCACCACCAACGTGGCCGCTAGCAGCATCCTCGCGCAGCCGCAATACGCCGCTGACCGCTTTCGCGACGATTACAACCCGCCCGCGCTCAACGTCGCCTCTAATACCTTCTCGGTCGGTGCCACGTACAACGTTACCCCGTGGCTCGGCATCTATAGCAACCTCGCTACCACGTTTAATCCCAACCTCCTTGTCCAACGCCTCGATAGCTCGTTGCTCCCTCCTTCAGCGGCCCGTGGCACCGATGCCGGCATCCGGCTGAATCCACTCGGCGGCCGTATCTCGATGAGCCTCGGTTGGTTTACCTCTTACCAAAATCTCTCCCCCGTGAACGCCCCCGGCGGCCTAATTGGTAGTTTTAACACTATCTTCAATACTCCCATCATCGGTGACCTCAGCCCTGGCGGCCGCAACATTCGCAACGAAGGCCTCCTGCCTACGGTCGTCCGCGACACGCAGACCCAAGAGTCCAAGGGCGTGGAATTTGAAATCACCGCCAACCTGACCCGCTCCTGGCGCCTACTCTTTAACGCCGCGCACACCGACGGCACCCAAAGAAATATTGCGCCCGATAGCCGCGCTTTCATCGCCGATAAGGACAAGGTCGCTCGCCAAATCCTCGCCGACGCTGGTGTTGTCATCAGCTCCTCCAACGTCGCCTCGATTAACCCGGCTTACAACGACCCCGCGCAGATCAACGTCTCCGCCGTCAATAACGCCGTGAACTCCTGGAATTCCCTCCAGACGACGACTATTCCCAACCTCGTCACCGGCACCCAAAAACTCGCCGGCGCCACCGACTACACCGCCAACCTCGGCACCGATTACGCTTTCCGTGAAGGCAAACTCAAAGGCTTCTCCGCTGGTTTCGGTCTACACTATCGCGGCAAGATGGTCGTCGGCTACCGCGGCGCCGACACGATCGTGAACCCCGCCAACCCTGCCGCCGCCATCGACGATCCTTCGGTCGACGCTTACACGCCGGTCTACTCCAAATCCTACACCACGAGTGACGCGCGCTTCGGGTACACTTGGAAGCTTCGCGACCGTCGCACCGTGCAGTTGAACCTCAATATCCAAAACTTATTCAACAACACCACGCCGATGTATTTCGTGAATCTCCCCGGCGGCCAGACTACCAATACCATCCTCCGCAACCGCAACGCCGACGTCACCTCGCCTGCCGTCTACACCGTGCCGGCCGGCTTCTCCTATCGCACGCCCATCAACTGGACGCTCTCCGCCCGTCTCGATTTCTGATCTTGGTAAACTAAATTCCGGTTGGTTTTGAGCGGGGTGTGAACGGCGTGAAACCCTTCGCTCCCGCTTCGCTTTTAAATCCGCTCTCTCGCCGTCACCGCTCTCCGCCTTCACGGCAAATTTCTCTTTGGTCCGTTTTAATTTTTCATCATCATTTTTACCGCCATGAAATCCTGCTCCCCGCTTAGCTCACCCCGCTTTTTCATCGCCCTTGTCGCGGCCCTTGCCCTGCCGCAACTTTTTGCTCAAACCACTGCCGTATCGTCGTTCGAGCCCGCGGCTGCACCTGCGGTAAAACTCTCGCCCTTCGAAGTGAATACGTCGCGCGACCAAGGCTTTGTCGCTGCCAGTTCGCTCGCCGGCGGTCGCCTCGCCAGCGATCTCGCCGAGACGCCCGTCGCCTACTCGGTGCAGACCCGTGAGTTTCTCGATGCGCTCAATTTGAGTGATCTCAACGAAGCGATCAACTGGACCGTGAGTGCGACGACAACGCCCGACGACGGCGGTGGGCAGCTCTTCGGCGGCACCGGCAGCAGCACGATCCGCGGCGTCAGCTCCAATGCGGTTAACCGCAACTTCTTCACCGGCGGCACCAATCCCTCGACCTACAACCTCGAGCGCATGGACTACGCCCGCGGCCCCAACTCGATTCTCTTCGGCACCGGCACCATCAGCGGCACCTCCAATGCGGTCGTCAAAAGCGCCCGCCTCGGTCGCAATGCCACCGAGGTCCGCACCGAGTATGGCTCGTGGGATTCGCTCCGGGCCACGGTCGACGCCAACTACTCTTTGAAGAGCAAAATTGCCGCCCGCGTCGTGACCACGTGGCAGGATACCCACACCTACCGCGACTGGGAGCGCACCCAGCGTCGTGGCGTTTCGCCGTCGCTCACGGTCGAACTCACGCGCAACACCCGCGTGTCGGTCATCGGTGACTATTACGAGCAGAAGGCCACGGCCGGGATGAACGCGCTGAACGACTCTCTCACCGGATGGGACGGCAAGACCGTCTACTCCGGATTCCAGGCCACCACGCTGCCGAGCCAGTCCGCCTTCGGCGCGTCCCGAGTGGGCGCCAACGCCTGGATCGTTTCGCCCGCCTCCGGACGTGGCTTCAACACCGCTCTGAGCTACACCGGCATGATGCAGACCAATACCTTCGGCGCCAACCGCCCGATCAACGGCGTCACGGCCGTGAGCGGCTCCAATCTAGGCTTCAATGGCGGTCCGCTCATCGACGCGTCCATCATCACACCGGGCATCTACGACGCCGCGATTGCCGGCTCTACCTTCCGCGTGCCGAGCCGTTCGTTCACCAACATCGGGCCGAATCCCACGGCGATTAACCGTTTTCGCGATGTCACCGTTTTCCTCGACCAGCGGATCGGCGAATCGGTCAATGTTCAGTTTTCCGGTGGCGTGAACAAACTGTTCAGCTACGGCCTCATCGATTACTACACGAATCAGGGTTACCAAAATACCTACATCGACATCAACCGCCTCCTGCCCGACGGCGCGACCAACCCGAATCTCCTGAAGCCGTACAACGAATTCAGCCGCCCGGAGCGCCAGAAAGTCGACACGACGAATAAAGCCGCGCGTTTTGCCATCGCCTACGCCAAAAGCACGCGCTGGTTCGATCTCCGCGCCAACGTCATCGGCGCGGTTGAGAATCAGCAGCTCTTTCGCTCCCGCGAATACTATATGATTCCGGTCGACGCTGATCCCCGTGCGTGGGGCCTTGTCACGAGCACCCGCACGCAGACGCTGCGTTACCGCTACTACTGGGACCAGCGCGAGCGCGAGCTGACCGAGATGAAGGAGATTGCCCTCGTCGATCCTGTTGCCGGCACCTCGCGCACTTACAATCCCCTTTGGGTGCTGGGCTCCGACCGCAATGATGCGACCACGTTCAGTGACGCCACCACCAAGTATTACCAGGCGTCCGCCACGGTTTCGTTTTGGCAGAAACGCCTGATTCTCCTCGGCGCCTTCCGCGCCGACCAAGTCGACCGCAGCCAGCGACTCTTCCTGCGCCCGCTCGACCATCCGTCCGGCTACGGCGCGCTCACCCGCGAGCATTTTATCTACCGCCCCGACGCCCCCGCCGATTACTTCAAACTCACCTACGTCCCAAAAAATGCCGCAGGCGTGGCCACCGGCCCATCGCAACTCGCCCCCGCCACCCGCCCTCGCGACACGACCACCGGCCTCGCGCAGCCCCAATACGCCCGCGACCGCTTCCAGGACGACTTCAACCCGCCACCCACCAGCACCAAAAAGCCCACGAAATCGATCGGCGGTATTTTCAATGTGGGTTGGGGCGTCTCGGTTTGGGGTAACTTCGCCCAAACCTTTAACCCCACGGATTTTTCCAAGACGACCATCGACTACGGCACTCCGCCGCCGTCAGTTTCCGAAGGTAAGGACTACGGCCTCCGCGTCTCCTTCGGTCCTAAACTTTACGTCACCCTCAGCCGCTACGAGTCGAAGGAAAACGACGCCTCGATCTCTCAGCCCTCCGGTTTCAGCAGCATTCAAACGCTCATCAACGCCAATGCGGTCGACGACCTCAGCTCTGATGGCCGCAACCGCCGCGGCCTCGGCGATGTGCCGATCGCGTGGAACGATACCCTCGACCGCAAGAGTCGCGGTTACGAATTTGAGACCGTTGCCAACCTTACTCCGCACTGGCGCCTCACGCTCAACTTCGGCCTCGCCAATGCCTCGCAGACCGATGCCTACCGCCAAACCCGTGCTTGGGTGGACGCCCAGACCCCCATCTTTAAGCAGATTCTCGGCGATTCGGGTATCCAGCTCGACGCCGCCGGACTCGCCAGCGCCAAGCCCGACATCACCACCGCTAATTCGCCGGATCTCACGAACACCGTCAATGCGTGGAACTCTCTTCAGGCCAATCGCGCCAACTGGGTCAGCGGCACGCAGCTCCTCAACCGCCTCACCAAGTACACCGCCAACGTCTACACCGACTATCGCTTCAGCCGGGGTAAATTGAACGGTCTACGTGTCGGTTACGGCATGCAATTCCGCGGTCCGCAAGTGATCGGCTACCGCGGCGCCGACACCATCGTGAATCCCGCCAATCCCGCCACTGCCATTGATGATCCGAACGCCGATGCGTATACCGTGGTCTGGCAGAAAGCCTACTTCCTCGGCACCGCGACGGTTGGCTACCCGGTGAAAATCGGTCGCCACAAAATCGACTTCAATCTCTCGATCACGAATCTCTTCAACTACGACACGCCGCTCTACAACAACAGCGGCCTCCGCGCCGCCAACGGCGACCTCGCTTCGCCCGCCCGGGTCAGCTATCCGCGTTACTTCAGCTACACTACGCCGCGCAGCTTCCGCCTCTCGGCGACCAAGACGTTTTAATTCCTCGCACCCAACCGCCCCAAAAACCCCCGCTCCCGATGAATCCCCACCTTAACCGTCGCGATTTCATTCGGACGGGTAGTCTTGTCTCGCTTGGCGCTCTCTTGCCTCTCCGGGGCGCTGAACCGCGCACGCTCATCGCCGATGTCTGCGTCTACGCCGGCAACGCCGCCGGTATCGCCGCCGCGGTCGCCGCCGCCCGTGAGGGCTGTCGTGTGCTCGTCGTAGAACCTAGTCGTTGGCTCGGCGGCATGACCGGCAGCGGCCTGATTCACATCGATTGGGGTCGCTCGGAAGCCGCCGGCGGCTCGGCTAAAAAAATCCTCAAAGACGGCCTCACCGATCCACAATACCGCCGCATGTTCGCCGACCTCGCGAAGCAGCACGGCGTCGAAATTCTTTACGAGCACCGGGTCGCCTCGGTGACAAAAACCGGCGCCACGATCACGTCCCTCGTCTTGGACTACGCTCCCCCTGACCGCTTCGGCTGCCCGATCGCCCAGCCCAAAACCGTCAGTGCCGTGACGGTAAACGCGCGCATGTTTATCGACTGTTCCTACGAGGGCGACCTCATGGCGAAGTCTGGTGTAACCTACACCTTTGGTCGTGAATCCCGCGACCACTACGGCGAAAATCTTGCCGGCGTGCGCCCCCCACTCGCCGTCTACGACATCGACCCCTACGTGAAACCCGGTGATGCGCGCAGCGGGCTCCTCCCGCTCTTGCAGGATTATACGCCCGGCCCGATTGGCAGTGCCGACAAACTCACCATGGGTTACGGCTTCCGCTGGAAATTTACCCTTGATAAAAACCAAATCCCCATCGAGCCGCCCGAGGATTACGACCCGTTTACTTTCGAGATCTACCGACGCGCGTTTACCAAAAAACTCAACCTCAACGGTCGCCGCATGCGTAAGCTCGGCGAATACGAGTTCGCCACCGGCGGCATCCATTATCCCGGGGCCGGCAATCTCTCGCGCAGCCTGATCGCGCCCACCGTTTTCGGCTGCAACGCCGCCTATCCCGACGGCGACTGGCCCGAGCGCGCCCGCATCTGGAAATTTCACCAAGACTTTTTGCGCGGTATCACGCACTTCCTGCGCACCGATCCTTCCGCGCCCGAAAAACTCAAAACGCGTGCCCTCATCGCCGGCTTCGACCCCGGCCAATTCGACGACACCGCCGGCTGGCCGCACCAACTCTACGTCCGGGAAGCGCGCCGTATGGTTTCCAGCTACGTCGTCACCCAGCAGGACATGGAGGGTAAAACCGACCCCGGCGATTCCGTCGGCCTCGCCTCTTACGGCGTAGACGATTGGCCCTATGCGATGCACCCGATCGACGGAAAAATCGCGCTTCAAGGTGGCGAATATTCGATGCTCTATCTTGAGGAAAGCCACCGCGGCATCTACAAAATCCCGTATCGCGCCATTACGCCCACCGCCCGCGAATGTCTCAACTTGTTTGTCCCTGTCTGCTGCTCGGCAAGCCACATCGCGATGACTTCAATCCGCATGGAACCGGTCTGGATGACGCTCGGCGAGGCGTCCGGCGTCGCCGCCGCGATGGCGCTGCAAGGTGATTTGCCCGCGCAACAAGTCGACACCGCCACGTTGCGCTCGAAATTGCGCGACCTCGGCGTAAAGGTCGAACGTCCGACTTCCACGAACCCTCAGCCCACGTAAATTCTACCTCTATGTGCCTCCGCCGCGTCGTCCCGTTGTTTTCATTGTACTTCGCGTTGGTGACAGCGGCCGGAGCGCACCAAGCTACGGGCTTCAAGCTCACCGAGCCCACCGCCTCCGGGATTACCGTGTGGACGCGGATCACGCGCGACGCTGAGCGCGCGGCCGATGACCGGCCTTTGCCGATTACGCAAATTTTCGACCGCACGACGGGTGAAGCGCTCCGCCTACGCGACAACGCCGCGTATCCCAATGGCCGCCCCGTGATTACGTTTCCCGCGGGCGCTGATCTCGGTTCGATCCGCGGCGCCGCGGTCGGTGCGCCTGGCCAAACGCGGGTGCGATACCGCCGCGTCGGGCAAACCGAGTGGTTGTCCACCGCTTGGCGTGACGTCGAGCCCACGCGAGATTTCACCACGACGTTTGCGCTGAGCGCGCTCACTCCGGCGACGCGTTACGAGATCATCGTCGAAGACCGCGCGAGCGCCGACGCAGCTCCGACCAGCATGACGACGGGCGGTTTTGTCACCGCGCCCGATGTGAAGGCCGATGCGGGTGCCACGTTTTGTGTCATGAGTTGCCAGCAATACGAAGACCGCGACCGGCCCGATGGCTTTGCAATTTATCCGGCGATGCTCGCTCTCAGGCCTGATTTTTTCGTGAACACGGGCGACGCCGTTTATTACGACCACGGCCCCGTGCACGCGCTCACGCTTGCGCTCGCGCGCTACCATTGGGCGCGGATGTATAGTTTTACGACGCTAAGAGATTTTCACCGACAGGTGGGGAGTTTCTTTATAAAGGACGACCACGACACGCTCACGGATGATTCGCATCCCGGCGCGCGGACGGGTAATTTCACGTTTGCCGACGGGCTGCGGACGTTTCGTGAACAAACCGCTCCCTCCGAGCCGTCTTACCGTACCGTGCGCTGGGGGCGTCACGTCGAAGTTTGGCTTTTAGAGGGCCGCGATGACCGCAGTACGCGGGAACACGATCGCACGCAGACGCCGACGATTTTAGGCGTGGAGCAGATCGCTTGGCTCGAGCGCACGCTCGCGGCCTCCGATGCGACCTTTCGCATCGTGATCACGCCGACGCCGATGGTCGGCCCGGATCGGGCCTCAAAGGATGATAATTATTCGAACACCGGTTACGCAGTTGAAGGGTCAAAAATCCGCGAGCTTCTCGCGCGGTACAAAAACCTCACCGTGATCACGGGTGATCGGCATTGGCAGTACGTGTCGCGTGATGCTGTGACGGGCATCGAAGAGTGGAGCGTGGGTGCCGCGACCAACGCGCACGCCGGCGGCTGGGACGAAAAAACCCCGCGCCCCGCGCATCGTTTCCTGCGCACCGGCTTCGGCGGTTTTCTGTCGGGCGAGGTGCGGCCGAGTGATAAAGGCGTGAGGCTGTCGCTGCGACTCCACGATACCGCGGGAACCGTTGTGTTTAGTGCCGATAATCTTAGCCCTCGCTGAAGGTTTCGCCTCGACACGGTTTTTGTGGGCTGAACTCTTTGGCATAACCCCACCCTCAAATCTCTAGCGCGATGCGGCGCCTAAGCGTCCGCTGCGTTTACCCTACTATGAAGATTACTGCATCGACTCCTGCCGTGCGCTCGACCCTGAACGTTTTATGGTTAGCACTCCTGTTGCCCGCGGTGGTTTATGGGCAGGCGGCCTCGACGGTTCTGCCAAAGAAGGAAATTGAGGAAAAAAAGATTCCGAGCGATGCGGTGGTACTCACGCCTTTTGAAGTGAGCACGGATAAGGACAACGGCTTTGCTGCCGCCGGTTCGCTGGCAGGGGGTCGCCTCGCCAGTGAACTGCGCGACACGCCGGTCGCTTATTCGGTGATCACCCGCGAGTTCATCGATGCGCTCGGCATCACCGATCTCCAGGCCGCGGCCGAATGGGCGACAAGCAGCACGCTCAACGTCGACAACGGCCAGCAGAATTTCTTTAACTCGCCGGTCAATTTTACGATCCGCGGTGTGAGTTCGGGCCGTGGGCAGAGGAATTTTTTCCCGCAAACCAACAACGGCGACAGTTTCAACCTTGAGCGCTACGACTTCGGTCGTGGGCCAAACTCGATCCTTTTCGGCAATGGCTCGCTCGGCGGCATCAGTTCCTCGACCACAAAGCGCGCGCAGACGAACCGCGATTTCCAAACCGTGCAGCTGAGCGTTGGCTCGTGGCAAAACTACCGCGCTACGTTTGATGTGAACCGCCGCCTGAATCCGAAGTTCGCCGTCCGCGCCGCCGGCGTCTGGGGCGACAGCGACGGCTGGCGGCTCAAGGATTTCGACCGGCGCAAAGCCGCGTTTCTGACCACGACGCTCAAGCCGTTCTCCGGCACCGAAATTCGGATCGAGGGCGAGTATGGCGTCAATTCACGTCAATCGGGCTTCACGACGCTCGACGATCGTTTTTCCGGCTGGGATGGGCGGACGGTCTTCAACGCGCCCGCCGCCGCCACCACGCTCCCGACCAACGCCAACGCTCTCGGGATTGGGCGCCGTGGGGCCAACTATTTCGTTTACGATCACTTTGGTGCATCGAAGGCGATCATCAACTACCAGAATGACCCCATCACCCTGCCGGGCGGCAACAGCACAACCACGCCCATCGGCGGCTTTGTGCAGGGATCGTTACCGGCCTTCAACAGCGCCGGCGCGACGTTGTTGCACGCGGTCAATATCCCGAGCAACCGCTACGACATCGCAATCGCCAATTCGTTTTTTCGGCCGCTCTCGGAGGAATTCACGATCTCGCCTGATGCACCCATCCTCCAACAGCGCTTTAAGGACCTGCAGATTACGCTCAACCAGCGGCTCGGCAATTTCTACTTCGAGGTCGCCGGCGATGTGAACCGCGGAAACTCGTTCGTTAACGGTGAGCAAAACCGCGGCAGCAATAACACCTACATCGACATCAATCGCGTCACACCCGACGGACGCTCCAATCCCAACTTCCTTCAACCCTACACGGATGGTCAGTTCGCGCGTAGTTTTCGCACGGTGGATTTTAAGAATCTGCGTGGCGCCGCCGCCTACGTGCTCGACACCAAGTGGGGTAACTTCGCGTTCAACACCCTGGGAGGCATCAACGAGAATACCAGCATCAGCACCTTTCGTTACCTGAGCGTGGCCCAAGGCGCCGACCAACGCGTCTGGGGTTTTCTCTCGTCCCCGGCGACGCAGAACGTGCGTATCCGCCGTTACTTTAACCAAAGCAGCCGGCCGATCCCCGATCTTGCCCTTGGCACAATCGGTTACATCGACCCCAACACCGGGACCAACACGACCATCCAACCCAAGTGGGTGATCGATATTTCCCGGCGCGACACCGAGGCGATTAACGTCTCGGACTTCAAATACATCCTAGGCTCGATCAACGCGAAGTTCTTCAAGAACCGCCTCATCGTGCTCGGGGCCGTGCGTTACGATTCCTTTGATTTCAGCACCCGCCAGCAACTCGACAAAGGTGATTATCCCCTCAACTGGAATGGCAATTATCGCATTCTCCGGCCGGCGGCCCCCGCCGACTATGCCGGTCTCACCTATCGCCAACGCGACGCCGCCGGCAACCCGATCGGCCCCGCTCAAGAGGCCGACATTCGCCCCCGCATCGCGCCCAACGGCGACCGTGACCCGCGCTACGCGAACGACCGTTTCAAGGATGACTTCAATCCTCCCCCGGTTAAGGGCGGCCAGATCACGCGCTCGGTCGGTTCGGTGCTCCATCTCACCAATTGGCTCAACCCTTCGATCAACTTTGCCGAGACCTTTAATCCCCCCGGCAGCATCGTGCGCATCGACGGACGACAACTCGAGCCCACCGTCTCGAAGGGCACGGACTACGGTCTGCGCATGGAACTCTTCCAAAACCGGCTGAACCTGAATTTCACCTATTACCAAACGGAAGAAATCAACGGCGCGATCCCGCAAGACGGCCCGAACTTTTTTAACGCGCTCTACAACTCCAATATCGTCGGCGATCTCAGCCCGGTGGGAGGAAACATCCGCGGCGCCGGTCTGTTGCCCGCGCAATACCGCGACATCCGCACGCGCGCGGGCGACGGTCTCGAGTTCGAGGTGGTTTATAATCCGAACAAAGCGTTTCGCCTGACCGGTAGCCTAAGCTTTCCGAAAGTCTACGAGTCGAATCTCTACCCCGATGTTAAAGCCTATATCGACCGGAACGCCGGTCTCTTTCGCCAAATCGCGACCGATGCCGGCGTGCTCATCAGCTCCACCAACGTGGCCAGCGTGGACCTCTCGATCCCGATCAACCAGCGCTCGCCCGACGCGACCAACGCGACCAACGCCTACAACAACATCGTCGCGTTCCGCCAAAACATTGTGGACGGCAAACGCCGCAGCCAAGACCAGCCGGTGATGAATCTTTTTGCCGACTACACGCTGCAGGCGACGAAGCTCAAAGGGCTCCGTCTTGGCGCCGGCGTCCGCTGGCGGGACAAGCAGATCATCGGGTCGCGCGGCTCCGATACGATTGTCGATCCGTCAAATCCCTTGCGGGCGATCGATAATCCCAACGTCGATGCCTACACCCCGGTCTACACGCCCGAGGATTATTATATCGTGACCTCCACGATGAGCTACACCTGGCGTTTAAAAAGCCGTCGTGAATTGCAGGCTAATCTCGTCATTAACAATCTCCTCAATGATCGCGGCCCTCAATATTCCTCAATTGCGCAGACTGCGTCAGCGCTGCGCCCCTTGGGCGGCGATTATCGATCCCCGGCGCGTGAAACGATTCCGATCTCCTTCGCCCTTAAACAACCGATCAGCTATAACTTTCAACTCACGTTGAAACTCTGATCACAGAGAATTTAATCGGAGGCTAAACACGTCCCGCCCCAGCGCCCCGATCTATTTCGCATCCGCTTCGAGGGTGACGCCCTTGAGCGGATGGAAATCAAGGAGGTTGCCGTACCAGCCCTTGACGCTGGTTAAGCGTAGGTTGTTGCGGCTGTAAAAATAGATCGGGGCAAGAGGGCATTCCTCGGCAAGAATCGCTTCGCAGCGTTGGAAATAGGCGTAGCGCTGCGCCGGATCGGCGGTGGTTTTCGCGGCATTGAGCAAACGATCGTATTCAGCATTTTTCCAACCGGTCTGATTATTGCCGCTGTCGCTCGCCATGATGTCGAGAAACGTGCTCGGGTCGAGGTAGTCGCCGATCCACGCATAGCGCGCGATGTCGTAATTCAGTGAACGCATCGACGTCGCCCAGACCTTGCTCTCTTGATTAAAAATACCGACCTCGATGCCGAGGCCCTTGCGCCACATCTGCTGAATAGCCTCGGCAATGAGTCGGTGGCCTTCGTTGGTGTTAATCAGGACTTCGACTTTCGGGAAACCGGCGCCTCCGGGGAAACCGGCCTCAGCGAGAAGTTTTTTGGCCGCGGCCAAGTCGTAGGGCACTTGAGCTTGAGCGGTGAAACCGGCGATGCCGGGCGGACTAAAGTGGCCGGCTGCAACCTGATAACCGCGGCTCACGTCGCGTACGATTTGTTCGCGATTAATGGCCATCGCCAACGCCCGCCGCACGCGCACGTCGTTAAACGGTGGGCGCGTGACGTTGAAACGATAGGCATAGGTGCCCAGAAATAACTCGGGATGAAACAGCTCGGGATGGTCTTTGCGATAAACGGCGATTTTTGAGATGGGAATCGTACTCGTGACGTGAAGTTGACCGGAGCGAAACGTGCGTTCCTCGGCGTCTTCACTTTCGATGGGGTAAAAAAAGACTTCGTTGAGCTTCACTGCGGCGCGGTCCCAGTACGTAGCGCTCTTGGTGCCGCGCACGTATTGGTTGGGTTTCCATTCCGTAAGCGTGAAGTAGCCGTTGCCGACGAGATTGCCCGGGCGCGTCCAAGCGGTGCCGCGTTGGTCCCAGGCGCCGTATTTTTCAATCGTCGCACGGTGAAGCGGATACCACGACGTGTGGCAGAGCATCGAAGGCAAATACGGCACAGGATGCGAAAGCGTGAGCACGAGCGTGTGGGCGTCGGCGGCGCGCGCTCCGATGAGGGCCGGGTCGGTGATTTTACCAGTGTTGAAGGCTTCGCCGTTTTTCAGCGCAAAAAGCATGTACGTGTATTCAGCGCCGAGCCTCGGCGAGAGCATGCGCTGAAAGGCGAAAACAAAATCGCCGGCGGTGACGGGATCGCCGTTGGACCATTTCGCGTTGGGCCGCAGATGGAAGGTCCAAGTGAGATTATCCGCGGCGACCTCCCAGCGCTCGGCGACTGCGGGCACGGGCTGGCTGGTTTTTGGATCGTATTGGGTGAGGCCCTCGAAAAACGCCATGACCACGGTGGCGCTGTTTTGGCTGTCGGGGATGTGCGGATCGAGATCGTTGGGCTCGCCGAGGTTGCCGATGTGGATCGATTGCGTGCGGTTGCCCGCGTCGACCTTCGTCTCACGCTTGCCACAAGCGATCAGACTGAGCAGCGCAAACGCAAGGACGACGGAACGGAAAAGAGTTTTCATGGGGTAGGGGAGAATCGCGTGGGGAACAGACGCCCACATAAAGAAAGCGGCTTGCCAGCGCGAGTCTAGGCTTCAAAGCACGAGTCCTACCCAAGACCACCCCATGACGAATTTCATCGGTATCGATATCGGCGGCACCAAGTGCGCCGTGAGCATCCCCGACGGCCCGACGCGCGTGCGCGAAGTGGCGCGTTGGACGACGGCTGATGTCCACGCGACGCTCACTCGGATTTACGCCGAGGTGGCCAAACTGCAGCCGACGGCCGCGACCGTGTTGGGCGTGTCGTGCGGCGGGCCGCTGGATGCGACGCAGGGTTTAATTTTGTCGCCACCCAATCTCCCCGGCTGGGATCGCATCGCCATTTGCGCCGAGTTGACGGCGCGCTTTGGGTGCCGGGCTTTTTTGATGAACGACGCCAACGCCTGCGCGCTCGCCGAGTGGCAGTTTGGCGCCGGGCGCGGATGTCGGAATATGGTTTTCCTCACGATGGGCACCGGCATGGGCTCCGGTCTGATTCTCGATGGTCGCCTGTTCGAAGGCGCCAACGGCAATGCCGGTGAGGTTGGCCACCTGCGCCTCGCGCCGGACGGCCCGCTGGGTTATAATAAAAAAGGCTCGTTTGAGGGCTTCTGCTCCGGCGGAGGCATCGCGCAACTGGCTCGGCGACGCGTGGCAAGTTTCACCGGTAAAAGCGTGTTGCAGTCCGTTCCACCGGCAGAACTCACCGCGCGCCTTGTAGGCGAAGCCGCGGTGGCGGGCGATGCGCTCGCACTCGAGCTGTGGCGCGATGTCGGGGAAAAATTGGGAGAAGCTCTCGCGTTGCTGGTCGATGTGCTGAACCCGGAGCGTTTCGTGATCGGGAGTATTTATGCGCGGTGCGAGCGCTTCGTCGCGCCGGCGATGCAGGCGGCGTTGGAACGCGAGGCTTTGCCGCAAAGCGCGCAGGTTTGCACTGTGGTTCCTGCGGTACTCGGTGATGAGATCGGAAGTTACGCCGCCGTCGCTATCGCGCGGTATCACGCTGGGGTTTGATTATTCCGTAAAAATTCCGGGGTCGCTGTGTTTTTGGCCATGACAGCGCTGCGGCCTGACTTAGGTTGCTCGTGATCGACGAGCAGCTGGTTGCGCGTTGGTTTCAGAGCACCACCCCATGCCTACCTCGCGCCGCGCTTTTCTGCAATCGACCACCTTGTTCGCCGCCGCGTTGCCGCTGGTACGGCTGAATGCTGCCGGCGCCGAGTCGCCAGTGGGCCGCACCGCCAAAGAAGCCGTGGGGGACGCCGGTCGCGGGTTGCTGTTTGATGCGGCGGATTTACCGCGGATCCGCGCCAACGCCGGCGATCCCCGTTTCGCGGAGTTTTGGCAAACGCAGCTGCAGGCCGATGTGGCAGCTGACACGGATTTTCTCGAAAACAAAATTCGGCTGAATAACCACGTGATCGACTTGTTGCGCGCGCAGCGGATTCTCGAGCGCGCTGCGTTTATTTATGTCGTGAATCGCGATCCTGCTCAGCTCGCGCTCGCGAAACTCGCGATGAAGCGCATGGTAGATTATCCGGAATGGGACAGTTTTACCGAGGGCGGCCGGTACATTCTCGGGATGCAGCGCGCCACGGAAGGCACCGTAGCTTTACTCATGGCGCTCGATTGGCTCGGCGACGACGTGAGCGCCCTTGAACGCGAGGCGGTCGAGCAAGCCGTCCTGAAGAAAGGCGTGCCCGCGTGTCGCGCCGCGGTTTACGGGATGAAGTATCCCGACCGCGTCCAAGGCTGGGGCTGGAATCCGCGCAGCCAAGTTGATGAATTTCGCCACATCAACCTGAAGCGGTGGCCGATCATCCTCAACGCCACTAACCTCAAAATAATTCCCACGGCTTCGCTGGGGATCGCGGCGTGTTATTTCCGCGGTCGTCGGCCCGAAGCCGAGGGTTGGCTCGAACTCGCCCGCTCGAGCGCGAAGGCTTTTTCTACGATGTACGGTAGCGACGGCTGCTACGATGAGGGTGTGAGTTATTGGGGCTACACGACGCTCTACATGGCGCTGTTTGCCGAGGTGTTGTGGCGCACGCAGGGCATCGATGACCGGCAGTTGATCAACTACCCGGGCTCGGTGCGCTACGCGCTGATGATGACAATGCCCACGATCGACGATCACCGCAAAGTCACGGACTTCACCCACGTCAAAGGCTACACGATGCCGATGGTGAAACCGGCGTTTGACATCGTGAATCACGGCGACGCCAACGGCGCGGTCGATGTCTCCGTCGCGGCGTGGATCGCTCGTACGCAGGGCGACGCGGTCGCGCAGTTCGTCGCGCGCGACATCGGTGAAGCGAAGTCGCTATTCGGCCTCGTCTGGTACGATCCGGCGGCGAAAGCGGCGGCGCCCGAGGCGGCGTTGCTCGATCATCGCATGGCCAACGACATCGTCGTCTCGCGCACGGGCTGGCAGGCGCAGGATAACGTGCTCGCGTTGCGCAGCGGCGGCCCCGGCAACCACGAACACGCCGACCGCAACAGCGTCATTTTCAAAGCCTACGGCGAACGCCTCTTGCACGATCCGTTCCGCGCCGCCTACGTGACCACCAATCCGCGTTGGCTGCTTCGCCAGACTGAGGCGCATACCGCCGTGCTCATCAACGGCCAGGGTCATCAATATCACGACGGCAGCGAGGGCACTAACGCTTCGTGGGCCGTCGCCACCGTGTCCGATTACCGCACCGGCGCTGGTTGGATGAGTGTCACCAGTGACGCGACCGACGCCTATCAACTCGTGAACCCCGACGTCGCCCGCGTACAACGCACGTTGGTGTTTCTCAAGCCCGACATCGTCGTGTTCCTCGACCGCGTCGTGCTGACAAAAAATCCCGCCACTGTGCAGGTGCGTTTTCAGGTTAATCACGAAGATTACGCCGCCAAGGTCTCCGCCACCGGAGACACTTTCCGCATCGAGCGTCCTCACGCGTCGCTGCTCGCCCGCATCGCGCCGGCTACCGGCCGCGTCGTACAGGTTGATCGACTTAAACTCGAAGAGAAAGACGGCATTTATCCGTTTGCGGAGATCGCGGACGCGCCTGCGCTGGATCATGAAATCCTCACCGTGTGTTCCGCGCGACCGACCGGCTCCGAGCACGGTGCGCTTGCGATTGAACGCACCGCCGGCTTCTGGCGCGTGAGCGGCACTCATGCGGGCCAAAAAATGCAAATCACTCTCACCGTCGCCAGCGTCGGCGCACCGGTGATCACGGTTTAATATCTAAATCACCATGTCCACGCGTCGTTCTTTTCTTAAAACCGCCACCGCACTCGCCGGTGTCTGCGCGCTTAATCGGGCGAATTCCACCGTGGCGGCAACGCCGGTCCCAGCGGCGGCGCCCGCATTGATGAGCGGTTTATTTTTTGACCACGCGGATATACCGCGCATCCGTGCGAATCTGGAACTGCCGCGTTTCGCGACGTTGCGCGCCAAGCTTTTTGGCCGTGATCTCGCCGCCGAAGAATTGTTTTTGCGCGATGAGATCAAGCTTACCGATCACATCATGGATCAAGCCAAGGCGCGCGGCATTCTCGAGCACGCCGCGTTGGTCTATGCGCTCACGGGTGAAAAACGCGAACTCGCCCTCGCGCGCTTGGCGATTCAACGGCTGGGCGCGTACGCGGCGTGGGATTATTTTCTCGAGGGCGGCACGCAGGTCATAGGCTTGCAACGTGCGCCGGAGACGACCATCGCGTTTTGCCTCGCCCTCGACTGGCTGGGCGCGGAATTGAGTGCCGCTGAGCGCGCCGCGATGGAAGAACAGATCGCGACTAAAGGTGCCCCTGCGTGTTTTCTCTCTCTCTACGGTATGAAGTACCCGGATCGCGTGCGCGGCTGGTCGATGGACCCGGCGGAAAAATTCCCAGGGAAAATGGATCTCTCGCGTTGGCCGCTGATTCTCAACGCCACGAATCTCAAAATCATCCCCACGTGCGCGCTCGGCCTCGCGGCGATTTGTCTGCAAGGCCGTCACCCCGATGCGGCGCGTTGGCTCGAATTGGCGCAACAGAGCGCGCAGTCCTTTGCGACGATGTACGGCAGCGACGGCAGTTTCGATGAAGGCGCGGGCTATTGGGGTTACACGACGTTGCACCTGATTTTGTTCGCCGAGGCGCAATACCGCCGACTGGGGATCGATCAGCGCAGCCTGATCAATTACCGCGGCACCGTGCGTTATGCGCTCAGTCTCGCGATGCCCACGGCGGGCGCGGTTTACGTGAATCCAAAGGAGAAAAAGGAATACACCGCGGTGCCGAAGGGCGAAATCGATCCGGCCAAGGGCTTGGTGAATTTCGGCGATTCGGGAACCGCGATCGACACGTCTATCGCTTCGTGGATCGGTCGGGTGCACGCGGATCCGTTGTCGGATCAGGTGGCGCGCACGATCGGGAGTTTGGAATTGTGGCCGGCCGCCGTGTGGTTCCGGCCCGATGCCGCGCTCGCTGCGCCGGGGCCGGAATTATTGGACGTAAATCTGACCAACGGCCTGGTGATTTCGCGCACGGGCTGGGCGGTCGCAGACAGTGTGGTGGCGTTTCGCAGCGGCGGTCCGGCCAATCACGAACACGCGGACCGCAACAGCGTCCTTTTTAAAGCCTACGGCGAACGCCTCTTTCACGATCCGTTCAAGGCGGCGTACATTCCGAATCATCCGCGTTGGTTGCTCCGGCAAACCGAAGCTCACTCCGCGCTGCTGATCGGCGGCAAGGGTCATCAATATCACGACGGCCACGAAGGCACGAACGCATCTTGGGCGTGGGCGCACGTCCGCGATTTTCGTACCGGTCCGAACTGGATGAGCGTCACCAGCGACGCGACCGAGGCTTATCAACTCGTGTTGCCGCAGGTGCGTCGCGTTGTGCGCACGCTCGTTTTCCTAAAACCCGATGTGCTGCTCGTGCTCGACCGCGTGAAGCTCGCCGGAGCACCGCTGCCCGTGCAGGCGCGGTTCCAAGCGTTCAATGACGACGATCAAGGTCGAGTCGTAGCGAATGATCGTTCGTTTACGACGCAGCGGCCGGGTGCCCGACTCACTGCGACCGTCAGCGGGGTGGGCAACCTCTCGGTGCGCGCGGGTAACTTGGAGTTGCCCGAGGCCGAGGGCGTACATCCCTTCGGCGAAGTCGAAAGTGCAGCCGCGCTCGACCATGAATTTATCACCGTCAGCGCTGCCGCTCCGACGGGTTCATCGCCGGGCGCTCTCGTGACCGAACGCACATCAAAGGGTTGGCGGGTGAGCGGAACGCACTTAGGCCGTTCGATCAAAGTAACGCTCGTCACTACGACTGACGTGCCCGTGCTCACTCTCTAAAATTTCAACGCGATGCTTCATCTCAATATCGTCAACGCCTACGACTACGCGCTCATCGCACTCTATTTTGGGATCGTGATTTTTGTCGGTTGGTACTCGGCGCGTAAAAATCAAAACACGGACGATTACTTCAAAGGTGGAGGAAAAATCCCGTGGTTTCTCGCGGGTGTTTCCAACTGGGTTTCGGGTTTCTCGGCCTTCATGTTCGTTGCGGCGGCTGGTTTTACTTATAAAAATGGGATCGGGGCGGCCGTGATATTTACGTCGGCCGCGTGGGCTTATCTTATCGGCGCTTGGTATTTCGCCGGCCGCTGGCGGCGGGCGCGAATCAACTCGCCGCTGGAATTTCTGACGCGACGCTTTTCACCGTCGACGACGTATTTTTACACCGTGACGGCGATCGTGCCTCAGATCATCGGCATCGGGCAGGGACTTTATGTGCTCTGTATCTTCGTCGCCACGGCACTGGGGTTTTCCAAGGAAGCGCATTTGGTCCTCGGGTTTGAATTCAGCGGACTCGAACTCACGATGCTCACCGTCGGAGTCGTGATGATTTTGTACACGGTGATCGGCGGACTTTGGGCCGCGGTGTTGAGCGACGCGGTGCAAGGCGTGATCATTCTAGTGACCTCGGTGCTGATTTTTCCAGTGACCTTTCGCTACCTCGGCGGTGGCGAAGGGATCGGCGCAGGTTTGGCCAAGATGGTTCAAGATGTGCCGGCGGAGATGCTCACCGTGCAAGGGCAGGCGGCGCAGCCGTGGTTTTTGTTTAGCTACGCGATCAACGTGCTCCTTGGCTACAACGTCGCTTGGTGGCAGGTGCAGCGTTACCAGAGCGTGCCCGATGAAAAAGGAGCACGTAAAATGGCGCTCCTTTGCGCGGGGCTTTCCGTCGTGGGGCCGTTGTTGTGGATCGTCCCGGTGATGGGTGCGCGCGTGATTTTCCCCGATCTCGCCGCCATGTGGCCGGGAGTGAAGGCGCCCGAGGAAACGGCGTTTGTGAGTCTCGCGATGCTGTTGCTGCCGCACGGTATGATCGGGTTTGTGGTGGCCGCGATTCTCTCTGCAACGCTTGGGCAAGCGAGTGACGGGTTCAACTGGCTCGCGGCTACGACGACGCGCGACATTTACGTACCGCTGCGCCGTCGCCTCGGTCTGACGGTGCCGACGGATAAACATCAGATGCACGTCGCGCAACTCACGATGCTCGTGATCGGCGTACTCGGCATCGTCGCGGCGATGTTCATCGCACGGACGGGTGGAGCTTTTGATTTTGGGCTCAAATATTACTCTATGACCGGTCCGGGTTTTATGATGCCGGTGTTATTGGGAATGATTTATCGAAAAACGCCTTGGTGGTCGGGCATGGCTTCGTGTTCGGCGGCGTTTATCGCGGCGTTTGGTTGCATGGCCTTGGACCTGTGGCCGGGACATGCTTACGAACGCAACATGCTGAGCGCCTCGTCGGCCGCGGTGTTGGTGTTTGTGATCTCGGCGTTTTATTACCGCTCCGATGATCCTCGTAGCGCCGAAGCGCAGAAGCTCGACGTCGACCTGCGTACCCCCGTGCCGGCCGATGCCGCCGCGCCGAGCGGTGGCCTGCGCGACTTCCAAATGCTAGCCGGTGTCTGTGCGTTGTTGGCCGTGGTCTTGTGCGTCTGTGCGCTTTTGCCGTCGTCGCCGTTGGCGCCGCCGATGATCAATGCTATCGCCGGATTTTTGTTGTTTATTATCGCTGGAATTTTGTGGGTAATCTCACGCCCGCGCCGATGAAACCCATTCGCCTACGCGCCCATACCTACCAGCAATTCGACGCCGATTACGGACGCGAAGTGCCCGCGGAAAACTTTGGCGGTTGGCAAAGCTGTGAGGTTGAAATCGCATCGCAACACACCGCTCTCGTCGTAATGCACGCTTGGGAAGCGGGCACGATGGCGCAATGGCCGGGCTGGCGTCGCGCCGTCGAATACCATCCGCGCGCCTTGAAAATCTTGGCCGAGGTGTTCCCGCCGCTGTTGGCGGCGGTGCGCGCGTCGTCATTGCCCGTGTTTCATGTGGTCGGCGGGCGGGATTATTATTCGCACCTGCCGGGATATCAGCGGGCGGCACGTTTGGCGGGACCGACGACCGCGCTGACACCGATCCCGAAAGATCCGGCTTACGAACGATTGGAGGCGTTTCGCGCGGAAAACGTTTTTGTCGGCCCGCACAATCGACCCGACGTTGAGGCTGGTTTCGCGCAGCTCGATTTTGCGCCGGCCGCGCGGCCGCTGGGCGAGGAAGGCATCGCGGAGAACGGTCCGCAACTGGCGGCCTTGTGCCGTGCGCATAGCGTGAATCACCTCGTGTACGTGGGCTTCGCGATCAACTGGTGCCTGCTCATGTCACCCGGCGGCATGGTGGATATGAAGCGTTATGGCGTGATGTGTTCGACCATTCGTGAAGCGGTCACAGCCGTGGAAAATTGCGAGACGGCGCGCGACGAACGCGAGAAGCAACAGGCCTTGTGGCGCGTCGCGCTCGAATTTGGTTTTGTGTTTGAAGCCGATAATTTCATCGGCGCGCTCGTAGCGTCGCGTTGAATCCGATTTGAAACCAAGATGAACGCTGAACCTCGTCCCCGCCCTGTGCCCGGTCTTGGCCTCGCCGCCATCGGAGCAGAAGAAGAGGCGCTCGTCCTCGAGGTCCTGCGGAGCAAGGCGTTGTTTCGCTACGCGGGGCTCGATCCCGCGGTGCCGCCCGCGATGACGGCGCGCCTCGAAAAAGAATTTCGCGAAACCATTGGTACCGACTACGCGTTGGCGGTGAGCAGCGGCACGGGCGCTTTGGAAGTCGCGATGGCGGCGGCGGGCATCGGGCCGGGCGATGAGGTGATTGTGACGGCGTGGAGTTGGATCGCGTGCTTCACGGCGATTGTGCGCGTGGGCGCGCGTCCGGTGTTGGCGGAGATTGATGACACGCTCAACCTCGACTCTGCGGAAATTGCGCGCCTGACGACGCCGCGCACGCGGGCGGTGCTGGTAATTCACTATCAAGGCGTGCCCGCCGACATGGAACGCATCCAACTCGAAGCGCATCGTCGCGGGTTGTTTGTGATCGAAGATTGCGCGCAGTCGATCGGCTCAAGCTATCGTGGCCGCAAAGTCGGCACGTGGAGCGATATCGCGACCTTCAGCTTTCAGGCGAATAAAACCATGACTTCGGGCGAAGGCGGCATGGTCGTTACGCGCGACGGCTGGCTCTACGAACGCGCCGTACGCTTTCACGATCTGGGCAACTACCGGCCTTACCACACGGCGATTCGCCCCGCGACCGGCGAAGCGTTTGCAGGCGGACAATTTCGGATGTCGGAACTTACCGCGGCGGTGGCCCTCGCGCAGTTGCGTAAGCTCGAGACTCTGCGCGCGCATTGTCGGGCGCTGCACGAGCGGATCACGCCGCGCGTCGTGAGTCTGCGCGGGCTCACGTTGCGGCGCAGTCCGGATCCGGCGGGCGATTTTGGCTTCGAGCTGTATTTGTTTTTGGCCGATGCTGCTCAGGCCACGGCGTTCCGTGCAAAGCTCGACGCGCGCAACGTGAACTGCGGCCAACGCACCGGGACGTATCCGCAGTATCACCGCGATTACGTTAAAAACGGCCGCGCGCATTCGCCTGGTGCGTCACCGTTTCGTGGACTCGAACCCTGGCCCGCGCCCGGTTACCGCGCCGAAGATTTCCCGCGCACCGAGCAACTCACGCGGTGTTTCGTCGCCATTCCGCTCGGCTGGCTCTACACGATGGAGGACGCCGATCATATCGCCGTCTCGATCATCGCTGTGCACCATGAACTGTTTCCCGCTTAATAATTCCATGTTCAACTCCGTGCCGTCGCTTCGCCCCATTTTAGTTTTCAGTTTCGCAGTAGCCACAGCGACTGCAGCGGGCGTGGCAGGGACACAGGAAAATATTTCGTTCAACGAGCACATCCGTCCCATTCTTTCGGACAACTGTTTCGCCTGCCACGGCACCGATGCCGGCCACCGCAAAGCTAAACTCCGTCTAGATCAAGGCGCCGAGGCGCTTGCGTCGCGTGACGGTATTCGCGCGTTTGCGCCCGGCGACCTTGCCGAGTCGGAAGCGTGGCAACGCATCCTGAGCGATGACCCTGAAGAAGTCATGCCACCGCCCGACTCGCACAAGCTTCCGCTCAAGCCCGAGCAACGCGCCTTGATCAAGCGCTGGATCGAGCAAGGCGCCGTCTATCAAAACCACTGGGCTTACGAACCCGTCGCTCGGCCCGAATTACCCAAGGCCGCCGGCGGTGCCAAAGTCAAAGACGCTGCGATTGATCGTTTCGTCGGCGCCAAACTTGCCGATAAAAAACTCAAGCTCGCGCCCGAGGCTTCGCGCGAGGTGCTTTTGCGCCGCGTCACGCTTGATCTCACGGGCCTGCCGCCCACGGCGCAGGAAGTGGATGCGTTTTTGAAGGACCGTGCGCCCGACGCCTACGAGCGTGTCGTCACGCGTCTACTCGCTTCGCCGCGCTACGGCGAACACTTCGCTCGCTACTGGCTCGACGTCGTGCGCTACGCCGACACCCACGGCCTGCACCTCGACAACGTCCGCAACCTCTGGCCCTACCGCGATTGGGTCGTGTCGGCGTTTAACCGCAATTTATCCTACGACCAATTTACCCTCGAACAACTCGCCGGCGATTTACTCCCGCATCCGCGCATCGATCAACTCGTCGCGACCGGCTATAACCGCTCTCATCTCACGACTTCCGAAGGCGGCGCCATTGAAGCCGAAGCTGAGGCGCGCAACACCGGGGACCGCGCCGACACCACCGCCGCCGTGTGGCTCGGCCTCACGGCTAACTGTGCGTCGTGTCACGACCACAAATTCGATCCGCTCACCCAGCGCGAGTACTACGAGTTCGGCGCGTTCTTCAAAGGCCTCGCGGACCGCTGTTGGGATGGAAACATTCCTAAGCCCGGCCCGATCGTTTTGCTCGCCAACACTGAGCAGCAAGCGCGGATCGAGGCGATCGCCCGCGAATTACCTCCGTTGCAGGCGGCGCTCTCAGCCCGCGCCCAGACGCTGCCGATGACATTACCCGCTCCCGTCGCCGCAGCCGAGAAACCCGCGACGTCGAACAACGTCTCTGCGGATAAATCGGAGCAAAAATCTGAGCCCACGCCGATCACCTACGAGGTTGTTTGGGCCGAGGATGGCGATATGCCAGTGGCGGCGAATTTTGGCGCGCCCGCGCCCGCCGGCCAATGGCGCTCCGGTCCGGCCGTTCCCGTGGTCGGCGGGCAACGCGCCTTGCGCCTCGAAGGCGCGGTGAACGAGCGGGTCTTCACGTTTGCCACCGGCGAAACTCCGCTCGTGGTCAATCAAGAGGCGGTCGCGTTCGTGCACTTTAACGCCGATCCCGCCCGGTCGCCGCGCGCGGTGAGTCTAGAATTTGTCTCGGCCGAAAAAACCAAGCGCTACGTCTGGGGTGATCCCGCTGCGCTGCGTCCAGCGGCTGACGGCGACGTCGTCGTGGGCCCGATGCCAGCGGCCGGAGCTTACGCGCGACTGGAGATTCCGGCGCTGGCCGCCGGTCTCGCGCGTAAAAAGGCCTACCGCGGTCTTCGTCTCACTCAAAGCGATGGCGCGGCGTGGTGGGATCACGCGGGCGCGACGTGCACGAGCGCCAAGGCCATCGACGATCCGCTCCTCACTAAGAGCGCGTGGGTGCGCTTCATGCAGTCGAATGCCCGCGACTTGACGACAGTGCCGTTACCCAACGACATTGTTTTTCTCCTCGGTCTTTCCTCGACCCAGCAAAACGACGCCGAGAAAAAGCGGCTCGAGGATTATTATCGCGATTACATCTACGGCCCGACGCGGGGTGCGCTGGAGCCCGAGGTCCACGTCGTGCGTCGCCTCCTCGCTGAGCAGGTTCACTACGAACTCACCCTCGATGCCTCGTTGATCGCGCGCGAGCTCCCCGAGCCGCTCCCCGCGCACATTCTCATCCGCGGCCAGTACGACAAACCCGGCGAACGCGTCCAACCGGCCACGCCGGCGTTTCTGCCGCCGCTCATCGCCAGTGGCGCTCGCGCCAGCCGACTCGATCTCGCTCGCTGGCTCGTCGACCCAAAAAACCCGTTGCCCTCGCGCGTGACGGTGAATCGTTTTTGGCAACAACTCCTCGGCGCCGGGCTCGTGCGCACGCCGGGCGATTTCGGCGCGCAGGGTGATCCACCCACGCATCCCGAATTGCTCGACTGGCTCGCGAGCGAATTCATGACGAGCGGCTGGGACGTAAAACACCTCGTCCGCCTCATCGTGACGTCGCGCACATATCGGCAGGATTCCCGCGTCGATCCCGCGCTCCTCGAACTCGATCCCGCCAATAAACTCCTCGCCCGCGGTCCCCGTCTGCGGCTCGACGGCGAAGTGCTTCGCGATCAAGCCCTCGCCGTGAGCGGCCTGTTGCGTCCTGAAATCGGTGGCGCGCCCGTGCGGCCTTACCAGCCGATCAACATCTGGGAACCCGTAGCTTTCGGCGGTAGCAACACCAAGACTTACGTCCAAGACCACGGCGATGCCTTGTATCGCCGCAGCCTCTATACGTTTTGGAAACGCACCGCGCCCGCTCCGGCGATCTCGACCTTTGATGCGCCTTCGCGCGAAAACCTCTGCGTCGTTCGTGGTCGCTCCAACACTCCGCTGCAAGCCCTCGCGCTCATGAACGATGTGCAACACTTCGAGGCTGCGCGCGCTTTTGCTGAGCGTCTCCTCGTGCAGCCGGGCGACGACGCGCAACGACTCGCGCTTGCGTTTCGCTCGGTCACGGCCCGTGTCCCCGATCGCACGGAGCGCACCTTGCTCGCCGAAGCTCTCGCCACGCACCGCACGCACTTCGCCGCCGATCCCACGGCCGCCGCTAAAATCCTCACCAACGGCGAAAGCAAAGCCTTTGCCGCGCAGCCCGCGCCCGAAATCGCCGCGTGGACCTTGGTCGCCAATCTCATCCTTAATCTAGACGAAGCCGTCACCCGCAACTGAGCCTGCCATGAATCCTTGCCACGATTACTTGAACCAACTCACGCGCCGACAATTTTTCGCGGGCGCTGGTCTCGCCATGGGTGGCGTCGCCCTCAACTTGCTCGCGCCCCGCTTGCGCGGCGCCGTCACGGCGAAGGCCGGCGCGCGTATTCATCCCGCGTTGCCGGGCTTGCCGCATTTCGCGCCTAAGGCGAAGCGCGTCATTTACCTGCACATGAACGGCGGGCCTTCGCAGCTCGACACGTTTGACTACAAGCCCGGCCTCCAGTCGCAGTTCAATGTCGAGCTGCCCGACTCGATTCGCGCCGGCCAACGCATCACAACGATGACGAGCGGGCAGGCCAAGTTTCCCGTCGCGCCTTCGATTTTTAAATTCGCGCAACACGGCCGCAGCGGCGCGTGGGTCAGCGATTTGCTCCCTTGGACCGCGAAGCTCGCGGACGACATCGCTATCGTGCGCTCCGTCCATACCAACGCCATCAACCACGATCCGGCCTGCACGTTTCTCATGACCGGCAGCGAAATCCCCGGCAAAGCCAGCATCGGCTCGTGGATCTCCTACGGCCTCGGCAGCGAGAACAACGACTTGCCGGCCTTTGTCGTACTCACACCGAAATTTTCTTCCAAGGTCTCCGCGCAGGCGTTGTTCACTAGAATGTGGAGCAGCGGATTTCTCCCCGGCGGGCACAACGGCGTCGCGCTGCGCGCGCAGGGCGATCCGGTCCTGTTCTTGGAAAACCCTAACGGCGTTGATGCCACCACGCGCCGCGCGATGCTCGATGGCCTCGCCAAGTTCAACCACCACGCGCAGGCCCGCCACGGCGATCCCGAGACGCTCAACCGCATTGCACAATACGAGATGGCGTTTCGCATGCAGACGAGCGTGCCCGATCTCACCAACTTCGCTGACGAATCGCCCGCGACGCTCGATCTCTACGGGCCCGATGTGAAGACGCCCGGTTCGTTTGCCGCGAGTTGCTTGCTCGCGCGCCGCATGGCCGAGCGCAACGTGCGCGTCGTGCAAATCCTCCATCGCGGCTGGGATCAGCACGGCAACTTGCCCGGCGATCATCGCCTCCAGTGTCTCGACACCGATCAAGCCTGCTACGCGCTCGTTACTGATCTCAAGCAACGCGGCTTGCTCGACGACACGCTCGTCGTCTGGGCCGGCGAATTTGGCCGCACGGTTTATTCGCAGGGCACGCTCACGCAGACCAACTACGGCCGCGATCATCACCCGCGTTGCTTCAGCGTGTGGGCCGCGGGCGGTGGCGTGAAGGGCGGCGTCGTCCACGGCGAGACCGACGATTTTTCCTACAACATCGTGCGCGATCCCGTGAGTCTCCACGATCTCAACGCCACGCTGCTCCACTGTCTCGGCGTCGATCACGCCAAGTTCTCATTTAAAGCCCAGGGCCTCGACCAACGTCTCACCGGCGTCGAGCCCGCGCGCGTCGTGCGCGAGATTTTGGCGTGAGTTAAACTAAAAATTTCTGCGGCGACGTGGCGCGTCGGCGATCGCCAATCAATTCGCGGTGCACTCAGCCCAGACTTGCGCGAGGTGGACGAGGACTTCGGCGGATTTTTCCATGTCTTGGAGGCTGACCCATTCGCGAGGGCTGTGGACCTCGTGCATGCCGACAAACAGATTGGGCGTGGGCAGGCCGCGGGCGGTGAGATTGGAACCATCGGTGCCGCCACGGATGGGATTCGAGACGGGCGTAAGGCCGGCTCGACGCAGGGCGGTGCGGGCGTGGACGAGGGGACGCGGATCTTTTTCGAGGCCGTAGCGGAGGTTGCGGTATTGCTCGGTAAACGTGAGGACGCAGCGAGCGCGGGGTTCGGCGGCGCGGAGTTCGGCGGTGAGTTTTGCGAGGAGGGCGCGATGGGCGGCGAGGCCGGAGAGTTCAAAGTCACGGAGGATGAGGCGCACTGTGGCGAGTTCGGCGGTGCCGGTGACTTCGACGAGATGAATGAAGCCCGCGCGGCCCGTGGTGCGTTCGGGCGAGAGTTCGGTGGGCAGGGCGTCGAGCCAGCGCGCGGCGAGGCGAAGCGCGTTGACCATGACGTCCTTCGCCCAGCCGGGATGCGAGGCGACGCCGTGAATTTCGAGCGTGGCGGCGTCGGCGTTGAAGGTCTCGTCGTCGATCTCGCCGGGCGATTCGCCGTCGAGCGTGTAAGCGGCCTCCGCGCCGAGTTGGGCAAGGTCGAGGTGGTTCATACCGGTGGCGATTTCTTCGTCGGGGCTGAAGCAGAGGCGGATTTTCCCGTGGGGGATTGCGGGATGGAGCAACAGATGGCGCGCGGTCGCGAGGATCACGGCGACGCCCGCTTTGTCGTCGGCGCCGAGGAGGGTTTTACCGCTGGCCGTGATGACATCGTGGCCGAGCGCGGTGCGCAGGCGCGGGGAATTTTCGAGCGTGAGCGTCTGTGTGGGATCATCGGGCAACACAATGGGTTGGCCGGCGTAGGCGCGATGGACGAGCGGCCGGGCGGCGCCGGGGAGATTGGTGGCGGTATCGACGTGGGCGCACCACGCGACGACGGGCACGGGATGGGCGACGGTGGCGGGAAGCGTGGCGAGGAGGAAACCGGCCGGCGTGAGTGTGACATCGCTCGCGTCAAGCGTGCGAAGTTCGGTTTCGAGTAAGCGCAGGAGCGTCCATTGGCCGGGAGTGCTCGGCGTCGTCGGGCTGGAGGCATCGCTGCGTGTGTCGATCTGGACGTAGCGGAGGAAACGCGCGAGGAGGTCGGCAGAGTCGATCATGGGACTGGATATTCAGCCGACGCGCGCAGCCCGACAAACAGAAAGGCGCAACCGGTGGCTGGCGGAAGGTAGTGCGGGACCTCTGGTCCCGCCGGGTATGCTTGGCATAACCAGGCTATATTTTGACCTGTGTGGGACCTGGCTTTCCGTCACTGAGTTTCTTGGAATACTGCAGGTGAACCTACTCTCTAACCTCCGCTTTGGGACACGGGGGCAAACCTCATTCCAGATTAGGCATGGCCCTTAAAATGAAGCCGTCGAATGTCCTAAAAAACAAAGTTTTGCCCCAACCGGACGGTTGGTATCGCCGTGGTAATTTTGTGCGCTTTTTTCGCCTGTCACATTGCATATCGGAATTTGAATGACGAGGTTAAGTGTCGATTTACGTCACTAACCTTGTCGTTCGCTACCTCTTTGCTCAACCCACTGAGAGCGATTCTTCAGCTACATCAGAAACTGATTTGTGAGTGGCCTTCGCTTTCGCTTTTAACCGAGCGATTATTTTGGGACTCAACCGAAGAAGAAGCGGTTTTCTGCCCTTGTTTTTACGGCCTGCACCTTGCCTGGCCCCACCATGAGCCAATGGCTTGAAACCGACTTTATCCGGCTCAGGAAGGGCCTCACCATTGAGATCCGCTATGTTGAGCTGATACCCTTCCGCGTCGAATACAGGAGCTTCAGACTTGTTGTGCTTTTTCATAAATTTCTTTTCCGGCCCGCCAGTATCCAGCACCGATAATTCGGATGCGTCCATTAGGCCTGTGAGTGTATCGAACCAACATTACCCGACCCTTTACTTTGCCTAACAGCCACCAACGTAGCTCTATAGGCCCACTGTGATCTTGGTCGAAGGCAACCACAGCCTTTGAATCTTCGAAGGCTTTTTCCGCTAGTCAAAATGCAACGGCGTGCTTGGCTATATTAGCCGTGTTTTTCTGGGGCTCCCATTCGAAGGTCACGAAATACAAAGGGCCCCTTTTTGCTTGAAAAGCAATACGTTTTTCAAGACCCATGATTTTAAAGTATTGGAAGTTTTCCTATTTTAAAGCAACCGGGTTGGGGGAGCCAGGGGGAAGGGGCTGGCTAATGCCACGGCCAGTGCGGACTGTTTGAAGCAGTTAGTCATAAAACAAAGTTTTACCCCTGCCAGACGGTTGATATCGCCGTGGTAATTTGGCGCGCTTTTTTCGCCTGTCGCATTTAATAGCGCAATTTGAACAACGAGGTTAGTGTCGATATACGTCACTAACCTTGTGATGCGGTAGAAAGAGTCGCGCGTGGTGGCGACGGCTTGGACTATTTCTTCACACTGAAGCCGACGGAGTAGACGGTTTTTTCCCACATGATTTTGAGGGTGCCGGTGTCGTCAGGGTTTTTGTCGAGGGCGAGCGTGAGTTGGTCGACGGAGGTTTCGAGGGCGCCTTTGGTCAGGGGCACTCGGGCGAGGTCGTTTTTCTCGTCCACGGGGACGCCCCATTTGCCGATGTTGGTGCTGATCGCGAGTTGGGTGGCGCCGGTCTCGGAGGGGACGAGATAAAGCGTGTAGGCGCCGGCGGGAACGGTGGTTTCGCCAAAGACGAGGGCTTTTTGCGTGAGCAGTAAGGTGGCTTCGTCGGCGCCGAGGCGATCGGCTTTGCCCCAGGCGACGAGGCCGCCCCAAATTTTGCGCAGTTCGCCGGTTTTGGGGTCTTTGGAAAATGGCCGACCGTAGGTGATGGAGACGAGGGTGACGTTGGGGCGCGTGCCGTAACGCGTGTAAATGCTCTCGTGCGGGCTGGTGCGTTTTTGTTGGGCGGCGAGGGGAAGCGAGCCGACGACGAGCGCGGCGAAGGCGAGGACGAGCGAGGCGATTTTTTTCATCTTTGGGAGACGTGGCGGAAACCTGGCCCTTTAGGACCGGGAAGAAGCCACGCATAATTGTTTGGAGTGTGGGAAGGAATCGGAACGAGATTAAGCTGGTGAGTAGGCGTAGCCGTCAGCGCGTTGGACTAGGGAGCAAAAGCGGTGGGCGATACCTTGCACGACCCCGAGCTGGGTCTGCACGTTAAAGCTGCCCGAGGCGCGGACGG
>CAMDRP010000022.1 GCA_945906965.1 Opitutus sp. GAS368 | reverse complement strand
TTGGCGCTACGTAATATGACGCGTTCGGCCAAAGGCACGGTTGATGCCCCTGGCCAGAACGTCGCCGCAAAGCGCGGCCTCAACCGCTCGCTGCTTGAACAGGGTCATGCGGAAACCCTCCGCCAACTCGAATACAAAGCTCGTTGGCTCGGCGGGGAAGTGCGGCGGGTGAACCCAGCCTATACGTCCCAGACCTGCCCGTCCTGCGGGCATATCAGCCCAGAAAACCGCCCCTCCCGGGCTGTTTTCCGCTGCGTTAAATGCGCTCACTCCGGCCATGCCGATGTGATCGCCGCTCAGAATATAATGTCGGCAGGACTTGCCGCCACTGTCCGTGGAGGAGCTTCAGGCTCCGGTGAAGCGGGAACCACTCCTCAACGCGCCCGCCTGCTTCGCAGGCGGGCTGCTTGAGGGAATCCCGGCTCTTTAGGGCCGGGAGGAGGTCAACAGAAGAATCGGCGAGAGTTCGACGCTATGTTTGCGTCGAACGTGGATTGTATGCGGTTCTTGGGTAATTTGAGGTGGCCGGACGGATTTGTTTGTCCCAAGTGTGGAGGGACAAAATATTGGGTAACGGCGCGGTGCCTATGGCGGTGCGCCAAGTGCTGGCACCAGCATAGCTTGGTGGAAGGGACGTTGCTGCATCGGACACGGTTTCCTTTGAAAACGTGGTTCGATGCAGCATGGCACGTGTGCGAACAGAAGAATGGGATGAGTGCCTTAGGCCTCCAACGTGCGATGGGCTTTGGAAGCTACCACACGGCGTGGGAGTGGCTCCATCGAATGCGGCGGGCCATGGTGATCCCTGGACGTGAGAAGCTCAACGGGGAGGTCGAGGTAGACGAGACCTTTGTTGGAGGTGTAAAGCCGGGGAAACGAGGTCGCGGTGCCGCCGGCAAGACGCTGGTCGGTATTGCCGCCGAGGTGCGCGGGCGGCGGATCGGCCGAATACGCTTGGCGGTGATTCCGGATGCGAAGGCCGAAACTTTGTTGGACTTCGTGACGGATAACGTCGAGCGATGCAGCAACGTCGTTACGGACGGATTAGCGAGTTACGAAGGACTAACTTCGTGTGGCTATGACCACACGGTTTCCCGGCATACGCCGGAGGTGGGGCTCAATCTTTTGCCGAAGGCCCATCGCGTGGCTTCGTTGCTGAAGCGATGGATCATGGGGACTCACCAAGGTTCAGTGGGGAAGGATTACCTTCAGCCCTACTTGGATGAATTTGTCTTCCGGTTTAACCGTCGGTCGTCCAAGTCTCGTGGGTTATTGTTCTACCGGCTGCTTCAGCAGTCGGTAGAACATAAACCGATACCGAAAAAGGTCGTTAGAAGTCGTCCATCGACGGCCCCTGTGCTTTAGGAGGCGGAGGTGGCATCTGGGGTCTGAGCGCGACGATCGCTCGTTCAAGGTCGATTGCCGCCACGTCTCCTTCAAGGGCGGCTTGGTGGATGTCTAACATCACCGGATTCTTTGTTAAGAAGAGCGGATGTTGGTCCTTCTGCTTGAAGAATTCGGCCTCAATCTCCGCGAAGTCGGGATAGGGAGTGGCGTGGTCAATTTTCACTTCGTTGAGTGAATCAGAGTCTGCCGGATTTTCTAGGAATGGCTTTACGTCACTTCGGACGTTGATCCATTGAACCGTTTTGGCGCGTTGGCGGAGATATGACGTCCAGTAATGAGCGTCAGGCCCATTTGCTGTCTGCTGGATCGCGCTTTCGAGCATCGGAATGTTCGGCAAAATCTTTTTTTGCCGATACCAGGTGTAGTCGAACCAATCGCGTCCCTTCTCTCTATCGGGCCGGGTGAGCAGGATGTGGAGTTTGCCGGCCATGAGTGACGGCAGTGTGAGAGAAGGTATCTCTATTTGGCCGCCTAGTAGTCGCATCGTCTTTGATTCAGGCTGCGTTTGCGCCGGCGGATCCAAATCGATGTCGAACCTGATTTGGATGCCGTGTGGCGCAAACGCAGTGAATGCGGGGGCGGTGGCGCTGATGACGATCGAGTGGCCTCGCTTTTGGACTTTTGCGTCATCCTTGCTCTTATTTTTGGCGTCGATTTCTGGTAATGCGCCCAACGCTCTAATGGCTTTGGGCAGGTATTTGGTCCATTCGGCGAGTTGCGATTCAGCGTTTTTGTTCGTCCAGATGAAATCGAGATCCTCCGAGTAACGGGGAAGTTCATGCAGGAGACGGAGAGCCGTGCCTCCGATAAAGGCCGCATGCGTAAGCAGACCTTCCCGTTGCAGCGCCGCCAAGAGATAGCGCTGGAGGGCTTCTTTGGCCACGTTCATACGTGACGTGAGCGGGACGCCCTTTGTAACTTGAACAATATGGTCTAGGTTCACGTTTTAGGCGGCGTTAAGAAAAGCCGTGACGTTTTCGACTGCACGAATGAGCCGAGGCTGATCCCAGCGCTTGGCGAATTCTTTTAGCCGTTTGTGGTTGAGGCGATGGAATGGATCCTGAATGCGCCAACGCTCGAATTCGGTGTCGGTCCATTCTACATTTTTCCACCAGAAGAAATCGAGCAGTGCCTTTTCCGGTGTCGCCACCTGGACATTGATGCCTCCGCCGTCAGGTTTCTCTTCGTAGCCGAAGAACCCTTGTGTTTGGATGTGTTGGTAGGCAAACCGTCCGATCGGTGTTTCGAATTCGGCGGGATTGTCTCGTGTCGCGTTGGTGACGACGGTGACACCTTCTGGAATCAGCCCAAGTTGGTTGAGGCGCCATAATCCGGTAACGTAGGTCGCCTTTTTGACATGGTTGGCGGCTCGCTCTGCGGTTAGCGGGTTTTTTGCGAGGTCCTCGGGGATCGCGTAGAAGCCACGACGGATAGCGATGATCCAACCCTTCTTATTCCATCGATAGAGTGTTTGGAGCACGGTCCTTTTTTTCTCGCCGGTGAAGGTGAGAAGGTCCGGGAGTTCAAAGAATCCGAGCGCCCCATAGTGGCGAAGGATGTTGGCGTATTCCATAACAGATAATCTACAGATGTGAGCTTATCTGTGACAAGTCAAACAAACCAGGAGGCCGGATATTGGTCCTTAAGCAGACTGTGGATAGTATCTTAGGAGCGGAATGAGGGATCCAAAGGAGCCCGATAGCCATTTTTTGGATCGGAGAAGGCTTGTGTAAGCATAAGTGATGGAACGCACTGATTCAGTTAAGTGCATACCCCGTTTATTTTTTCCGCCATTAAGCGGAGCGGGCAAAAAAACTCAGGTCGCCGCCGGATAACTGCCCAGCCACTTCACCATCGGGCACGACGCGCGCAATTCCGCCAGCGCCGCCTTCATGGCCGCATCTTCGTAGTGACCGCTCACATCGAGGAAAAAATAATAATCCCACGGGCGCTTTTTGCTCGGCCGCGATTCGATCTTGGAAAGATTCACGCCGCGCTCGGCCAACGGCATCAGCATCTTCAACAACGCACCCGAGTGCGAGGCCGCCTCGTCGCCGAGCGAAACGAGCAAACTCGTGACGTCTTTACCGCCGCCCACGGAGCCCGCCGCTTTGCGCCCGAGCACAAAAAACCGCGTCGTGTTGTCCGCCTTGTCTTGAATGTTTTTCGCCTGCACTGGCACGCCGTAGTGCGCGGCCGCTAATTCGCCCGCGACCGCGGCGGCCGTCGGCTCGTCTTTAGCGATCTGCACCGCGCGCGACGTGCTCGAAGCCTCGACCAATTGCGCGTGCGGCAAATGCCGGTTCAACCACAGGCGGCACTGCGCCAGCGCCTGATCTTTGGAATAGACGTGCGTGATTTTATCCAGCGGGGACTGCGACACGAGCGCGTGCGTGATCTCCAGATAAATTTGGCCGACGATTTTCAGGTCGCTCTCGACGAAGCTGTCCAACGTCTCGCGCACGCTGCCTTCGGTGGAATTTTCGATGGGAATGACCGCGTGATCCGCTTCGCCTTTTTCCACCGCGGTAAAAATATCCGCGATCGTCGCCATCGCGTGGTAGTCCACGCTGGCGCCAAATTTCTTCATGGCCGCAGCGTGCGTGTTGCTCGCTTCGGGCCCGAGATACGCGATCATCAGCGGCTTCTCGAGCGCGATGGCCGCCGACATAATCTCACGATAAATCGCGCGCAACGCGTCGTGCTTGATCGGGCCGTTGTTCTGACCGGAAACTTTGCGAAACACCGCGTCTTCACGCTCAGGCACGTAGATCTCGCCGCCGGTGCTGCGCTTGATCTTGCCGATCTCGGCCGCGAGCGTGAGGCGCTGGTTGATGAGTTCGACCAACTGCCGGTCGAGTACGTCGATCTTTTCGCGAATCGGGCCGAGTTCCATGTTTAGGCAGAGGGTTGTTCAGTTTCGTCCTTAGCCGGCACGGGCTCGTCCGCCACGGCCGCGGGCGCATCCGGCTCTGGCGTGCTGGCCGCTACGGCCTCGGCTTCGGCCGCGATGACCGCTTCTAAGGGCAATTGCTCGTCGGGCAGGCCCATGTCGGCGTCGGTCGGCTTCGGCGCGTTCGTGGCGTTTTTCAACCACTCGTCAATCTGGCGCGAACTCAACACATCGGAAGCCGGCAGCTCGTCGATCGACTTCATGCCCGCAAATTCCAGGAAACGATCCGTCGTACCGTATTGCAACGGCCGCCCCGGCAAATCCGCCCGGCCAACGATGTAGATCAGATCCCGCTCCAATAATTTATTCACGCCGGCCTCGGCCGACACACCTCGGATCGTCTCGATCTCAGTGCGTGTCACGGGTTGGCGGTAGGACACGACGGCGAGCGTCTCGAGGGCCGATTGACTCAGCTTCACCGGTGGCGGCTCCTGCCGCAAAATCCGCAACCACCGCGCAAAGCGCGGCTGCGTCATCAAGCGATAGCCGCTCGAGCCTTCGATGAGTAAAAGTCCTTCGTCGGCCACGCGCAGTTCCGCCGCGATCACATCCATGGCCTCGCGGATCTGCGCTGTCGTGATCAACGAGGGCACGTCCTGATACAGCTCCACATCTTCGCTGCCATCGATGATCGCTTCGACCGGTTCTTCCACGGCCGAGATGTCTTCGGCCAAGGGCGCCTCGATTGATTCTTCCGGCGCCACGGGCACATCGTCCGGCCCTGCGGTTTCGACGGGTGCGGCGTAGTCAGTCACGATCCCCGGCAACGGCAGCGTCTGCTGTTCATGGAAGCGCGTGAACACGCCTTGGATGTCCTTGACCGAGAGCGGCTGGTTGGACGACAGCAACAGAGCCTTGAGAACTTTTTTTAGGTTAAACGCCATGCGGAGGAAATCCCACCGAGTGAATGCGCCCGCATTTACCTCACGCAACCACGAAAAACTCCCGCCCTCGCCCGCCCGCTTCCAAACTTACTTCCTCCCTGCCTCCGCGCCCACGCCGAGAACGCCCTCCTACCCTAAAGTCCCGCCCAGCAAACTGCCTAGTTAATCCTGGTGACGGGTAACTGAGGAAAGCGGCGCCGAATCGCGCTGGATCGTAGCAAGTCAAAAAGACTTAATCGCTTAACCTAAGCCGTCGGATAGGGCATCTCTTCATCTCAATAACCAGGTCTTGCCTTTCCTCGAAAGCAGAGAGGGAAATGAAATATACAGCGCCCCCAAGTGACGCGCTAGGCGAAAACCCCACATCGGTCATGCGACCGGGCATAATATTTTCGCTCTGATTTATTACGTTTTTTTAGATAGTTTTTAAAGTCCTGCGGTCTGCGTAATTCAGCGCAAAGTCAGCGTGATCGCGTGCATATCCATCACTGATTTGCCGGGGATGTCGGTCGCGCGAAGGGTCAATGGGCCGCGGCCGGCGGGTAAGTGGATCGTGCCGAGGTTGAGCGGGCGGAACTCCTTCATCTTCGATTCAGCTATCGGGCGCGGGATCGTGTCCTGATTCGTGAAGAGAGGAGGGTCCCAGCCGGGAGCGACCTTACTGGCGAGGCGGACCTCACCAAGGCTCAGCTCGATGGTAGCTCCTGCATCAGGCTCGGGGCAGGTGTAGAGAATCTCGACGGCGTAGTCGCCAGCGGTGTGGACGTCGATGTTCCACACGATAGAGTCCTCACGCGAGCGCCAGTTGACGAAGTAGGAGCTGTTGGGCGCACCGGAGCTACGTTGCAGCGCGCCGCGCGGCTCGGCGTCACGCGCTGGCAGCCAGGTATGAGGAAATTCGCGGTAGCCGACGGGGATGGGACGCGGATCGACGGTGTTGCCTGCGCCGGCTTTATTTGTGGCTTTCTTTTCGGTCTTCGTTTTTCCGGAGACCGAGGCAGCTTCGCCAAACATTTCCTTGCGCCAAGCGGCGGCGGCAGCAGTGAGTTCGGCCGCCACGGAGCTGTTCTTATCGCCAACGCTCGCGGTCTGACCGGGATCCGCGATCATGTCGTAGAGCTGACCCTGAGCATCTAGCCTGAAGCGTTGCGTGCGCACAGTAATAGCGCGTTGCCACGTGGAAAAAAGCATCCGCTCAGGCCCAGGCTGAGTGGCTTGGCCGAGGAGACGCGCGGATAGATCGCGGCCATCGATGGGCTTTGAGCCGACGCGCGGGATGCCAGCTAGCGCAGTGAGCGTCGGCAGCAGATCGATGGTGCTGGCGATTTCGGGCAGCGAGCGGTCAGCGGGGATGTGGCCAGGCCAGCGGATGAAGAACGGTGAGCGTAGGCTGCCCTCGTCCGTGCCGCCCTTCTTGCCCTTCATGCCCCCGGTCCAGCGCCACGTGTTGGGGCCGTTGTCGGAGAAGTAGAGCACGATGGTGTTGTCGGTGAGGCCGAGCTGATCGAGCCGGCGCAGAATGCGACCGATGTTTGTGTCCTGGTTCTCAAGCATGGCGTGCACGACGCGCGTCTGATCCGCGATCTCCAGCGCGGGGTTGGTAGCGGGTTGCGTAATCGCTGCGTTTTTGTGGCGGTCCCAATCCGCGGCGGGTACGGCCCAAGGCGAGTGCGGCGTGTTGTACGGCACGTAGCAGAAAAATGGTCGTGAGCGGTTGCGCTCAATAAAGCTGAGTGCAGCATCCGTGAGGATGTCGATGATGTAGCCCTTGGCATCGCGGTTGTAGGCCCCGTCGCGCTCAAGCGGCGGATCGAAATACTCGCCCCAATGGCCGTCTGTAAAACCGAGGTATTCGTCGAAGCCTCGGGCGCGCGGATGGTAGGGCCACTGCGAGCCGTTGTGCCATTTACCGAACGCGCCGGTGGCGTAGCCGGCGGCCTTGAAGCTATCTGCCATCGTTTTTTCGTCGAGGGCCATACGCTCCTGGCCAGTTGTGACGCCATAGACACCACTGCGCGGGTGATAGCGGCCGGTGAGAAATTCCGCGCGCGTGGGCGAGCAGACCGAGCAAACGAAAAAGCGATCCAGCGTGGCGCCTCCACTCGCAATCGAATCAATGTTGGGCGTGCGCAGCTGGGTGTTGCCGTTGCGCGAGTAGTCGCCCCAGCCGGCGTCGTCGGCAAGAAGGACGACAATGTTAGGCGGACGAGCAGGACGGGCAGCGTCGAGTACGCTGCAGGCCGCCCCAACAAAGAGGCAAAAGCGAATGCGGAATTTCATGCAGATTTGGCTTCCTTGAACGATTCGCTTTGGGGGGTGGAGGGCTGAGGTCAATCGACTAGTCAGACGGCTATCATGGGACAGCCCAAAACCTAAAAGCGGGGCTTCAGGATGCAACCCGAAGCCTAGAAAAATCAGCGCACAGCCAAATTCTCCTTGCCGCGACTTCGCCTGTGCGATTCCGATACAATTTTCTAGCAACCCCAACCCGTCCTTTTGAAGCTATGAACGCGGAAACTCCCGCCGCTCCCGCGGCCAAGTCCAAGAAAGTCGTATCGGCCAATCCGGCCGATCGTTACTCCAACGCCGGCCCTTCACCCGACCCGTGGGAGCGATGTGCTCTCATCGAATACGGCGGCGACCGTAGCTACGCGTGGACCGTCCGCGAACGCGTGATTCACACCCCAGCCGCGGAGACTGGCCGCACCGAGCAGCAACTCCTAAAGTCCCTCGAGACTCCCGGCCGCACGGAAGCGGGCCTCGCTTTCATCTGTCAGATGCTCGCCATGGTCGGCTCGGCCAAGAGCGTGCCTGCTTTAGCCGCGCTTCTCCAAGACGCCAAGACCACCGAAGCCGCCCGCTACGCCCTGCAACACATTACCAGCCCCGAGGCCGACGCCGCCTTCCTCGCCGCCCTCGGAACCCTCACCGGCAACGCCAAAGCCGGTCTCATCGGGAGCATCGGCGTGCGCGGCAACCCCGCGGCCAAATCCGCTCTTACCGCCATCAAGGACGCCGCCACCGAGCCCGCCATCGTGCGCGAAGCCGCCGACCGCGCCCTCGCCCGCATCGCCACCCTCAAAGTCTAAACCGCCATGAATTTCTCGCCCCTCAGCCGCCGCGATTTCCTTCGCCACTCGGCCCTCGCCACCGCCATCGCCGCCGCCCCGCTCATTTTGCCCTCGGGTCTCCGTGGGCAAAACGCCCCGAGCAAGAAAATCACCGTTGGCATCATCGGCTGCGGCAACATCGCCGACGGCCACTACGGCCCGCTTCTCGGTTCGCCCGAGTCACTCAAGGTCCTCGCCGTTTGCGACGTGGACCGCGACCGCGTCAAAGCCGCCGCCGTCCGCGTCAACACCGCCTACGAGAACACCGATTGCAAAACCTACGGCGACTTCCGCGAACTCAACCGCCGTCCCGACATCGACGCCGTCTTCATCTGCACGCCCGACCACTGGCACGCGTTGATCGCCATCGACGCGATGCGCAACGGCAAGGATGTCTACATCGAGAAACCGCTGACCCTCACCATTGCCGAGGGCCGCGCCGTCGTCGAGGCCGCCCGTAAATACGGCCGCGTGGCCCAGCACGGCACCCAACACCGCTCGATGAAACGTTTCCACGACGTCGCTGAATTCGTGCGCAACAACGGTCTCGGTAAACTCGACCGCATCGAATGCTGGATTCCACCCAACAACCGCTTCTGCGACGCCACCTGGAAACCCGAGGCCGTGCCGGCCAACCTCGATTGGGATCTCTGGCTCGGGCCCGCTCCGTGGCGGCCCTACTCGTCCATCGGCTGCCACTACAATTTCCGCTTCATCGCCGAGAGCGCCTACGGTCAGGTGACCAACTGGGGCGCCCACTACCTCGACATTGGCCAATGGGCGCTCGGCATGGATGACAGCGGCCCCGTCTCCGTCGAAGGCAAGGGCGAGTTCCCCAGCAGCGGCCTTTTTACCAACGCGACCAACGTCAACTTCACGGTCCGCTACGCCAACGGCGTGCCGATGCACTGCCGCACCCGCTACGAAGGCGGCGGCACCGTGCGCTTCGTCGGCGAGCGCGGCTGGCTCGATATCGCGCGCGACAAGATGAGTGCCTCCGATCCCAATCTGCTCCGCGAGATGCAGGCCCCCAACAAGCCCATCCAGCTCGCGCTCAGCAAAAATCATCAGGACAATTTCTTTGAATGCGTGCGCTCCCGCGCCCGCCCGATTGCCGACGTCGAACTCGGCCACCGCACGACGACCGTGTGCAACCTCGGCCAGATCGCGATGGTTCTCGGCCGCAAGTTGCAATGGGACGCGGCCAAAGAGGAATTCGTGGGCGACGAAGCGGCCAACCGCCTGCGCACCCGCGCCATGCGCTCCCCTTGGTCGTTGGCCTGATCGCGGACCTCGGTTTCACCGGGAGCAGTATCGCCGTCGTCAGCCGGCCGGAGCGAAAGCTTCGGTCCGGCTGAGGCCGTGGCCGAATCGAAAGTAATGATTCCGCTCGGCCGACCCGTCTTCGCCTCGACGCTGCGCTGTGGACCGTCGTCGGTCGTCCTCCGTATAAGGTTGGTGTTTGCTCTTGCCGCCGTCTGCCGCCTCCCTACCTGCGATGACTCCCGCCCCGGTCCCGTCTTCAACCGCGCCCGCCCAACCGACTCGCGTGCGCTACCGGGTCGCGGGGCTCACCTATCTCTTGGCGATGATCGTCTACCTCGACCGCGTATGCCTCGCCACGCTCGCGCCTCGGATCAGCGCCGAGTTTGTCCTCACCAAGGTCCAGATGGGCTACGTGTTCAGCGCCTTCGCCCTCGCCTACGCCATTTTTGAAATCCCGACCGCCCGCTTCGCCGACCGACTGGGCACGCGCGACGTGCTCACGCGCATCGTGATCTGGTGGTCCGCGTTTACTATGCTCACCGGAGCCGCGTTCAACTACGTCTCGCTGCTGGCCGCGCGCTTTCTTTTCGGGGCGGGTGAGGCCGGGGCCTGGCCGTGCTCTGCCCGGGTCTTCGCCAGCTGGATTCCGCGCCGCGAGCGCGGCACCGCGCAGAGCTTTTTCTTCAGCGCCGCCTTTCTTTCCGGCGCACTCACGCCCTTCGTCGTCACACTGCTGCTGCAACACATCTCGTGGCGTTGGGTGCTCGTCACTTTCGGGGCACTCGGCCTGCTCTGGGCTGCAGCCTGGCACCGCTGGTTTCGCAGCGAGCCCGCTGAGCATCCCGACGTGAACGCCGCAGAGCGCGACCTCATCGCCGCCGGCGGGGGCGCCGCTCCGAGCCATGCGGGCGGGGGTAAATTCTGGCGTCAAATCATTCTCAATCGAAACGTCCTCGCGCTGTGCCTGATGTATTTCCCCAACAGCTGCGTATTCTATTTCTGCATCACGTGGCTGCCCACCTACCTGAAGGAGCGCCACAATTTCACCGCGCTCTCCGTCGATGTGTTCACCGGCCTGCCGCTGCTGCTAAGCGTCTTCTCCGTGATCATCGGCGGGGTCACCATGGACCGGCTGATTGCGCGGCTGGGCGAGCGTCTCGGCCGCTGCGGTCTCGGCGCGGTCGCTTATGCCGTCGCCGCGTGTGCGCTGCTGGCGGTGCCGTCTTGCACCGATCCCATCATCGCCGCGTTGCTCATCGCCGTCGCGATGGCGGCCAACACCTTCACGCTGTCTGCCGCGTGGGGCACATGCATCGAGATCGGCGGCGGCAACTCCGGCGTCGTCAGCGCCACCATGAACACCGCCGGCCAGATCGGCAGCCTGCTCTGCCCGCTGCTCGTCGCCTACTCGCTGCAGTGGTTTAACAGCTGGGATATTTCCATCTACGTCATGAGCGCGCTGTTCTTCGTTGGCGTCGGCTGCTGGTGCCTCATTGATCCTCGGCGCCCCGTGCTCGCCGATCTCGCCGCGCCGGTCCCCACCTGACGTTCCCTCCACTCCCGCCCGAGCCATGCCCCATCCCTCCTTCCTCGATTCCTCCGATCCGGCGATCTACACGCTGCGCACCACCGCCCCTGGCCCGACCGGCAAGCTCCCGCTCACCGCGCAGATGCTCCGCAACGCCACCAGCGGACACGTCTTCGGCCTGACGCAGAACGCCGGCATGGGCTGGGATCCACGCAAACTTCTCGGCAAAGAATTTCTCATTCTTAGCACGCAGGGCGGCATCCGCGCCGCCGACGGTACGCCGGTCGCCCTCGGCTACCACACCGGCCACTGGGAGGTCGGTCTGCTCATGGAGGAAGCGGCGCGCACGTTCTCCGCCCACGGGGCCACCCCGTTCGCCGGCTACGTGAGCGATCCTTGCGACGGCCGTTCCAACGGCACGCCCGCGATGCTAGACAGTCTGCCGTTTCGCAATGACGCTGCCGTGGTCTTCCGCCGACTCATACGCTCGCTGCCCACCTGCCGCGGCGTCGTCGGCGTCGCCACTTGCGACAAGGGTCTTCCTGCGATGATGATGGCCCTCGCCGGCACGAAACACCTCGCGAGCGTCCTCGTCCCCGGCGGCACCACGCTTAAATCCGAAGAAGCCGAGGACACCGCCAAGGTCCAAACCCTCGCCGCTCGTTTTGCCCAAGGGGAAATCACCCTCGACTACGCCGCCGAGATGGGTTGCCGCGCCTGCGGCTCGCCCGGCGGCGGTTGCCAGTTCATGGGCACGGCCGCCACCTCGCAGGTGGTCGGCGAAGCGCTCGGTATGTCCTTACCTCACTCCGCGCTCAGCCCGTCCGGCGCCGCGATCTGGCGCGACATGGCCCGCCGCTCCGCTCTCGCCGTCATGGCGATGGAGGCCAAGAACCTGACGCTCGCCTCGATTCTCTCCGAGGACTCGTTACACAACGCCATGGTCGCCCATGCGGCCGTCGGTGGTTCGACCAACCTCGTCCTTCACGTGCCCGCCATCGCCCACGCCGCCGGGCTCCGCCGCCCCACCGTGGCGGACTGGACTAGGATCAACGCGCTCGTTCCGCGCTTGGTCGACGTCCTGCCCAACGGCCCGACCCATTACGCCACCGTGCAAGTCTTCCTCGCTGGCGGCGTCCCTGAGCTGATGCTCCACCTGCGCAACCTCGGCCTGCTCAAACTCGACGCGCTCACCGTCACCGGTCAGTCACTCGGCGAGAACCTCGCGTGGTGGGAAAAATCCGAACGCCGCACGAGGCTCCGCGAAAAACTCCGCGAGCTCGACGGCGTCGATCCCGACCGCGTCATCCTCGCCCCCGCCCGCGCCCGCGCCGCCGGTATGACGAGCACCGTTTCTTTCCTCGCTGGCAACCTCGCCCCCGAGGGCGCGCTCGTGAAAAGCACCGCCATCGACCCCACGCTCCTCGACGCCGATGGTGTCTTCTTCCACGAGGGCCCGGCCCGCGTCTTTGGCTCCGAAAACGCCGCCATTGCCACCATTAAGTCCCGCGGCGCCGACGCACTCCGACAAGGGGAGATCGTCGTCCTCGCAGGTTTCGGTCCCAGCAGCGGCATGCCCGAGACCTACCAGATCACCTCCGCCCTGAAATATCTCCCCAAGGCCAAGGGCGTGGTCCTTCTCACCGACGGTCGTTTCTCCGGGGTCTCGACCGGCCCGTGCATCGGCCACATGAGCCCCGAGGCCTGGGCCGGCGGCCCGCTTGGCAAACTCCGCGACGGCGATCGGCTGCGCGTCCGCATCGACACGCGCAAGCTCGAGGGCTCCGTCGACTTTATCGGCGCCCACGCTGCCGTCACGGCTGCCACCGCCGAACTCACCGCGCGCGCGCGCAGCGAAAAACTCACCCCCAACCCCGACCTCCCCGCCGATACCGAACTCTGGGCTGCGCTCCAAAGCGTGAGCGGCGGCAGTTGGGGCGGCTGCGTCTACGACACCTCCCGCATCAAAGAAATCCTCAACGCATCCCTCTCCTCCCCATGATTCTACTTTATCCTTCCGCCGATCATCTCATCGCCGTCTGCGGCGAGCGCACGGTGCGCCTCGATCTCGCGCTCGATACGCTCTTCGTCGCGCAGGATCCCTCCGCCCTACTCCGCGATCTCATCGCCCTCGCTCCGGCCGCCGCGCTGCCGGCCAAGCTGAGCGCCCCGTTGCAATCCCAAGAAGTTTGGGCTGCCGGCGTCACCTACTTCCGCAGCATGACCGCCCGAAAAGAAGAATCCAAAGACGCCGGCGGCGGCACGTTCTACGACCGCGTCTATCACGCCGACCGACCCGAGCTTTTTTTTAAATCTACCCCGCACCGCGTCGCCGCATCCGGCGAGCCCGTGCGCATCCGGGCCGACTCCAAATGGAACGTACCCGAGCCCGAGCTCACCCTCGCGATTAACTCGTCCGGCAAAATCTTCGGCTACACGATCGGCAACGACATGAGCTCGCGCGATATCGAGGGAGAAAATCCCCTCTATCTTCCCCAGGCCAAGGTCTACGACCGCTCCGCCGCCCTCGGCCCCGCGCTTTTCGTCACCGACGAGCCGCTCCCGCCGACCACCGAAATCGCCATTGAGATCCGCCGCGCCGGCGCCGGCGTTTTCAACGGCGCCACCACCCTTAGCCAGATCAAGCGCACCTTCACCTCACTCGCGGAATTCCTTTTCCGGGACAACTCCTTCCCGCACGGCTGCTACCTGATGACCGGCACCGGCGTAGTCCCGCCCGACAGCTTCACGCTGCACTCAGGCGATGAGGTCCGCATCACGATCGCGCCCATCGGCACGCTCATTAATACCATCGCCTAAAATACTACCCCGAGAACCATCTTTCTCGACCCAAGCGGCACCGCTCGGAGCAGGATCAATGGGCGCATAAGACAAGCACAACCCCGGCACAATTTTGCCCGAAAACACAATGCTTATCGCCCATTGGAACAAGACGTCATCGCACTTAGCTGATAACTTGAATGCGCTTGTCCAAGCTGCTTGTGCCGTAAGGCACGCAACCCCACCCCACCCCCTGTTTATCATGAAATCCCCATCGTATCCTTGTCTGTTCTCCGTCGTGTTTGCGTTTGCATTAGGTCTGACCGCGCCGTCGGTCCTAGCCCAAGGCTCGCCGGCCGGTGCTGCAGCGGCTCAGACGATCGAAATCACCGGCACCGTAACGAACGCCAGCACCAAACGCGCGCTGGAAGGAGCGCGGGTCACCCAGCTCGGCAGCGATCGTGTGGTATTCGCAGACCAGCAGGGAGTCTACCGCTTACCCCTGCCCTTGGGTACTGAAGCGGTGTTGGAGGTGTCTTATTCAGGTTTGGATAACGCGAATATAACGGTGCGCGCCACAGCCGGCAGCCGATATGACGTGAAACTCACTTCAGCTATCTATCGTTTAGGCGATTTCGTCGTTGCTGGCGAGCGCGAGGGTAACGCGCAGGCGATCACTCTCCAACGCCAGTCGGCTGGGGTGAAGAGCATTGTCTCAGCCGATGCCTTCGGCAATCTTGCCGGCAATCCGGCCGACCTGCTTGTCCGCCTACCCGGCGTAGAGGGCCAGTCGATGGATGGCGACATACGCTACATCCGGATCCGCGGCATGAGCCAGAATCTCAACACGATCACCATTAATGGTAACCGTGCGGCCAATGCCGGTTCTGCCGGCTCGACCCGGGAATACCAGTTCGAGCATACGAATGCTGACGCGATCGAGCGCATGGAGGTCGTTAAATCCCCCACGCCCGACATGGACGCTGACTCCATCGGCGGCGCAGTGAACATGGTGACCAAGAGCGCGTTCGACAGCTCCGGACAGCGACGCATCAACGGTTCGATTGGCTCGATGTGGCGGCCGTGGGATCCGCGTGACTCCAGCTACCCGAAACCCCGCAGTTACTCCCTCAACTATTCAGAGGTCTTCAACGACAAGATCGGGGTGGCCCTTAACGTCGGCTACCGGGCGGTGCCCTCGATTCTCTCGGAGTCTCAGATGGCCTACCAGCAACTGCCCAACGGTTCGAAAGACCCAGCATATCTTTATCAGATCGACTGGCGCGACTCGCGCATTATGCGCTACCGCGGAGGCGCGAACCTCAAGGTTGACTATAAGATCGATAATAGGGTCCGCTTTTACTTCAGCGCCTCGGGTGACCACAGTGACGAGAGGAAGGATCAATATCGCGAGCAGTGGCAGACCAACCAGTCGGTCGCGGGCGTCGATGCCTCCGGCAACTATACCGGTACGGGCGGCATCATCCCCGGCTACACCGAGAACCTCACCCGCGTCCGCCCGGTCACGGCCAGCAACGTGACACTCATACCTCAGTTTCTTCACAAAATAATCAAGTCGAACTACCTGCAGTTGGGCGCGGTGCACAAGTATGAGACCATTGACCTCGACTACGATATTTACCGGTCGTATGCCCAGACGAACTATCCCGGCACCCGCGAGATTCAGTTCATCGCTCGTGGGATTGGCTTCGAGGTGCAGAAGTCGCGCAACCCTGACTTCCCCTATATAACCCAGACGGCCGGCCCGGACCTGCGCAAAATCGAAACTTACACCGAGAACCTCTACAGCAGCACCATCCGCAATGGTAAAGATCTCTATAGTGGTGCGGCGCTTAACGCCACGAAGCGCTTTGATACGATCGCTCCATCCTGGATTAAAGCGGGCGCACGCATCCGCCAGCAGGAACGCAATCTGACCGATTATTCCTACCGCGGGACCTATGTCGGTCCGGATGGTGTAATGGGGCGCAACCCAGTCACGGGCCTCAATGACGACAACCTGGCTCAGTTTGGACGCGGTAACAGCGTGCCCAACACCGAGCTGTCGCGCTATGCCGCGCTGCCTTACGCGAACTTCCCGGGTAACAGTCGTGAAGGCATCGACACCATCTTCGCCAAAAGCCCGCAATACTTCATCCCCGACATCGCCACCAACACGCGCGTCGCGTTCACCGGCAAGCAGGACTTCGTGGAGACCATCACCGCTGCCTATATGATGGGCAATATAGACCTCGGGAAGCTGTCGGTCATGGGCGGCGTCCGAGTCGAGAGCACCGATGTTGAGGGCACCGGCGCACTTCAGTATATTTCCCCCAGCGAGAAGGCTCGCCGGGCGGCTTGGGTCGGGAACTTGACCCTAGCCGAGATCGAACGTCGCACCATTGCGGAGTACAGCGGCCGTCAAACCGCCACGGGTCAAACCCGCGATGTGTTCCCTGGCCTGCACTTTAAGTACACACCCAACCGGAACCTCATCGCTCGGCTAAGCTACGCGACCAACGTAGGCCGGCCTTCAATCGGCCAACTCATCCCACTCACCACGGTGAATGACGACAGCCAAACGATCTCGACCAGCAACCCGAATCTCAAGGCCCAAAAGGCTAACAACTTCGACTTAAGTCTGGAGTATTACTTCGAGCCAGCCGGAGTCGTTTCCGTAGGGTTCTTCTTAAAAGAGATAAGTCGCTTCATCTACACCGCCGGTGGCACCATTTTACCTCAAGGTGCTGACAATGGCTTCGCCGGAAATTACTCCGGTTACCAGCTCACGACCCAGTACAACGGCGGATCAGCCCGCGTTCGTGGAGTGGAGCTAAACTACAACCAGCAATTCACCCGACTCCCTGGATTCTGGAGTGGGCTCGGCGCCTTTTTTACCTTCACGCGCATGGAGTCCGAGGGTAATTACGAAAGCGGTGGCAGCCTGCAGTCCACGAGTGAGGTCCCGGGCTTCAACCCGATGACCGCCAATGCCGGCATTTCCTACATCCGCAATAAGGTCACCGTGCGGCTGCAATATAACTACACCGACGATTTCCTGAGTTCGTACAACGCGAACCAGTCCCGACTATTCTACACGATTTTCCGTCGCACTTTGGACCTGAAGACCATGTACCGCGTCACGGACAAGATCGACGCCTACCTCGAGTTCAACAATATCTTAGATGAGCCCGATTCCGGCACAAAGTGGTTCAACAATCGACCGCGTAACATCAAGGAAATGAGCCCGCTGGTTAGCCTTGGCGTAAACTTCCGTCTGTGATTCGCCGCTCACAACGCGGCAGTTTCACGTGGTTGCCCGCCCGTCTAGGTCAGTTTGCGTCTATCAAGCCATCGCGGTTTAAATCCATCTTCCTACTGGTCTGCTTCAGCCTCACCTCGCCTGGGGCAGCCAGCTTCGCCGCGCAGCCAGAACCGGCCCGCAAGAAACTCGTGCTACTGATCGCCGAGGACGAATATGAGACGGCGACGACCCTGCCGGCGTTTGCGGCGGAATATCTGGCCCAGGATTTTCAGGTCGTGACGGTGCAGGGAACCGTGGCCGCCGGGCAGCAGACTTTCGCAAGCCTCGCGGAAGTCGAGCAGGCCGATGTCGTGCTCATTAGCGTGCGGCGGCGCCCGCTACCAGAGGCCCAACTCGATGTGATTCGGCGTTACGTCGCGGCCGGCAAACCGGTTGTAGGCATCCGCACGGCGAGTCACGCGTTTTCCCCTGTACCTAACCAACCCCTGCTCGCTGGCCTAGCACAATGGCCGGAGTTCGACGCGCAGGTGCTCGGAGGCAACTATGGCGGGCACCATGGGAAGGGTCAGCTCTTACGAATTACCGCCACGAAACCCGGGCACCCGCTACTGCGGGAGGTGCCTGAGTCTTTCAATTCTTCTGCCTGGCTTTACCGCAACAGCCCGCTCCGAGCCGGCACCGACGTGGTGCTGATGGGCGAAATCCCCGGCCAAAGTTCCGAACCCGTCGCGTGGACGTTTAAACGCGCCGACGCGGGCCGCTCGTTTTACACCTCGCTCGGCCTCCCCGCCGATTTCAAAAACCCAGCCTTCACCCGCCTGCTGGCCAACGGCGTCCGCTGGGCCGCCGCCCAAAAAGAAACCCAGGCGGCCGCCGAGCCTTCGCTCGTGACCCCAGTCGACCTTGCCGTGGATCTGATCGCTCGAGAGCCCGTCATCGCCCAACCCGTCTTCCTCAACTTCGACGAACGCGGCCGCATGTGGGTCGTTCAGTATAGACAATACCCTGAGCCGGCCGGTCTAAAGCTCATGGCCCGCGACAGCATCTGGCGCATCCGCTATGACCAGAAAAAACCGGCGCCACCCTACGACACTCCCGAAAAAGCCGCGTTTAAAGGCCGCGACCGCATCACCATTCACGAGGATGTAAAAGGTGACGGCTCGTTCTCCAAAGTCACCACCTTCGTCGACGGTCTGAACCTCACCACCGCCGTCTGCCGCGGCCGCGACGGCGTCTGGGTACTCTCGCCCCCGCAACTGCTGTGGTATGCCGATGTGAACCACGACGACCTCCCTGATGGCCCGCCTACCGTAGTCCTCGACGGCTTCGGTATCCAAGACTCGCATTCCATCGCGAACTCCCTGCGTTGGGGTCCCGACGGCTGGCTCTACGGTGCCGTCGGTTCTACGGTCACAAGCGATATTGTGCGCCCCGGACTCGATGCAGCACCGATTGCGCACATGGTTGGGCAGGGCATCTGGCGCTATCAACCCGAGTCGCGCAGCTTCGAGATCTTCGCCGAAGGCGGCGGCAACACTTTTGGCTGCGAGATCGACGCCAAGGGACGCGTCTACTCCGGCCACAACGGCGGCGACACCCGCGGCTTTCATTATGCGCAGGGCAGCTACCTGCGCAAAGGTTTCGACAAACATGGCGACCTCTCAAACCCCTACGCCTTCGGCTACTTCCCGGCCATGCCGCACAACCAGATCATGCGCTACTCGCACAACTTCGTAATCTACGAAGGCGCCGCGCTCCCCGCACCCTACCGCGGCAAACTCATCGCCATCGACCCGATGAGCAACTGGCTCCCGCTCTCCGAAATCAAAACGCGCGGCGCCACCTTCGAGACGCGTGACTTCGGCGCTATTATTCGCACCGAGGACAAAAAATTCCGGCCCGTGGACCTCAAGCACGGTCCCGACGGCGCGCTCTACCTCGCCGACTGGCGCGATTTCCAGATCAACCACTACCGCAACCACGAGGGCCAGATCACCCCCGATGACGGTCGCATTTACCGCGTCCGCGCCGCCGACGCAAAACCCGGCGTGCCCGCTTTCGATCTCCGGCAAAAATCTTCCTTAGCCCTCGTCGAACTCCTCCGCCATGAAAACCGCTGGTGGCGCGAGAGCGCCCGCCAAGTCCTCGCCGAGCGCCGCGACCCTGCAATCCTCGCCCCGCTTCGCGCGGAACTGGCCCGTAACACCGCCGGCCAGTTCGCCCTCGAAGCTCTCTGGGCCCTCCATCTCTGCGGCGGTTTCGACGAACCACTCGCGTGCGAACTTTTCCGTCACCCCGATCCCTACGTGCGCCTCTGGGCCGCGCGCCTCATCGGCGATACCGGCGCCGCTAAGCCCGCGACCGCTCAAGCGCTCGCCGCTCTCGCCGCCCATGAGCCCGACGTCGAGGTCCGCAGCCAGCTCGCCGCCTCTGCCAAACGGTTTCCGGCCGCCATCGGCCTACCCATGGTTGGCGCTCTGCTCACCCACGATGTCGACGCATCCGATCTTTATCTTCCCCTTCAGCTTTGGTGGGCGGTGGAGAGCAAGTGCGCCACGGATCGCGCCGCCGTCCTCGCTCTTTTTACCCCGGGCGCCGCTGATTCTATTTGGTCACGCCCGCTCGTGCAGCAACACCTCGCGTCACGCCTCATGCGCCGCTTCGCCGCCGCTGGTGGTGACGAGGACTGGGCCAGCTGCGCGCAACTGCTTGCGCTCGCGCCTAACGCCGCAGCGCAGGCCGAACTCGTCAAAGGCTTCGAGCAAGCTTTCGAAGGCCGTGCGTTGCCCGTACTGCCCGAGTCGCTGGTTACCGCCCTCGTGCGGACTGGTCGCGCCTCTCTTTCGCTCCGCATGAGGCAACGCGACCCCGCCGCCCTCGCGCAGGGCCTCGCTCTCGTCACCGATGCCGCCGCACCGGCCGTCGAACGCGTGCGCGCGATCACCACTTTCGGCGAAGTCCCCGTTCCCGCCGCCGCCGCGAAACTCAGCGCGGCCCTCGTTGATCCGAAAAAAGATATTGTGCACGCCGCCCTCGCCGCCGCGGCCGCCTACGACGACGCGGCCCTTACCTCCGCGATCATCGCCGGGTTCCCCGGCTTCGCCACCGAGCAGCGCGCCGTCGCGCTTTCAGTCCTCGGCAGCCGGCGCTCCGCCGTCGCGGCTCTCCTCGATTCGATCGAAAGGAAAACGATTTCCGTGGCCGACGTGCCCACGGAGGTCCGCGAAAAACTCCTCCTCGTCGCCGACGCTCCCCTCACCGCCCGCATCGAGCGCGTGTTCGGTCGCCGAGTCGTCGCCGCGCCCGCCACCGATGCCACCGAAATCGACCGCCTGCTCGCAGCCGTGCGCGCAAGTGAGGGCGACGTCTACCGGGGCCGCTCGCATTTCCAGCAACGCTGTGCGGCCTGCCATCGGCTCTACAACCTAGGCGGCCAGATCGGTCCGGACCTCACCGCGTTCAACCGTGACGACCTCGCGAGCCTAGCGCTGGCCATCGTCAGCCCCAATGCTGAGATCCGCGAGGGCTATGAAGCCTTTGTGCTCACCCAGAAAGACGGCACCGTGCAATCGGGCTTTCTTGCGACGCAGGACCCCAAGCGCGTCGTGCTGCGCGACATGGCCGGCATCACCATCAGCGTCGAACGCACCGAGATCGCTTCACTCACTGGCCTAGGCACCTCATTGATGCCTGCCGGCCTTATCACGGGCCTAAGCGACCCCGAACTTCGCGACCTCTTTGCCTACCTCCGCATCATGCAGCCTCTGGTGGGCCGGTAGTAACGGCGCCTTTCTTTCCGCGATTGCTCAGCTGGGCGCCACGCCACCCCAGCAGCCCGATTTTGTTGCATTTCCGGCTTTTAACCCTCTGGCCTATTGTTGTTGTTATAAACGCCGATGAAACCGGATGACTTTAACAAAAGCCCCAAGCGTGTGGCCTTGCCGGCGTGCGGCATCGTAGTCTTCGAAGCCCGCCATGCCCCAGGTTTTTTCGGCGAGCTGAAGGACGATTATGCGAAATTCTGTCTGGTCATCGCCGGGCGCGCCCTTTGGGAGAGTGGCGGCCAGCAGTACACCGTGGCCACGAACACGTTTTTCCACATCGCCGCGCAGGTGCCCCATCGCCAGCGCGACTTACCGGGACAGCCCGTAACACTTTACACGATTCATTATCGGCCGGAATTATTGCGCCCGGAAATCACTCGCGAGCTGAATGCGGCCGGCACGCTACCGCTTGATCTCAAAGGTCCCGGCGCCGATCAAGTCCGGCAGATTCTCGACATCGTGCAAGAAATGATGTTCGAGCAGGAAACCCAACGGATCGGATGGGAGGCTCTGCTGATCGCAAGGCTCACGGATCTCGCCGTGCTCTCGTTGCGCAGGAACTACGGCGGCCCAATCCGGATTGATCGCCTCGATGAAAGCGGCACCCGAGTGGCACTTTATGTGGCGCGGTTGAAAACTGAGTTTTACACCGCCGTAGTCTTGGACGACGCCGCGCGCTCGGTCGGGCTTGGCCGACGCCGGTTCACCGAGCTGTTCCGCGAAATCACCGGCGAATCATGGCGCCGGCATATTAACAAACTCCGGATGGACTATGCGAAAAAACTTCTTGTATCCACCGAGCGTTCCGTGACGGCCATCGCGTTCGAATGTGGTTTCGAGGAGCTATCGCACTTTCATCACTCCTTCAAAGCGAGCTACGGCACTACCCCTGTCTCCTTCCGCCAGCAGTTTCGCCCGAAATCACAGTCGGTTTCGCCCGCTCGGACAAGCGAGTCAGCCTAGCGACGCGTAAAGTGCACGACCCTGCCAAGCCCGCCGTCTCTTGCCAGCACCGTTTCCTCGGTCCAATCCGTTTTAAACAACCAACCTGCCGTCCCATGAAATCCTCCGCATTTACCCCGCCGTCCGTTTCGCGGCGCGAATTTGTATCGATGCTCGCGCTCGCCGGCGCGGCGGCGCCGCTCTCCTCTAGTCTAGGTCGCGCCCAATCCTCGGCGCCCAGCGCGCCCGCTGCGCCGGCCTTGGCGGAGAGCTCGCCATTCTCGATCCATGTCATGTCCAAACCGCTACATAAAATGTCGTATGCGGCAGCGGCGAAGCTGGTGGCGGAAACCGGGTACCAGGGGATCGACTACACCGTGCGCGTGGCCCAAGGCCATGTCCTGCCCAAAAACGTGCAGGAGGACCTCCCCCGCGCGATCGAGGCGGCGCACCAGGCCGGGCTCAAGGCGGAGATGATCACTACGGAGATCACCAGCGCGCGCGATCCCGGCGTAGAGACACTTCTGCGCACCGCAGCCCAGCACGGGGTGAAATATTACCGCCTCGGCTACTGGGATTACGACCCGAAGCTGGGTATCGCTGGCACGTTGGAAAAATTGAAGCCCGCGCTGAGCGAGCTCGCCGCGCTCAACGCGAGCCTCGGCATCCACGGGGCGATTCAAAATCACTCAGGCACCCGCGTGGGTGGACCGGTGTGGGATGTTTACGAACTCCTGCGCGACATCGACCCCCGCTGGCTCGGCATGCAGTACGATATCCGCCATGCCTGCGCGGAAGGGGGCCAATCCTGGTCCGTGGGGCTCAAGCTGCTTCGGCCGTGGATTCGCGGCACGGTTATGAAGGACTTTAAGTGGCAGCAAACGCCCGGCGCCGCGACAATCGTAAATACTCCATTGGGCGAGGGCATCGTGCCGTTGGACGCGTATTTCAAGCTAGCGGCGGAGCTCAAGCTGGGGGGTCCCATGTCGATGCACTTCGAGTATCCGCCTTTCGAACGTGCCACCAAGCCCCTCTCGGCAGAGGAGCAACGCGCGCAATTCGCGGCCGGAATGAAGCAGGACCTCGCCGTCCTGCAGGGCGTCATGGCCAAACACCGGCTCGCATGAGTACCTCGCCCTGCATCACGATTGGCGCCGTCGGCTCGAACTTCGAGCGCGAGCCACTCATCCGGCCGTTTGGGTTCAAGGGTGGTTACATGTCCGAGATTTGGCAGAGCGTGGCCATGCTGGAAAGCACCAGCGGGCAACGCAGCGTCGGGCTGTGCTCGCAGGGCGTGCTCTGGAGCGATGCACACGTGTTTGCCGGCCACTCCGAAAGCGGCGGCAACGCGCTGATGTATGCGATGAGCGAATGGGCACTCCAGCAGATCAAGGGCGCTCGCTTTGCCAATCCCATTGAGCTCATGGAGGCGATTCGGCCCGAGGTTTACGCCTACGGAAAAAAGATTACCGGCCACCTCGGGCTGCGCGAGACGTTCGCGTTGAACGCGCTGGTGGGAATCGATTTCGCGGCGTGGCGACTTTATGCGCTCGAAAATAAAATCACGAATTTTGACGAGCTGGTTCCCCCAGAATTTCGTGCAGCCCTAGCGCACCGCCACTCGCAGGTCGCCAGCATTCCGCTGATGGCCTACGGGATTTCCATCGAGGAACTAAAGGCCGCGGTCGCGGCCGGCTATTTTTTCATGAAGATCAAAATCGGCCAGCCTGGGACGCAGGCCGAAATGCTGGAAAAGGACAAAGCCCGCATCAGCGCCATCCATGCGGCCATCGGCGATGCCCGCACGCCCTACACGGCGAGTGGTAAATTGCCGTACTATTTCGATGCGAACGGCCGCTACGAGAGCAAGGAGACGCTGCTGCGCCTGCTCGACCACACGAAGGCCATTGGGGCGTTTGAACAGATTGCGCTGATCGAGGAACCCTTTCCGGAGGAGCTGGAGATCGACATCCGCGATATTCCCGTGCGCATCGCCGCCGACGAAAGCGCGCATACGGATCGCGATGCGTTAAAACGAATCCAGATGGGCTACACGGCGATCGCGCTCAAGCCGATCGCGAAGACGTTTAGCATGTCCCTCAAAATCGCGCGGCTGGCCCACGAGCACGGTGTGCCGTGTTTCTGCGCCGATCTCACGGTCAACCCGATTCTAGTCGAGTGGAACAAGAGCGTCGCCGCGCGGCTCGCGCCGTTTCCAGGGCTCGGCCTCGGGCTAGTGGAAACGAACGGACATCAGAACTACCGCAATTGGGAGATCATGCGTAGCTACCATCCGCGGCCCCATGCAACATGGGCGCGCACTCAGCGCGGCGTATTCGAGCTGGATGCGGACTACTACGGCTGCAGCGGTGAGCTCTTTGCGCCGTCGTCCCACTACGATAGCATGTTCAGCCCCACGGTCGGCTGATCGCACGGATTCAGGCGGGCTCAAGCCCGCCAAGAAATCCTTCGCGTAAAAGCGCCTTTCCCCTGCTGGGCCAGACGCATCTCATCGCCTAATTTCGATCCCATCGTTTCGGAAATGGCGGGCACGCACCGGTCGTTTCCTCCGCCGCGCCGCCCCGCAAACGCGCTTGCTCGCTCCACCGCGTATGGGTCTGCTCGTTGCTCCCTCTTTTTCTTCCATGTGCCAAACCGCTAACTCCCTTCGTCCGCACTCCTCCGTCGTCGTCGACGGCCATGATCGCGCCCCCGCCCGCTCCATGCTGCGCGCCGTCGGTTTCACCGACGAAGATTTCAAGAAGCCCCAGATCGCCGTCGCTTCCTCCGCCAGCAACATGACGCCGTGCAACGTCCACTTGGGCGAGCTCAGCGAGCACGCGCAAAAAGGCATCAATGCTGCCGGCGGCAAAGCCGTTTACTTTAACACCATTACCGTCACCGACGGTATCAGCATGGGTACCCAGGGCATGCGCTACTCCCTTGTGTCGCGCGATGTCATTGCCGACTCCATCGAGACCGCGGTCGCCGCCGAGGGCTTCGATGGCCTCGTCGCCATCGGTGGATGCGACAAAAATATGCCCGGTTGCATGATGGCTATCGCCCGCCTCAACCGTCCCGCCGTCTTCATCTACGGCGGCAGCATCCTCCCCGGCTTCGCCGCAGCCGACTGCGATAAACAAAAGCCCCTCGACATCGTCTCCGTCTTCGAAGCCGTCGGTAAACACGCCAAGGGCGAACTCACCGACGCCGGCCTGCGCGATGTCGAAGCCAGCGCTATCCCCGGTCCCGGTTCCTGCGGCGGCATGTACACCGCCAACACCATGGCTACCGCCATCGAAGCCCTCGGCATGAGCCTGCCCAACAGCAGCGCCCAACTCGCTGTCGGCAAAGAAAAACGCGAAGACTGCGAACGCGCCGGCGCCGCCGTCATGGCCATGCTCCAGAAAGGCATCAAGCCCCGCGATATCCTCACAAGGAAAGCCTTTGAGAATTCTATCACCGTCTGCCTCGCCCTCGGCGGTTCGACCAACCTGATCCTCCACCTCCTGGCCATCGCCCACTGCGCCGAGGTGCCACTAACCCTACAAGATTTCAAGACCATCGGCGACCGCGTCCCGCTCCTCGCCGACGTCAAACCCTTCGGCAAATACGGCATGGCCCACCTCATTCGCATCGGCGGCATCCGCCCGATGATGAAGATCCTCCTCGATCGCGGCCTGCTCCACGGCGATTGCTTAACTGTGTCCGGCGAGACCGTCGCCGAGTCCCTCAAGGACGTTAAGCCTTACCCGTCCTATCCCGACCAACAAGACGTCATCCGCCCCTGGGACCAACCTATCAAGGCGGATACCCACCTCCGCGTCCTCCAGGGCAACCTCGCCCCCGGCGGCGCCGTCGGCAAGATCACCGGCAAAGAAGGTCTCTATTTCAAAGGCCCCGCCAAAGTCTACGAAAGCGAAGAAGGCGCGCTTCAGGGCGTCCTCCGCGGCGACGTGGTCAAAGGCGATGTCGTCGTCATCCGCAACGAAGGCCCCGTCGGTGGCCCCGGAATGCGCGAGATGCTCTCCCCCACCAGCGCCATCGCCGGCCGCGGCCTCATCAAAGACGTCGCCCTCATCACCGACGGCCGCTTCTCCGGTGGCTCGCACGGCTTCGACGTCGGCCACATCACGCCCGAAGCCGCCAAAGGCGGCCCCATCGGCATCGTGAAAAACGGCGACCTGATCGAGATCGACGCCGTGAAAAACACGATGAGCCTGCTCATTCCCGAAGCCGACTACGCCGCGAGGATGAAAGCCTATAAACCGCTCCCACCCAAAGAAACCCGCGGCGTCCTCGCCAAATACGCGAAGCTCGTCAGCACCGCCTCCGAAGGCGCGGTGACCGACAAGAACCTCTAGCGCCATGCGCTCGGTTCACGGGATGGGAGCTAGGTTTTCCTTCGCACCTATCCCTTGCAAAGCTGGGACATTCGCAACTCCCCTGGCCTGTAGGCATCGCAGGTGTTCGGCCCATGGCCTCATTATCCGTTTAGCGAATAGTATCCGCTTGACGAATAAAAGTGACGGATCGACTTTAATGCGTGCTCAAAAGCTTCGCCGACCGTGACACCGAAAAATTGTGGCTCACCGGGCGCTCTCGACGCCTGCCAGGTGACATCTGGCAGCGAGCGCTCGTCAAACTACAGTTAATCGATGCCGCCGTTGAGTTGGCTTTCCTCAAGTTGTCGCCAGGTAATCGCCTAGAGGCACTCAAGGGAGATCGGCGCGGACAACACTCAATCAGAATCAACGACCAATGGCGCATCTGCTTCCGTTGGTCCGGCACCGACGCCGAGCAAGTCGAGATTTCAGATTACCATTAAGAACCCAGAGGCCATCCTCATGAATCAAACCGCTTCACGCATCCACCCCGGCATCATCCTTCGCACCGAGTTCTTTGAGGCGATGAGCATTACCCAACTCGCAGCCGCCAAGGCCACGGGCATTCCCCAGAGTCGTTTGAGCGAGATTTTGGCGGGACGACGCGCGATCAGCCCAGATACCGCCGCTCGTCTGGGCCGGTATTTTCGGGTCGATCCACGCAACTGGCTAAACCTCCAAGTGGCCTTCGATCTATGGAAACTTGAGCAAGAGTCAGGTCGACAGCTCAATCACGAGGTAAAGCCACTCGTCGCCGCCTGAGCCAATCTGCGACCGAGACGCATGAGACTTTCCCACAGCCCGTGCGTTATCAAAAACCCCATTTCGGGGATGAGCTTAGATCCAACGAGGCGGGAATGTCCCAACTGTTGGGTTCACGGCCACACCAACGTCCGCGCGCTCGTGAAGCGCAGCGCCTCGCCGCTGATGGGATCGGTGAAGGCGAGGGACTTGGCCAAGAGTTGCAGCGGGCGGCGGTAGTCGTCGGTGTTTTCCGGTTGGTGCACGGGATAAATCTGGTCGTGGCAGATTGGGATACCGAGTGCGGCGCAGTGCGCCCGGAGCTGGTGTTTGCGGCCCGTGACGGGCACGAGTCCGTAGCGCGCCCAGGCGCCGCGCGTCTCGAGCAAGGCGAGGCGCGTCTCGGCATTGGGCGGGCCGGCGACTTCGCGCACTTGCATGAAACGCTCGGGGTTTTCTTCGAGTCGGCTGCGGTACACGAGCGGCAACGTCAGCTCGGGGCGCGCGGGCGCGATGGCTTCGTAGTGTTTCTCAATCGCGTGGTCCAAAAAGAGATTTTGATAACGCCCGCGCGTGGCGGCTTGCACGGTGAAGACGACGAGGCCGGCCGTCTCGCGGTCGATACGGTGGATCGGCGAGAGCGCGGCGAGGCCGAGCTTGCGCTTGAGGCGCACGAGGAGGGTTTCTTGCACGTAGCGGCCAGAGGGGATGACGGGCAAGAAGTGCGGTTTGTCGGCGACGACGAGAAACTCGTTTTGAAAGAGCACGACCTCGTCGAAGGGAATCCGCGGTTCCGCCGCGAGGGCGCGGTAATAATAAATGCGCGCGCCAGGCCGATAAGGACGGTGCGCGTCCACGGTCGCGCCGAGTTCGTCCACGACCTCACCCGCCGCCAGGCGCTCGGCCCAGATCGCCGGCGCGACGCCCGGAAACCGCGCGACGAGAAAGTCTGCCACCGTGGCCCACGAGCCTGCGGGCAAGACGACGCAACTTGGGCTCACGCCGTCGCGCATGGGCAACGGCGCGCGGTCCGTCGCGAGGGCGGCCGAAGAGGAAGCGGGCGGGAGGGGCGAAGGTGTTGCCAAAGGAGCCCGCGTTATCCCGCAAGCCACGGCGCAAGGCGAGCGTCGTTGTAGGCGGAGCGGACGGTCGCGTGGGCTCTAGCGACCGGTTAGCCGCTTTCGTTCGAGAGGCGCTTTAAAATGGACAATCGTCACGACCCAAAATTCCGCTGCCGAAAACCGGTAGATGATGCGATACGGAGATTCGTAAACTTCCTTCAATGGAGCCTCAGGATATTCGTGGACCGAGTGGCCTTGGCCGGGGGCCATCGCGGCGCGGTCCACACGCTCGATGATGCGAGCGACCATCCGTGCGGCGTAAAATTCGGAATCCTGCGCGATGTAGCGTAGAATCGCACGCAGCGAGCGCCGAGCTTCGGAAGACCAGCCAATCGTCACGCCGCAAATTCCTTCCTAATCGCCGCGTGCGAATGGACGCGGCCAACGCGGATATCGGCGAGCCCAGCGTCGATTTTTTGCCGGACGTAGATGCGATACATGAGATCATCCCAGGTGGACGAGGGAGAGAGGCCACGCACCAACTTAATGGCCGACGATTTGACGTTTTTGCGCTTCGCGATTGCCGACGACATGCGCTGAATTTGGCGCCGGGTAATGGCATGGCAAACGACTCTTTTTGGGGTTAAGGTTTCAGATCAGCCTCGGCGGGTTGTAGCAAGCCACGGCGCAAGGCGAGCGTCGTTGTGGGCGGAGCGGAAGGTCGCGTGATCGAGGTGGCGGGGGTGGCAGGAGCGAAATGATTTGGCCCGATTGGCCACAGTAGCGCGAGGCTGCGAGGCATGATGCCATGCGCAGGCTTGAACCGGGGTTGGACGCCGGTAGCTTCTGGGCATGAGCACACGTGAGGCCGTCCCCGTCAGGTTGAACCCATGGCCGAGCGAGGTTTCACGGCATGAAGTGGTCCGAGAGAGCGCGTTCATCGCGGCCGTTCGCGCAGGTCTGGCGGAATGGGATCGCGGCGCGGGGATTCCTCGCCGTGCAGTCCGCGAAGCCCTTTGAACGGCGGTATGCACTTTAACATCTGCGATCGACTGTGGCGCGGGTTCGGGTTCTTGGCGATAGCGTCAATCGCCCACGCTGCGCCCAGCCTCGAAGCAACCTTCGCCGCGCACGGCCAGCTCATCCTCGCCCCGTTCGCCTCCGCGCCTTTCCCCCACCCTGACCGCGCGGCGGGTCACACCTACCAAGGCCGGCACTTCCCGGCCAAAGACCACTACGCCGACAACACCGTCGCGCTTTTTATCCCGCACGGTTTCCGCCCCAGTGCGTCGCTGGACTTTGTCATTCATTTCCACGGCTGGACCAACACCGTCGCCACCACGCTCCGCACGTTTCACCTCGTCGAACAACTCGTCGCCAGCGGCAAGAACGCGATCCTCGTCATCCCTGAAGGCCCGTACAATGCGCCCGATTCCTTCGGCGGCAAACTTGAGGACGCCGATGGTTTCAAACGCTTCATGGCCGAGGTCATCGCCACGCTCCGCACCCGCGCGGATTTTAAAACGCAGGACTTCTCGGTGGGCCGGATCATTCTCTCTGGTCATAGTGGCGGCTATCGCGTGATCGCCGGCATCCTCGATCGCGGCGGCCTCGCGAAAAACGCCGACGAGGTCTGGCTCTTCGACGCGCTCTATGGCCGCACCGATTCCTTCCTCGCGTGGGCTGACCGCACGCACGGTCGTCTGCTCAACATCTACACCGATCACGGCGGCACGAAGGAAGAGTCCGAAAAACTCCAAGCCCGCCTCGCCGCCCGCGGTACGCCGACGCTCTGCACCGAAGAAAAAGCCCTGCAAGTCGACGCCCTCCGCGACAAGCGCTTCGTATTTATCCACACCGATCTCGCCCACGCGCAAGTCGCGGACGCGCGCCAAGAGTTCGCTCTCTTTCTCAAAACCAGCGTCCTCGCTGATCGTTGAGGCGTCGCGCCGATTTCTCCTCGTACCCACGCGCGGCAGTCGCTTTCCCCTGCTGCCTTTTCCTTTTCCTTCTCCATGTCTGGTATCTTAATTAACGCCTAAATGATATCTTGCCCATTATCTCATTCCGACCAGTCTTTAGACCAGTCTAACTGCCCCTTATGATCGCAACAGCTACTGCACCTTCCAAAATTGTCGGGGCTTACGAAGCCAAAACGAAACTTTCGGAACTTCTCGACCTCGTTGAAAGCGGCCGAACCGTCACGATCACTCGTCACTCCCGCAACGTCGCACGACTAGTCCCCGCGGGTGAGCCTGTCGCGGACCGCTCGGTTTTTACTCGCATCCGGTCGCTCCACGCTAAGCTTTCGTTACCCAAGGGCGTGTCTGCCCGGGACCTCATCAACGAAGGCCGCCGCATTTAACCTGTGAAGGCGCTCGTCATAGACGGTTCGACCGCGCTCGGCTTCCTGATGCTAGACGAGCAACATCCCGATGCGCTCAAATCTCTCGCGATTATCGAGAGCGGCACGCCGACGTACGTTCCGGCCCATTGGTGCGTCGAAGTAGCCAACGGCCTTGTCATGGCTGAACGCCGCAAGCGCGCCAGCCAGGCCGACATTACCGAGGCGCTGAACCTGGTCGCGGCGATTCCTGTTATCGAGGACGACGAGACAGCCCGCCGCGTCGGCAGTGACACAACTGCTCTCGCACGCCAATACGGCCTCACGATCTATGACGCCTGTTATCTCGAGCTCGCTATGCGGCGCGGCGCGGCGCTCGCGACCAGTGACCACGCTCTCGCCAAGGCCGCAAAAGCGGCGGGCGTTGCGATCTTTCCCTAATTGATCCGTCGGGGACTTTAGCCACACCCGGCAAAATGGTTGATCACCTTAGTTCGTGTTCTGGCGGCTCAAAGGGTCGCCTTAAGGACGAGCTGTGTCCGTCAAATTCTGCAAAAAGGGGATGAGGGTGTGGGATTGGATGTGATCAACGGATTTATGGGCAGGATTAAGGTAGGGTCGCGCCGATTTCTCCTCGTACCCGCGCGCCGCAGTCGCTTTCCTCAACTGCCTTTCCCTTTTCCTTCTCCATGTCCACCTGGTCCCGCTTTAAATCGCTTTATTATCACCACGCCGATCTCGGCCTCGCGCTCGACATCAGCCGCATCCCGTTCCCCGACGATTTTCTCGCCGCCAAAGACGCCGCGATGCAACAGGCCTTCGCCGACATGGCCGCCTTGGAAAAAGGCGCCATCGCCAATCCCGATGAGAACCGCATGGTCGGCCACTACTGGCTCCGCGCGCCCCAGCTCGCGCCCACGCCCGCCCTCGCCGCCGAGATTTCCGCCACGCTCGCTGCGATCAAAGACTTCGCCGCGCGCGTCCACTCCGGCGCCATCGCCGGCCCCAAGGGCAAATTCAAAAACCTCCTCGTGATCGGTATCGGCGGCTCCGCCCTCGGCCCCCAACTCGTCCACCACGCCCTCGGCTCGCCGCGCAAAGACAAACTCGCCGTCGCCTTCTTCGACAACACCGACCCCGACGGCATTGACTACGTGCTCGCAGGGCTCCGCGGCCAACTCGCCAAAACCCTCGTAGTCGTCATCTCCAAATCCGGCGGTACCGCCGAAACCCGCAACGGCCAACTCGAAGCAGCCGCCGCTTTCCAAGCCGCGGGTCTTGATTTCACGAAGCACTTCGTCGCCGTCACCGGCGCCGGCTCAAAGCTCGAACAAACCGCCCTCGCCCAAAACTGGCTCGCCCGTTTCCCCATGTGGGACTGGGTCGGCGGCCGCACCTCTGAACTGTCCGCCGTCGGTTTGCTCCCCGCCGCGCTCCAAGGCCTCGACATTCAAGCCCTGCTCGATGGCGCTGCCGCGATGGACGTCGTCACGCGCCACACCACCGTCGGCCAAAACCCCGCCGCGCTCCTCGCGCTCATGTGGTTCTACGCCACCGACGGCCGCGGCACCAAAGACATGGTCGTCCTCCCCTACAAGGACCGCCTGCTCTTGTTCTCCCGTTACCTCCAGCAACTCGTAATGGAGTCGCTCGGCAAGGAACACGACCTCAAGGGCAACGTCGTCAACCAAGGCATCGCCGTCTACGGCAACAAAGGTTCCACCGATCAACACGCCTACGTCCAACAACTCCGCGACGGCGTGAATAACTTCTTCGTCACCTTCATCGAAGTCCTCAAAGACCGCGATGCGAAGACCGCCCTCGAAGTCGAACCCGGCATCACCGCCGGCGATTTCCTCCAAGGCTTCTACCTCGGCACCCGCGACGCCCTCAGCGAGAAAGACCGCCACTCCGTCACGATCACGTTGCCCGATGTTTCGCCGCGCTCGCTCGGCATGTTGATCGCGCTCTACGAACGCGTCGTCGGCCTCTACGCCTCGCTCGTCGGCATCAACGCTTACCACCAACCCGGTGTCGAAGCCGGCAAGAAAGCCGCCGGTGGCGTCATCGCGTTGAAACTCAAACTCACCGCCGCGCTCAAGGCCGCCCCCGAGGCCCAGTTCACCGCCGAGCAACTCGCCGCCCAAGTCGGCCAGCCCGACGCCGCCGAACTCGCGTTCAAGATCCTCGAACACCTCGCCGCCAACAAAGGCAGCGGCGTGAAAAAGCGCGCCAAGTCCCCGTGGTTTAAATCTACTTACCGCGCCGCTTAACCGCGCTGCGTTGCATCGGCTTTCACCCCCACTCCCATGAATCGCCTCCTGCTCGTCCTCAGCCTGCTCGCCTTCACCGTGAGCGGCTCGCTGGGCGCGCTGTATTGGCAAGCCCTCGAAACGCGCCGCGAACTCACCGCGCGCACCGTCGCCCTCGACGGCCAGCTCACGGCCTCGCGCGAGTTGGCCTCGTCGTTTCAAAAACAAGCCGTCACCGCCGGCGCCCAAGTCGAAATCACCAAAGCCCAACTTGCCACCGCGGTGTCCCACACTGCTCAGCTAACCACCGACCTCGCCGCCTCGCGCGCCGCCCTCGCCGCCCGTGAAGTCGCCGAGCGCACGCTCCGCGACGAACTCAGCTCGTTGCAACGCGACCTCACCGACACCCGCGCCCAAGCCATTCCGCCGGCCCAAGTCGAAGCCTACAAAAACACCATCGCCGAACTGGAGCGCCAGCTCGCCACGTCGAAAAACGGCGCCGCCCTGCCCACGGCCGCCGGCGCTTCCACCGCCGTCTTCTCGAGTCGCGCTGGCCGGGTCTCGGCCAATGTCATGAGTATCGGCCCAGAAAATTCCTTCGTGGTGCTCAATTATGGCTCCATCCGCGGTGCGAGCGTGGACCAACGCTTTTCGGTGCGCAACGGCACCGAAATCCTCGCCATAATCCGCATCAGTGACGTACGCTCGCAATTTTCTATCGCTCAAGTGGAACCTGATTCTCTACGCGGCGTCTTGCACAAAGGCGATTTGGCCGTACTAACTCCTTAACTCACTCACGATGCACTCCCTCAAAAAACCGCTTCTGCTCCTCCTGTTGGCCACCTTTGGCCTCATCCTTAGCGGCTGCGAAACCCGCCGCCAGAAAGACACCGCGATTCCATGGAGTCGCCCCGCCGGCTGGGAAGGCCAGATTCCCGGCATGGGTCAACAGACCGGCCGCTAAGCCGCGCCTCACTTCCCTCTCGCCAAATCCGGCCTAGCGCCGGATTTTTTGTGCCTGCGCATGAACGAGCCCGCCGCCAACCCTTCGCTGATCCCCTCGCCCGGCACGCTCTACGTCGTGGCCACACCTATCGGCAACCTCGCTGATCTCACCGAGCGCGCCCGTGCCATTCTGGGCGCGGTCGATCTGGTCGCTTGCGAAGACACCCGCACCACCGGCGGACTCCTCACGCGCTTCGGCCTGCATCGTCCGCTCGTATCCTACCACGATCACAACGAAACCGAGGCCGCCGAGTTCATCGCCGCGAAAATCGCCGCCGGCCAATCCGTTGCCCTTGTGAGCGACGCCGGCACACCCGCCATCAGCGACCCCGGCTTCCGCTTGGTGCGCGCCTGCCGCCGTCGGGGCTTGCCCGTGATCCCAATCCCCGGCGCCTGCGCGGTCGCGGCCGTCTTGAGCGCCAGCGGCCTACCCACCAACGGTTTTCTCTTCGCTGGTTTCCTTATCGCCAAAACCTCCGCGCGCACCGCGTTTCTCGAAAAATACCGCGACTTCGAATTCACCCTCGCGCTCTACGAAAGTTGCCACCGCATCGA
>CAMDRP010000021.1 GCA_945906965.1 Opitutus sp. GAS368 | reverse complement strand
TTGACGGCGGCGAGCTCGGGCAAGGTGACCTCGGCGCGGGCGGCGAGGTCGGCGTCGGTGATTTTCATCCCGCGCTGGGTTTTGTTGATGACGTCGTTGAAATTATCTTCGAGCGGGATGCGGGCCATAGGTTTGAAACGCTGCGCTGGTGGAGTGAGCGCGCAAGCTGAATGGCGCTGAAAATAACAGTAAGGTGCGGGTGATTGCCCGGGTCGGCGGGAGATAAGTAAGTTATATCACGGAAATTGGATTGGCGTTGGCGCGGGTGCGTGGCGCAGAGTAGGATTACTTTTTAACGACGAAGCCATGGACTATCTCTCCCTCATCGACCGCAGTCGGACGATTTACAAACGCTCGGATGTGACCCCGATTTTCGCGCAACCCGCGGCGTTTGCGGCGCTGATTGAGGATTTGGTTAAACCTTATCGCGACGAGCGCATCGACATTGTAGCGGGGCTAGACGCGATGGGCTTCATCGTGGGCACGGCGTTAGCCTTGAAGCTGGGCGCGGGCTTCGTGCCCGTGCGCAAAGGCGGAAAATTGCCCGTGGCGCATGACCGCGAGTTGACGAGCGATTACTCGGGCACGGTGAAGGCGTTGGAGTTGCGCACGGGGGCATTTGCGCCGGGCAAACGGGTGTTGCTGGCCGACGAATGGATCGAGACCGGAGCACAGGCGCGCGCGGCGATCGCGTTGATCGAGCGGGCTGGGGGCGTCGTCGTGGGGATCGTCGCAATCGGTTTTAGGAACAACGAGAAGACGGCGGCGCTCTGGGCGCGGTACCGTTGTCACGGCGTGTGGCCCGAGCAGGTCTGAGTAGCGCTGAGGGCGGACTGGGCAGACGATAATCAGGCCAGATGTTCGGCGCGTTGAAGTACTTCGATCAGCACCTCGAGGGATTGCCGACCGGCGACTTTGAGGAACGTCTCGTTGGGTCCGTGCGTGAGTCGCGGGGGTGTGCCGAGACGTTGCGAGCGCGTGCCGGGGCCATAAACCAACGGCAACAACTGCGCCTGATATGCGGGCGGGAGAGACGATGTGATGATCGTGGCGTCGGATGAACCGGGATTGCGATCGAAGCCGGCGTGACCCGAGGCGACGGCGGCGATGAAGGCTGCGCCCACGGGCGCATTGGCGCAACGCGCGGCGACGTCGAAGCCGGCGGACAGCGCCAAGGGTTTGACGGCGGTGTATTCGAAGGCGGCGAGTTCGGCGAGGACCTCGGGCAAAGGAAAATGCCCGCGCTTAGTGAGCGTGAGACGATGAGGGACATCGGCCGACGGGCTGGGCGCGAGCCCGATGGCGGCGGGAACGGTGCCATGGGAACGTTCGTCGCCGGCGCGTAGCAACGTGAGCGCATCGGTGGCGAGGAGCGCAGCGAGCAACGGGTTTTTCTCGGCAGGCGCGGTGCACACGTGGCCAAGGGGCGCGTGGTGCGTCCACGTGAAGTCGGCGGTGAGGGTCGCGGTGGGCGTGATGGAAACAGGGCGCCACTCTGCGAGCGTGAGTTGGGCGGCGCGGAGTTGAGTGAGCGTGCCGGTGAGACGGATGGTGTAGCTGCTACTCTCTGCGGTGTAACACAGTGGTAAGTAAGGAACGTCGGAGCGCACGGTGTTTTCTAGGACGAGTAACGTGCTGCCAGAGGTGGGCGCAGGGAGCGCGTGACCAAAGGCCTGTCCGAGGGTGACGCCCGTCTTGGGGCCGGCGCCTTCCTCTTTGAACGTGAAGGTGAAGATGACGTTCTTTAAGGCGATCGCGCCGGTGCTCGCGAGGTGCGCGAGCCAGAGCTGGGTGGCCACGCCGGCTTTGCAGTCGTTGACGCCTTGGGCGACGAGTTGCGTGGCGTCCTCATAGGCGGGATGCGGCGTAAACGGCGCGGTCCAAAGGGCGGGTTCGCTTGGGACGGTGTCGACGTGGGCGCTCAGGTAAAGGAGTGGTCGAGTGGTGTCGATCGCGGGCGGTACACACGTGAGGTTGCCCTCGACATCGACCGTGCACGTATAAGCGGGCAGGAGGCGCTGCATCCGGGTGCGGACCTCGCTCATGAGTGCGGAGACGGCGGCGGGCTCGGTGAACGGCGACGGCGTATTCACGAGCCAACGCAGGGCTGCGAGGTAGGACTCGAAGTCGGCGGGCGTGAGGGGAAGCAACATGGTGAAGGGACCGGGTGAAACGCGGGTGAGGCGCTGGGGAAGAACCGTGAAGCGAGGCGGAGACGCGTCAACTGCGCGCGTCGGGGCGCGAGGTTTCGGGGTGGGCGAGTTGGTGGAGTTCGGTCTGGATTTTAAGACCTGGAGCGAACGTAATGGTGGAAACTCCATACCCCCCTTATGATCGTCCAAGGTATCCTCAATCCTCAGTTGCTCGCGCTGCTCGCGCGGGTGCGACACACCAACACGCTCGTGATCGCGGACCGCGGGTTTCCCTTTTGGCCTGGGCTGGAGACGGTGGATATTTCGTTGATCGATGATGTGCCCACGGTGTTGCAGGTGTTGCTCGCGGTGCGGGCCAATTACACGGTGACACAGGCGTTTATGGCCAAAGAGTTTGCGCTCGAGAACACGGCAGCGACGCGGGCGGCTTTTGCGGCGGCGCTAAAAGGAGTGAAGGTGGTGACGGAGTCTCATGTTTCACTCAAGCGACGGGTGCCAGGGGCAATCGGCGTGATCCGCACCGCTGATACGACGCAGTACGCTAATATGGTGTTGGTGTCGGGCTGAGCAGTTGGCCTCAATCGTCTTTTAAATTGATCACGGACACGCGTCCGGCCTTTGATCACGGCTTCAATCTTTATTTAATATCATATGAGTACCTCCCCTGATTATCTTAATTCTTTGTTTTCGCTGCGCGGTAAAGTCGCGGTCGTCATCGGCGGCACGGGCGAGTTGTGCGGTGCGATGGGCGAAGGACTCGCGGCCGCTGGCGCTGAAGTCGTGCTGGTAGGCCGCAATGAAGAAAAGGCTAAACCCCGCCTGGATCGCATCCATGCGGCGGGTGGGAAAGGCTACTTTGTCTCGGCTGAAGCTAGTGAGAAGGCGGCGCTCGAGCAGTTGTTGGCCACGGTATTGGCGCGCTCGGGTCAGGTTGATATTGTGGTCAATGGTGCCGGCGTGAACTCGGCGACGCCGTTTCTTGATATCGCCGAAGACGAGTTTGATCGGATTGTGCGCATCAATATGAAGGGTGTGTTCTTAGGCTGTCAGATTTTCGGTAAGTACCTAGTCGAGCGCGGCCAAGGTGGATCGATTATCAACCTCGGCTCGATGTCGGGTGTGGTTCCGCTCTCTCGCGTGTTTACCTACTCAGCGACGAAGGCTGCGGTGCACAATCTATCGAAGAATCTAGCTCGCGAGTGGGCGACGCAGAAAGTGCGCGTTAACACCTTGGTGCCCGGCTTCTTCCCCGCGGAACAGAATCGTAAGATTCTCTCCCCAGAGCGTGTGACCTCGATCATGGGTCACACCCCGATGAAACGCTTTGGCGAAGCCAAGGAGTTGGTTGGTGCGACGCTATTGCTCGCTGGTGATGCCGCGGGTGGTTTTATTACCGGATCTGAGATCATCGTAGACGGAGGTTATCACGCGATGACGATCTAAGTTTGCGATAATACTATTATACTAATAAGCTATATAATCCTTGCAGTTGAATAATAATAGACACAATATAGGACTGATGATCACCGAACAAATTAAAGAACTTGAGGCGACCAAAGCTAAGCTCGCCTCTTTGGAACAGTCGATTGAGCTAGAAATGGAAGCCGAATTGGCGGGCTTGCCCGTCAAGTATGGTTTCGAATCGATGCAGGCCTTAATCAAGCGCTTGAAGTCGATTGGCGGCGTCCGCGCTAAGAAGACCCGCGCTCCGAAAGCGAAATCGAAAGCCGCTCGGCCAGCCGCCGGTCAAAAGCGCGCCCGCGCGACGATTACCGAAGAGATGAAATTGCAGGTCAAGGCGTTGACGGAAGCCGGCAAGACCGGTCCGGAGATCGCTGCGGCCGTCGGCATCTCGATGCCGAGTGTTCAGAACATCAAGAAAGCCTTTGGTTTGGTGAAGGCTCGCGCCTAAACCTTATAAGTTCTGTTTTATTTGCAAACCCCGTCAATTGACGGGGTTTTTTTGTTGGCCTAATACAAGGGTGCTCTGGGTTAGTCCGAAGCTCTGCGGAATAATATCATAGGCTGCCCGCACTTGATTTAATAACGAGCTAAGCTAGGATCGAGCTGTTGGGCCCAAGCATCGATGCCGCCCGCGACATTGCTGACTCGAGTGAAACCTTGTGAACGCAGGTACTCGGTGACGCGCAGACTGCGACTGCCGTGGTGGCAATGGATGAGCAGGTGTTTGTCGCGCGGCAGTGCGCTCAACTGCTCGGGTATCTGGCGCATGGGGATCGGTTGTGCGCCGGCGATGCAGCAGATCGCGCACTCATGGGGCTCTCTAACATCGATGAGCCACGTCTCGGCCGGAGCGGCGGCGAGGAGGCGTTGGGTTTCTTCAACAGAGAGTTCTAATGGAACGGCGGCTTCGGACATGGGAGTGGGCGTGGATGCGGGCGGACAGGTGAAGGTGTAATTTGCGGGATCGAGTGCGGTGATCGCGGGTGAAGGTGCGCACGAGCGGCACGTAGGTGAACGCGAAAATTTGAAGTCGGAGAACTTTTGATTCAATGCGTCGTAGATGATTAAGCGTCCGCGCAAGATCTCGCCGATACCGGTGATCAACTTGATCGTTTCCAGCGCTTGCAGGCTGCCGATAACGCCGCACAACGCGCCGATGACGCCGGCCTCACCGCAATTTGGCACGGTACCCGCGGTCGGTGGCTCGGGGAACAGGCAACGATAACACGGCGCCCCGTACTTCGGATCGAACACGGTGACCTGCCCCTCGAACTTATAAATACTGCCGTATACGAGCGGCCGGCCCGCGAGGGTGGCGGCGTCGTTGTTGAGGTAGCGCGTGGGAAACGTGTCGGTGCCGTCGACGATGATATCGTACGCGGCGAAGAGGTTGAGGGCGTTGGCGGCGGTGATCCCCTCGGCGTGTTCGACAACGCGGATAAACGGATTGGTTTGGCGGAGGCGCGCGGCGGCGGAGGCGACCTTGGGTTGGCCGATGGAGGCGTCGTCGTGGAGGAGTTGGCGTTGGAGATTGTGGGCTTCGACGCGGTCGAAGTCGGCGATGCCGAGCGTGCCTACGCCGGCGGCGGCGAGGTAAAGCGCGGCGGGGCTACCGAGCCCGCCCGCGCCGATGATAAGCACGCGCGCGGCGGCGAGTTTTTGTTGGCCGGCGAGCCCGATCTCGGAAAGCAAGAGGTGCCGACTGTAGCGCGTGAGTTCGGCGGGGGAAAGGGAAGGCGAAGCGGCTGCCATAAGGCAAAGAGAGTCGGGCGCGGGCAGGTCGCAATTGAAATTGCACCGCGGGTGTGGGCCGGGCGAACTTGCGGCATGCGTTTTATCGGAATCGACTATGGCACACGCCGCTTGGGTCTCGCTTATGGCGATGCGCTCGGCGTGGCGACGCCGTTACCGGCGCAAGTCGAACTGGAGCCGGAGCGGCGCTGGGCAGGATTGATGGCGATGGTGAAGGCGCGACGCGCGACGGATCTAGTACTCGGTTACCCACTCAACATGGATGGCACGACGGGATTTAAGGCGAAGGAGGTTGATGCGTTTGCGGCGCGTTTGCGCGCAGAGCTGGGTCTTCCGGTGCATCTGGTGGACGAAACCCTTACGAGCCACGAGGCGGAATCGACTATCGCTAAAGGCCGGCGTCGCGAAATCCGGGCGAGTGGGATCGTGGATTCACGGGCGGCGACGTTGATTTTGCAGGATTATCTTGATCAGAAATTTCCGCAGAATCCACCCGATGAAAGCCGCTGAATCACCGGTGCTCCCGCGTTGGAAATGCGTCTGCGCCTACGATGGCGCGCCGTTTAGTGGCTGGCAAAGTCAGCCGGGCGGTAACGGTATCCAAGATATCATAGAGGCGCGTTTGGCGCAGATTTTCGGCGGACTGGTGCGCACGCATGCGAGCGGGCGCACGGATGCCGGAGTGCACGCGCGGGCGCAGGTGTTTCACTTTGAAGCGGCGTGGCGGCACGCCCCGGAGCGATTGTTGGCGGCCTTGCGGGCGGAGTTGCCGCCGGCGATCCAGATCACCACGGTGCGCGCGGTGCCAGCGACCTTTCATGCTCGGTTCTCCGCGACGGGAAAAATCTACAAGTATCACGTGCACCTCGGCGACGCGGATCCCTTTACGCGGCCGTATGCGTGGGCAGTGTTTCGGCCGTTGGATTTGACCGCGATGGAAGCGGCGGCGGCGGAGTTGCGCGGTACGCATGATTTCAAGGCGTTTTCGGCGTTTAACGGCGTGGAGCGCGAAGACACCGTGCGGGATTTGCGCCGACTGGAGATCGTGCGTCGCGGCGCGCACGTGCGTATCACAGCGGAGGCTAATGGTTTTCTTTATAAAATGGTGCGAAGTCTGGTGGGGGCGCTCGTGGCGGTGGGAGAGGGTAAACTTACGCCGGCCCAAGTGCGGGAGATTTTGGAGTCGCGCATTCGAACGAATGTTGTGCAAACAGCGCCGCCGCAGGGATTATTTTTGGAAAAGGTATTTTATCGTTGAGCACGGGCTGATAACGCTGCCGGAGTTTTTAAAAGGTGCAGTTTACGTTTTCTGTCCGTCAATTTTTTCAAAAAAGGCGTGTTTGCGGGGAAGATAATCATGGTCGTTACGCAGACATTTAAACGTCGCTTCAACATGTACGCCTAACTATCCCAGCCCAGTCCCGCTTTCCAAAGGGCCGACTTGTTAGCTTTTTCCGCATGCACCATCGGCAGGAGAAATCGTTTCAGGCGGTCCAGGATTTCGCGAAGTTCCCGTCTGCCCAGTCCATTGCGTATTAGGAACGAGTCCCAGACCGCTTTCCGATCTGCGGCAAAGGCGTCGGACAGCCCGACGATCTCATCCGAAGCCAGGAGTGCAGTGCCGCGCCTGTCGAAAGTCGCGCGAATGGCCTGCGAGAGCACATTGGCTTCAAAATCAAAGTTCTCACTTAGAAACCAGAGGTCAAAGAAGTCCTTCATGCGGGTGTTGGTTGCGCTCAGGCTCACAAGCGCCTCGAACTTTTCCGCAACCACCGTGTAAATTGGATAAGCGCGCAATATGGGGGCATGTAGCGCTAGCAAAGATGGAAAGGTGACTTTTTCCGGTCCTGGGGTCACCGCATCTCCATACCCGATATCGACCTGAAGAGGGATGCGTGCATTTCCCAGTTTTGCCATCATACTGACCCGAACTCCCCCATATCGAGCCTCTTCCCGGATGTAAGCAACTTCTACGCTCGCACTCAGGAATGCCAAGCCGTCATCTAAGATAGGTTGCTCGCAAAGCTCCTTAAAAATCCCCTCAATGTCCTTGAGTTCGGTATGCCCGAACCCGAGCAGGTCGAGATCGCGTGTAGGACGGTGTGTCTGGGGTGACCAAACCGCGAACAGCATCGCCCCCTTTAATAAAAAGGCGTCGCTGTGTTCTGAACATGTTAGGCGGTAAAGTAGCCGTTCAATGCCGTAGCGCACGAGCACCAGATCAAATGCCATATTCCGCTCTCGGCTCAGATTTAGCAGCCGCTGGCGGATGGACGCCGGCAGGTCCCTTTTCTCCCGTGCGCTCATGACATGGCCTCTAGATAAGGACGGATCACGTTATCGACTCGGCAAAGGCGAGCCTGGGTCAGAATTTCGTCGATGGTGCAGCGTTTCATCCTGCGGGCTTCCCGCAGCGCTTCCAGCGCCACATCGAGCCCAACACGATTTTTAAACTTGAAGCAGTCGGCTACCGTGCGAGCCGGAGTCGTAACCCTCACTTGAACTCCTTCAATAAGATGCGACTCCATACCACTCTTTAGGGTGCTGTTTGCATATTGAACTATACGCAGGCTGGACATCTTAGGGCGCCAGACTCCTCGCGGCACCGCTATCCAAACCACATGGGGGGCTTGAGTGGTGAGAACGTGGTAGCGAAGCGCTGAAAGTAGACAAACCACCCCCTTAGGAACAATCTGCATGGCGAGCACCAGACTATGGTTTTCTGTTACCTCCGCCTCTGCCTTCCGATAGAGCCCTCGCGCCACTCGCTCAATCCGCCTTTCGCGTTGTGCGGTCTGTATATCAGCGCGATAAAGGCCCAGTACCTCAAGTTGCTTTGAGGACCGAAGGGTAGCCTTTTGAAAGGCGTGCATCACCAGCTTTTGTTTGTTGGGGGACATTACATTACCTACTCACTTGTTATCATGTGGGTATGTATTGTAAAGTCTTCAATCGAGGATTCGAATCGTTCCGAGGCGGCTAGGTGTGTCGCGATGCCAACCTGAGAACGGCCCCAACCCCTCTTAGCGAAGGAGAAGCAGATAAGGGGGGGGGATCTGGTTCGACCGATGGTATTCCGCGGCGGCACCTGGACGCGCCTTTAGCATTCGGAATGTGGCGCAGGGCGCACCGGGCCAACCTCAAAAATGCCTTTGCACTGGTTGCCGGAGCCCGCCTTACTCCTGATCTGAAATATGTGCTCGTCGACGATGTATTTACGACTGGTTCCACGCTCAACAGCTGTGCGCGCGTCCTGCGTTGCACGCGGGCGTTGAATCTCGACGTTGTGACGTTTGCCCACGGTTAACTTTCTCTTTTCGCCATGCATTTTGATAAACCGACTTACAAGGTCCGCAAAACCGCCAAGAAAGAGATCCCCAAGGGTCTTTACACCAAGGATCCGCTGACTGGCGAAATTCTCTTCAATAAGGAGATCGAGGATAACCAGATGGTCGTACCCCGCAGCGGACACCATTTCCCGATCAGCGCGCGGGCACGCATTGATTCGCTCTTTGATGAAGGCACGTTCGTCGAGTCCGATGCGGACGTGAAATCGGGCGATCCGTTGAAATTTGTCGATTCCCAGCCTTATCCTGAGCGCCTCAAGCGCTACGAGAAGGACAGCGGCTTGCCCGAAGCGGTGATCTGCGGCACGGGCAAGATTTATGGGATCAAAGTTTCCGTCGCGGTGATGGATTTCCGTTTCTGCGGCGGCGCCATGGGTGCGGCGGCGGGCGAGAAGATCACCCGCGCGATCGAGATGGCGCTCACCAAGAAAAAGCCCTGCATTATTTTCAGTGCCTCGGGTGGCGCGCGCATGCAGGAAGGTATTTTCTCGCTCATGCAGATGGCGAAGACCAGCGCGGCGTTAGGGCGCTTGGCCGAGGCGAAGTTGCCCTTTATCTCGGTGCTTACGCATCCGACGATGGGCGGCGTCACGGCTAGTTTTGCCACGCTTGGTGATGTGATCATCGCGGAGCCGGCGGCGTTGATCGGTTTTGCGGGCGCACGCGTCATCAAGGACACGACGAAGCAATCGCTCCCCGCGGGTTTCCAGACGGCGGAGTTTTTGCTCAAACACGGATTGATCGACCAGATCGTGCCGCGTCTCGAAATGCGCGAGCGACTCCGCGATATCCTCGCGGCTTTGCACACGAAAAAAGCGCCCGCCTTGGTCGCGGCTAAGAACTAAAACCACGACCGCCGGCTGGCTGCGGCGGTGTTTTTTTCTCGTTCGCCCATGGCTGTCGAACCCTCCCTGACCGACTATGCGGCGGTGCAGGACTACCTTTTTAGCCTCAAGGCCCAAGGGCTGAAGTTCGGCATCGATCGCATGCGTTTGCTCGCGGCCGCGATTGGGCAGCCCGAGCGCGCGGTGCCGTGCGTGCATGTCGCGGGGACCAACGGCAAGGGCTCTGTCTCCGCGATGCTGGATGCGATTTTTCAAGAAACGGGTTTGCGGCGTGGGCTTTACACCTCGCCGCATCTCGTTCGCCTCGGCGAACGCGTCCAAGTGAACCGCCAGATTTTGACTGAGTCCGAAATCATGGCGTACGCGCTGGAACTGCGACCGATCGCCGCGCAACTTGCGGCCACGGGCGGCGCGGATGATCATCCGAGTTTCTTTGAGTTCATGACGGCGATGGCGTTTTTGCAATTTGCGCGGAAAAGCTGCGACGTGAACGTGATCGAAGTCGGCATGGGCGGGCGGTTGGATGCGACGAATATCGTGACACCGGCCGTCAGCGTGATCACGTCCATCGGGCTCGATCATTGCGAGATGCTGGGCCACACCGTCGAGCTGATCGCCGCGGAGAAAGCCGGAATTATTAAGCCTGGTGTGCCGGTCGTCATGGGCCGCGTGCCGCTGGCGGCCGAGCGCGTGATTCGCGCGCGTGCGGCGGAATGTGGCTCGCGGCTCGTGAGCGTGAGCGACGTGTTTGGCGCGGACCTTGCGGCGTATCCGCCGACCAATCTCGAGGGCGATTATCAGCGTTGGAACGCAGCCACGGCTACGCTCGTCGCGCGCGAGTTAGTGGGACGTTGGTCGATCAACGAAGCGCAGATCGCGCGGGGCTTGCGGCACGTGGATTGGCCGGGGCGTTGGCAACGCATCCGCCTCGGTGGGCGGCTCGTCGTACTTGATGCTTCGCATAATCCCGAGGGCGCGCAGATACTGGAAACGAGCCTGGCGCGTCTGGTGCAAGAGACCGGACGGGCGCCGATTGTGGTGACGGGCGTTTTGGGCGCGGTGCGGGCGCGGCCGTTATTGGAGACGATCAGTCACTATGCGGCGGAGATTCATTGTGTCGTACCGCAGCAAGCGCGTGCGTGTGGCTTTGCGGAAATGGAAGCGTTGGTGCCGGTGGAGTTCGCGGCGCGCGGTGGACGCATTGTGCGTTCGAGCGTGGATACGATTTTCCCGGGAGAAGATCGTTGCAATGTGGGCGGGCCGGACGACGTCGTGGTCGTGACCGGCTCGATTTATCTGCTCGGTGAAATCATGGCGCGGCTGGCGCCCCAACGTGGCCCCGGCGAGGGGCGGTTGCAGGATTTTTGATCCGCGACGAACTTCGCGCGGATCAAACCAGTTTCACAAGGTCGGCCGTGGCGGGTACGTCTTTGATGATCTGCGAGGGTTCTGGCCCGACGCCGAGGTAGCGAAGATTAGGGAGTTTCTCGGTGCTGGGCCAAGGTTCGCCGGCGTAGGCGACCTCGAGCGTAGCCTTCATCATCGCGGCGACGTAGCGCTGGGCGTTGCGCGGGAGTGCGGCGAAATGACGGATTTTCGAAATATCTTCGGTCCAACCGGGATGCGCGGTGTAGACGGGCTTGAGCGTTTTGCGCACGGCTTCGTTGCGGGGGACGTGGCGGTAGATTTTTCCCGCGGCGTCTTGGTATGACGTGCAGATGAGTAAATCGCCCGACCACACGCCGGAGTGCGTAAGCGCATCGGACTTGTTGATCATGACGTCTTGAAAACCGCCGTAGCGAAGGGCGTCGCCTTTTTCCACGGCGTCGAACCAACCGACCATACGTTGGCGGCCGGTGCTGGTGCCGAACTCGATTTGCTTGAGTTTGATGGCGAGCGGGTGCGCGTCGTCCATTTGCGTGATAAAGGTGTGGGTGCCGACTTTGGTGTCGTAGGCTTTGGCGACGCCGAAGGTGTGGATGCGTTGCACGGGAATACCGGCGCTCTCGAAGAATTCGGGCGTGTAGGTGTGCGAGGCGGTGACGTTGGGCGAGAAGCCGTGGCGTTTATCGAGCCAGAATGCTTGGCCAAACTCGCCAATGATGGTGCGTCCGGCGTGGAGCTCGCGTAGAATCAACTCGCGGACTTCGCCGATGTTGGGCGCGAGGGCGACGCCGGCGTCCCAGGTGACTTGCGTGAGGGTATCCAGATTGAGTGTGAAAGGCGCCGCGCCGCGGAAGCGCGTGAAATCAAATTCTTCCTTGGTGAATACCCCGAGTTCGATGGCTTCGGCATTCGCGCGGAGTTCGGCGGTGGTGAGTTTGTCGAAGAAACTGGCGAAGGTTTCGGGGCTGACGCGGCAGACGTGTTGGATGATACGGAGGGCGCGGTCGGCGCGTTGGGCGAGTTTGCGGGCGAAGAAGTTGGGGCCAGCGAGGAAATCGGAGTACGTCATCTGCCACTGGCCAATTTCGTCGGTGTAAGCGGGCGTGATGCCGCGGCCAGTCGAGCCGCGGGGCTCTTCGGCGAGGACTTTTTCGCGGTAATCTTCCCAAGCGAGATCGAGGAGGCGATGCGTGAGGTCGGTGACCATCGTGCGCTCGTCGATGAGCAGGCGGGAGAGGATGGTGTGGCCTTTGAGTTCGAGCGGTTTCGTTTCCCACCAGATTTTCCGCGGATCGGCGACGACGCCGGCGCCGATGCAGAGATGCGCCGCGTCGCGGACGACGACGCCGGCGGGGAGCAGGTTGAGTTTGACGCCGCCGGCGGTGTGGCCGGAGTTGGCGCCGCCGTTGACCTTCAGGACGACGGAGACGGCGTGCGGCGTGCCGCGAAGTTCGTCGGCGACTTCGGGAATGAGACGGCCTTTGCCCTCGTCGCCGAGCGAGATACCTACATCGGCAATGAGTTGGCTGGAAAAAGGAAGTAGTGACATGGGTTGCGGTGCAACCGAGTCAGGCCCGCGGGCGGAACATCCCCTGTTGCCGTAAAGGAAAAGCGCGGCGGGAGGGGGGACGGCAAACAGAAAAACGGCCGCCCACGGTCAGGTCCCAGCGAGGTGCGTTACGGCGCGGGAACAAAGACGGCGCAGACGGGCGAAGGGACGGCGAGGCGTTGTCCGGTAGAAGTAAGTCGACCGGTTTGGGGATCGACGCGGAAGACGGTAACCGTGTTGGAGTCTTGGTTTTCGGCGAGGAGCCAAGTGCCGCTCGGGTCGAGGGCGAATTGGCGCGGGGTCTGGCCGAGGGTGGGGACGCTTTCGCGGTAGGTGAGCTGGCCGGATTTTTCGTCGATGCGATAAACGACGAGCGTGTTGGCGCCGCGATTGGAACCGTAGAGGAAGCGGCCGTTGGGGTGGACTTGAATTTCGGCGGTACTGGTTCCTTTGGAAATGGGTTCGCCGGGAGGAAGGGTGGAGATCGTTTGGAAGTGAGTGAGCGTTCCTGAATCTAGATATTGAAACGCGTCCACGGTGCAGAAGAGCTCGTTGATGACGTAGGTGAAGGGTTGCTTGGGATGGAAGACGAGGTGGCGCGGGCCTGAGCCGGCTTTGATCGAAGTGCCTGCGATTACCGTGTTGCGCGTGAGTTTGCCGTTGGGTGCGTCGAGGAGGTAACAAAAGACCGCGTCGAGTCCGAGGTCGGGGACGAAAACAAAGCGGTTGTCAGGCGAGGGATAAACTCCGTGCGGGTGCGGGCCCTCTTGGCGATTGGGGTTTACGCTTTTGCCTTGGTGCTGGATCAGGGAGGCCAGCGCGCCGAGTCGGCCGTCGGTGAGCAGGGTCACGGCGGAGACGCTGCCGCCGCCGTAATTAGCAACCAGCAGAGATTGGCCCGTGGCGTCGATGGCGAGGTGGCAGGCGCCGGAGCTACCGGTGGAGATTTCGTCAAGGAAGGTGAGGGCGCCGCTGGTGGGGTTGAGCGCGTAGGCTTTGAGGCCTTGGCCGGGAGTGCGTTTTACATCGGCGCTCTCGTCTAGGGCGTAGAGAAATCGGCCGTTGGGATGGAGCGCGAGGAAAGCGGGGTCTTGGGTGGGCGCGACGAGTTCGGCGGGGGAAAGTTGACCGGTGGCGACATCGAGACGCGAGCGGTAGATGCCTTTGCTTTCGGTTTTCGCATTGGTGTAGGTGCCGAAGTACACGAAGCTGTCGGTAGGCTTCGCGGCGTGGAGCGAGGAGAGCATGACGCAAATTGAGAAAATGACGCGGAGTAGGTTCATGGAAATCGGGCTTTACCAACTCAGCTCGAGGACGCGTCCCGGAGTCATCGGACGGCCGGTTTGGGTCCCGATGGGGCGGGTATATTCGAGAATGTAGAGTTTGGCGCCGACTTGAAGCAGATCGATCGGGCGAGCAAGGGGAGCGATGAACGTCTCGGTGCGGGCCTCGTAGATACCGGCGGTGTTTTTCTGGAGGTCGACGGTGAGAAGGTCGAAGCCGACGTCGGGTTGACCGAGAAAATTACCGAAACGACCGAGGATGAATTTCCCGCGATAAGCGGCCGGCCAATCGGGGCCGCAAAAAACCATGCCCGCAGGTGACGAGTGGTTATGAAAGGAGGCGAGCGGGCGATCAGCGGTGCCGCCACCCGCGGGGCCAAAGTTGCGGAGAGCGGGCGTGAAGGTGAGTTCCGCTGGGGCCGTGGGGGTGTAGGGATAAGGTTTGGCGGAGGCGGGGGCGTCGCCGAATTGGTAAGGAAAGCCGTAGTGTTTGCCGTGCTCCACGAAATCGAGTTCTTCGGGGACGTTGGCGTCGGGACCGTTGCTGGCGGAAAATAATTCGCCGCGATCATTCCAAGCGAACGACCACGCGTTGCGGATGCCGCGGGCGAAGACCTCGATCGTGGGTGCATCGCTGCGCGGATCGACGCGCCAGAGTGCGGCGGTGATATCGGTTTCGCCGCCTTTCCAATAAATCGAGGAACGGCCCGCCCCGCCGCCGTCGGTCTCGCCGCCATCGGTGCGTGCGCCACTGCTCACGTACATAAACCCATCCGGCCCTTCGGCGATGTGGCCGACACCGTGATTGTAGTAGTTGTTGCCCCACGGATAACTCGCGCTGAGCCAAGGCTTGAGTGCGGTGGGTTGACCCGAGGCATCGAGCGGAGCTGAGCGGAAGATGATGACGCGATTGAGGTGGTGCGGCTTTTGGGGAAATTGCTGATTGGTGACTACGTAAAGCCGCCGCGCGGAGTCGATCGTCAGGCCCAGCACAGCAAAAGAACCGGCGGTGACTTCCGCGTAATCTTTGGCGGCGAGCACGCGCTCAACTTTGCCGGTGCCGGTATCCAACCGATAAAGATCACCGCCCTCGTTAAGGACGAGGAGCCAATTGACGCCAGGAATCGTGGCGAGGCGAACGCCGTTGGCTGGAAGTTGGGCCACCTCGCGTAGCCGAAAGCCGGCGGGCACCGCTGGCAACGGGGCAAACGGATCCGGCTTTTGTTTGGCGCCGGCGTTGAGTTCGTCGCGGACCTGTGCGACCTCGGCGGGCGTCACGGCCTCGCCGGAGTTGCCCCACGCGTTGCGCACATACGTGAGAATCGCCGCGGCTTGATCGTCGTTGAGCGGCTGAAACAGGTTCATGACGCTGTTGTACTCGACGCCGTTAACCTTGATCGGACCGCTGAGCCCCTGAAGTACGATCCGGATGCTACGGGTTTTGTCGGCCATCAGATAATCCGAGCGCGCGAGCGGCGGGAAGACCGGGGCGATACCCTGGCCACTGGCTTCGTGACAGACCGCGCAATGCACCTGAAACAACGTCGCCCCCCAAGCGCTGCGCGTCGTGTCGGCCGAGGTGGCTTTGGCAGCACTGAGTCCGCGGAGCAGCGCGGCCGAGAAGACGAGGACAAGCGCGAGGGGTCGCATCCCCCGTGAATAAAAGAGCTGGTAAACGGGGCAAACTCTAACCGTCGCCCATTCAAACAATGGGCTTCGCATGCGGCGGAAAGTTTTTCCTAATTGCCCTGCTGGGCCCATCGCGGCCCGTTTTCATCCACACCATGTCGCGTCTCAATTTCCAGTTGCAGAAAGAATCCGTCGGCTCGAAAGCGCGCGCCGGCACGTTTACGACCCTGCACGGCGAAGTTCAGACGCCGATCTTTATGCCCGTCGGTACACAGGCGACCGTGAAAGGACAGACCGTCGAGTCGCTCAAGGCGACCGGCGCGCGGGTGTTGTTGGCGAACACGTACCATCTTTTACTCCGGCCCGGCCCGGAGGTGTTTAAGAAATTTGGCGGGATTCACCGCTTCATGAATTGGGATGGCCCGGTGCTGACGGACTCGGGCGGGTTTCAGATTTTCTCGCTCCCTGGCGAGCGCCACATGAATGAGGAAGGCGCGCGTTTCAAAAGCTACGTCGACGGCACGCACTACATGCTTTCACCCGAGTCGAGCGTCGCGATGCAACGCGCGATCGGCAGCGATATCAACATGGTCCTAGACCAATGCATCCCCTCGACGGCGCCTTACGACCAAGCCGAAGCGGCGATGCACCTGACGCACCGTTGGGCGGAGCGCTCGTTGCGTGCTCGCGGCGACGGCCCACAAGCGATGTTTGGAATCGTGCAAGGTGCCTGTCACCATGATCTGCGCAAAAAGAGCGCGGCCTATCTCACCCAATTACCTTTCGACGGACTCGCCATCGGTGGACTAGCGGTGGGTGAGACGCACGCGGAGCGCTATGAATTTACCGGTTTCGTGACCGATTTTCTCCCAAAGAATCTGCCACGCTACCTCATGGGCGTCGGCACGCCGATTGATATCTTGGAAGCGGTACACCGCGGCGTGGACATGTTTGACTGTATCATCCCCTCGCAGCTTGCGCAGCGCGGCACGGTGTTTTCTTCGCACGGCAAACTCCGGATGTCTCGGGCGTGCTATAAATTCGACGAAGCTCCGCTCGATGCGAAGTGCGACTGCCACACGTGCCAACATTTCTCGCGGGCCTATCTGCATCATCTCGTGAAATCCGACGAGATGCTCGGTTGGCATCTCTTGGCGACGCATAACATGGCGTTTTATCACCGCCTTATGCGGGAGATGCGGACGAGCATTCTCGCGGGGGATTTCGCGGCGTATTATGAGCGCCAGCGCCCGGAGCTCGCGCGTTCCGACGACGATAATCCCAGTGTGCCGCAGAAACGGCAGAAGCCCGCCACGCTGCCGAAGCTCGGCGATTACGACATCGTTAAATCACCCGAAGGTTTCGCCAGCATTCGCCAACTCAGTTCGGGTGAAGTGATGCACTCGGTGAACCGCCCCAGCGACGAGGCGGAGCGAGTTTACGTGCAACAATCCGCGCTGGGCCGGCGCCTCTTGCCTCACGCGGATCAACCCACAACGAGCGATGAACTCGTGATTTGGGACGTGGGTCTTGGCGCGGCGTCCAACGCGATGGCGGCGCTTCATTGTTTTGAAAACGTGCTCGATAAAAATGGCGTCGATGCGCTGCGGCCCGTGCGGATGGTGAGTTTTGAATGTGATCTCGATCCGCTGCGGTTGGCGGCGAAACACGCGACGTTTTTCCCGCACCTGCGTCACGGCGCGCCTCACGCGCTGCTGCAAAACGGCCGCTGGGCGCACGACTCGGGCAAATGGGCGTGGGAGCTGCATCATGGGGATTTTCTCGAGAAATTTGCCGCCACGCCCGCGCCGGACGTGATTTTCTATGATCCGTTTTCGACGAAGACGGATTCGGCGCTCTGGGTGCCGGCGGTGTTTGAACGCATGTTCGCGCACTGCGGCGCGAAGCCGGCGGAGCTGTTCACGTATTCGTCGGCGACGGCGGTGCGCGTGGCGTTGCTCGCCGGAGGTTTCTTTGTCGGCGAAGGTGTGAGCACGGGGCCGCGCGCGGCGACGACCGTGGCGATGACGCGGCTCGATGGAGTGCACCATGGCAAAGATGCCCCGAAATTGCTCGGTGCAGATTGGCTCGCGCGCTGGCGCCGCAGTGACGCGAAGTTTCCGGCGAGTTTGCCGGTGGAAGCGCGAGCGGAATTTGAACGCCGCATCGAGCAACATCCGCAGTTCGCGCGGCTTGCCTGAACGCACGCCCCGCGGCGGTGGCGGAGTTTTAGTTTTTCCGCGTTGAGACTTCGATCACGTCGTGCGGCGCGGCTTCTTTTTGGCCGGCGGGGCTGACGCGAATGTAGCGGGCCTTTGCGCGCAGCGCGGGGAGCGTCGCGGCGCCGAGGTAGCCCATACCGCTCTGCACGCCGCCGATGAGGTTGTCGATCGTGTCGTCGAGTGAGCCACTGACCTCCTTGAGCGCCTCGATGCCTTCGGCGGTGACCTTGCGGGCGGTGTCGTTTTTGTCGTGGCCGTAGCGGGCGGCGCTGCCGGCTTTCATCGCGGAGAGGCTGCCCATGCCGCGATATTGCTTATAAACTTTGCCGCTAATCTCCATGATCTCGCCAGGGGCTTCGCGGCAGCCGGCCAAGATGCCGCCGCAGATGACGGCATCGGCGAGGGTGAGGGCTTTGACGATGTCGCCGGACTTGGTGATACCGCCGTCGGCGAGGAGTTTGACGCCTTTTTTCTTGGCGGCGGTGCTGGCGACGTAGAGCGCGGTGAGTTGGGGAATGCCGACGCCGGCGACGATGCGCGTGGTGCAAATCGAGCCGGGGCCTTGGCCGATCTTGATGGCGTTGGCGCCGCAATCGGCGAGGAACTCGGTGCCGGCGGCACTGGTGACGTTGCCAGCGATGATGGTGAGATCGGGGAACGCGGCGCGGACGAGTTTCACCATGTCGCCGACGCCGGCGGTGTGACCGTGCGCGGTGGAGACGGCGACGGCGTCGATGGATTCGTCGACGAGGTTGCCGACGTGAGCTAAGATTTTTTCACGATCAAGCGAGCCGTCGGGCAGACGGATCGGCGAAAGGGCGGCGCCGACGACGAGACGAAAATGCGCGTCGCGGGCGGGCTTGCGGCGGGCTTTGGCCTCGGTGGTGATGCGCTCGACGTCGGAGGCGGTGATGAGGCCGCGCAGACGATCGTCGGGATCGACGACGAGCATTTTGTTAATACCGACGTTGGCGGTGAAGAAGCGGTCGGCGGCGGAGATGGGATCTTGCGCGGCGGCGGCGGCCGTCTCGGTGATGAGGGCGGCGCGCGGGGTCATCACTTCAAAGACGCGTTTGGATTTGTAGCGCTCTTTGACGACGTTGCCGGAGAGGAGACCGGCGAGACGACCAGCGGCGTCGACGACGGGGAACGTGGAAAACGAGAAACGCTTGGCTTCGATCATGGCCAAGATGTCGCCGATGAATAGATCGGGTCCGACGGAAATGGGGTCTTGAATGAGGCCGTGGATGTGGCGTTTGACGCGGGCGACTTCCTTCACCTGCTCCTTGGCCGGCATGTTGTAGTGAATGAGTCCGAGGCCGCCGTTGAGCGCCATGGCGATGGCCATGCGGGACTCGGTGACGGTGTCCATGTCCGAGGAAATGATCGGAATGTGCAGCCGCAGCGATTCCGAAAGGGACGTGGCGGTATCGGCCGACTTGGGGAGAATCTCCGAATGGAGCGTGGCGAGCGAGACGTCGTCGAACGTGAGGGCCGTGGGCAGGTTGGCGCGGAAGAAAGCGTCAGCCGGGAGATAAAATTCAGCATCGGCCGCGGCGGCGTCGAGCGAGGAGGGCGTGGCAACCTGGGTCATGATTGCCATGAACGGAGTAGGGCGAGAGGCGAAGAGCGCAAACAGAAATTCGGTTATGGGCCAAAATGCGCATGAACTGCGGCTGGAGGAACAGTGCGAGTAAAGGTCGGGGCCCGCGAAAGGACTTGGTGCGGAGCGTTGCGTTGGTGGGCGCGGTGGGTTTGTTGGGCGGGTAATTTATGCGACTCCGGTTTCAGTTTCGGCGGTATCGGTTGGCGTTTCGCACGGCGGTGCGGACGGCGCATGGCGTGTGGACCGAGCGCGAAGGCCTGATCGTGCGACTCACGGATGAGGTGGGCCGAGTCGGTCTCGGCGAGGCGGCGTGTTTGCCGTGGTTTGGGACGGAGACTGTGGAAGCGGCGGCGTCCGCGGCTTTAAAATGCGGCGAGTGGATCGAGTCGGAGCACTTGGCGGACGTGCCGATTAACCTGGCTTGCCTGCGCAACGCGTTGGCCGCGGCGCAAGCGGCGTGGACGGGCCCCATCGAAGGCCGAAACGATACTCGCGGCGTCGCGGCGCTCTTGCCGGCGGGACGCGCGGTGCTGGAAGCCATCAGGCCAAAGGCGGAGGCGGGGTTTCGCGTATTTAAGTGGAAGGTTGGCGTCGGCGATCTCGCGGATGAAATCGGACTTTTTGATGACGTGTGCGCGGCGCTACCGAGTGGTGCGAAGTTGCGGCTCGATGCGAACGGCGCTTGGGACCGGCGTCAGGCCGAGCGTTGGTTGGAGCGTTGCGCGGAGCGACCCGTGGAATTTGTCGAACAACCCGTCGCCGCCGATGCACGCGGGGCGGACGATCTGTTGCAGGGCTTGGCGGAAGATTGGCCGACGCCGATTGCGCTGGATGAATCCCTGGCGAGCGGCGCGGATATCGAGCGCTGGATCGGCGAAGGCTGGCGCGGCGTCTGGGTCGTCAAGACGAGTCTTTTGAGCGATGTCGCCGGTGCGCTGGCGCAGCTCCAAAAAGCGCAGGCGCAGGTCGTGTTTTCCTCCGCGCTGGAAACAGCGGTGGGCGCGAAAGCGGCGCTGCACTGGGCGATGGCTTGGCCGGGCGAGCCGCGCGCGTTGGGCTTTGGTGTTTGGCCGTTGTTTCAAGATGCGCGGTGCGACGGGCCATACGTGGCTCCGTTTATCCGGCCGGCGGACGTGGAGCGGATCGATGCGGAGGCCGTATGGAACGCGATTCATTAAAAGCGCTCCTGCGAGCGACCGGCGGCGCGATCGAGCGCGGTGACGTTTTTTATCTTGGTGATCCCAGTCTCGCGTCGACGATCGACGATACGGCGGAATTTTTACCAGCCGCAGCGCATGATGGTGATCCTGCTGCGGCGAAAGGTCGCGGTTGGCTGCGCGTGGCCACCGGCGGGACGAGTGGCGAACGCCGTTGGGCGCGACACGACGAACGCACGCTGACCGCGGCGGTGCGGGGATTTTGCGCGCACTTCGGGCTGACGCGCGTGAACGCCGTGGATGTGTTGCCGGCGTATCACGTGAGCGGGTTGATGGCGCGGTTGCGTTGCGCGGAAACCGGGGGCCGACACGTGGCGTGGTCCTGGAAACGACTCGAGGTGGGCGAGCGGCCGGAGCTCGATCCGACGCAGGGTGACTGGGTGCTTTCGCTCGTGCCGACGCAAGTGCAGCGTTTGCTGGCTTCGCCGGCAGCGGTGGCCTGGTTGCGTGGGTTTAAAGTGATTTTTGTCGGCGGCGGGCCGGCGTGGGCGGAGTTGGCTGACGCGGCAGCGCGGGCGGGGCTGCGGCTTTCCTTGAGCTATGGGATGACGGAGACGGCGGCAATGGTGGCGGCACTGCGACCCGAGGAATTTTTGGCGGGCGCACGCAGTTGCGGCGTAGCTTTACCCCATGCGACGATCAGGCTGGATGCGGACGGGCGCATCGGCATCGCCGGTGAATCGGTTTTTCTTGGCTACGGCTCGAGCGAACGAGCGGAGGAAATTTTTTGGACCGAAGACCTCGGGCGCTGGGATGAGCGCGGGTATTTAGAGATTATGGGGCGGCGCGATGCCGTGATCATCACGGGCGGTAAAAAAGTCCAGCCTCAGGAGGTTGAGGCGGCGTTGCGGGCGAGCGGAGAATTTTCCGATGTCGCGGTGATTAGCGTGCCCGACGCGGAGTGGGGCGAGATCGTCGTGGCGTGTTATCCGGCGGGCGGGCGCGAGCCGGATCTAGTGCGGGCCGTGGCGGGTGTGCGCGGGGCGATGAAGCCGAAACGGTTTCTCGCGGTGGCGGATTGGCCGCGCGCGGCGCAGGGGAAAATCAATCGCGCGCAGCTGAAAACTTTGGCCTTAAAATAACAACCAAGACTGCGCTCAGGCGGCGTTGCGGCGCATTAGACCAACCACGACGCCTTGGGATTCGAGGCCGCGGGTGGGGATGATGTCGGCGTAGCGGGCATTGGCGGCGCGGAGGATGAGGCGACCGCCCACGCGCACGAGGCGCTTGAGGGTGGTTTCGGTCTCGTCGACTAAGGCGGCGATGATGTCGCCGGGGCGGGGTTCGCGGCGTTCAAGGGCGACGAGGTCGCCGTCGAGGATGTGGGCGTCGATCATGGAATCGCCGCGGACGCGGAGAAACCAAAAGTGGTCGGGGCGCGCGCGACGGACACCGAAGAGGGCAGGATCAACGGTAATGGTTTCGTCGGGCGTCTGCTCCTGCATGGCGGGCAGACCGGCGGGGATGGAGCCGTAGATTGGCGCCTCGAAGAGGTGGGTTTGGACGCCGGCGGCTTTGAGGCCCCATTTACCGTCGGCGAGTTTCTCAAGCTGACTTTTTTTAGCGAGGGCGCGCAGGTGGCCCATCACGGTGGCTTGGCTGGAGTCGAGCTGGCGACCGATCTGGCGCGTGGACGGTGGGACGCCGTGCGTGCGTTGGTGGGTTTTAACGAAGTCGAGAATCTGGTCTTGGCGTTCGGTGAGCATGGGACGTTCAATTGAGTGCCACTCATCTGAGTGGTATCAAGCCGAAGATCAAGCCTGGCTTTGTTCTGGGGTGCGGCGCGTGGAGTGGTTGGGCGCGTGCAGCGGAAACGGCAATCAACCGCCTTGAATCCAGGCGGCGAGGGCGGGTGGAAACGGGTGGCGTTCGCGCGAGGCGGAGGCGATGCAGACGTGTTCGGTGCGGATGCGGGCGGCGAGTTTCTCGGGCGCGCCTAGGCGAAACAGTTCGTAGCGCAGCTCGAAGGAGTGGGGCGTGAGCAGGGTGGGCGAGACGGTGACGCGGAGTTTGTCGCCGCAGACAAGCGGGCGGAGGTATTCGGCTTCGCTTTTTGCGATAGGGACGACCGTGCCGGTGTCGGTGAAGAAAGTGCGGAGGTTGATGCCGGCGGCGGCGAGCGCCTCTTCGTAGGCTTCGTGGGCAATGGCGAGGTAGTTAGCAAAAAAGACCACGCCAGCGGCGTCGGTGTCGGGAAAGTGGATCGTGCGGGCGTAGTTAAAAGACATGGGTGGATTTTCGGTTTGGGATTTGGGAAATTCGATTTAATTGTGCGGTATGAATAAAAACGAGATCGCCGACGTGTTGCTGGAGATCGGGGTGTTATTGGAGTTGAAGGGCGAGAATCCTTTTAAAATTCGCGCGTATCAAAGTGGCGCGCGGGCCCTCGAGGCGATCGAGGAGGCGGAATTGGCGCGTTTGATTCAGGAGGAAAAACTTGGGACGGTGAAAGGATTTGGTGAGGCGCTCGTGCAGAAAGTGACGGAATTGCACGCGACGGGACGGTTGGATTTTTTTGAGAAGTTGAAGGCCTCAGTGGAGCCGGGTTTGGTGGAGATGTTGGAAATCCCCGGGCTCGGGCCCAAGAAGATCAAGGTGCTCCATGACAAACTCGGCATCGCTTCGATCGCAGCGTTGAGCGAGGCGTGCGGGAAAGGGCTGGTGGCTGAGCTCGATGGCTTCGGCGAAAAAACGCAGGAAAAAATCTTGGCCGGAATCAAGAACCGCGAGGCTTATGGTCGGCGCCATTTGTGGTGGGACGCTCGGGCGGTAGCGGAACCGATCGTGGCGGGATTGCGGGCCTTGCCCGTGGTAAAACGAGCGGAGGCGGCGGGAAGTTTGCGTCGCGGGCTCGAAACGGTGGGTGACTTGGATTTCATCGTGGCGGCGGAGGAGGTCGCGCCCGTGGTCGAGTGGTTTACGACGATGTCCGGCGTGAAAGAGGTGACGGCAAAGGGGGAAACGAAGGCGAGTGTGCGCTTCGAGAGCGGCTTGCAGGCGGATTTGCGGATCGTGCCGGAGGATCAATTTGTTTTCGCGCTACATCATTTCACAGGCTCGAAGGACCACAACGTGCAACTGCGCCAACGGGCGCTGGCGCGCGGGTTGAGTCTGAGCGAGTGGGGCTTGGTGCCGGCGGAAGGCGAGGGGACTGCGAAAGCTAAGGCCGAAGATTTAAGCCTGCGCACGCGAGCGGAGACGGAGGCGGATCTTTTTGCGGCGCTCGGGCTGGAGTTTATCCCGCCTGAATTACGCGAAGGCTTCGGGGAGATCGAGGCAGCCGAGATTCACGTTAACACTAAGTCCAAGTCTAAGGCGGAGAGGTTGCCTCGATTGGTGGAAGCGAGCGATCTGCGCGGGGCCTTTCACAACCACACAACGGCTTCCGATGGGCGCGGCACGCTTATAGAAATGACGGAGGCCGCGGAGGCGCTGGGCTGGGAATATCTCGGCATCGCGGATCATTCGAAAGCGAGTTTTCAGGCGCGGGGTTTGACGGAGGAGCGATTGCTCAAGCAAATGGAAGAGATCGGTGCGCTGAATCGTTCGCGGCGGTTTAAGACGCATGTGTTCTCCGGCACGGAATGCGATATTTTGCCCGATGGCAGCCTCGACTTTGACGCGGCGATGTTGGCTCAACTCGACTACGTGGTGGTCTCCGTGCACAACGCCTTCACTCAGGACAACGCGACGATGACGGCGCGTATCATCCGCGCGCTCGAAACGCCCTACGTCACGATGCTGGGTCATTTGACGGGGCGCTTGTTGTTGCGGCGTGAAGGCTACGCGGTTGACGCCGAGAAGATCATTGATGCCGCGATCGCCCAGGGTGTAGCGATCGAATTGAACGCGAGCCCGTGGCGACTTGATATGGATTGGCGCCTCTGGCGCAAAGCCTCCGAGCGCGGTTTGCGCTGCGTGATTAACCCCGACGCCCACGACACGGAAGGCCTCACGCATGTGCGCGCGGGAATCAACGCCGCGCGCAAAGGCTGGCTCACAAAGAATGACGTTTGGAACACACGCACCTTGGTGGAAATTAGGGCTGGGTTGAATCTTCATCCGAGCCGAGCGCCCACGTCGTAACTTGAGATTTTTTCGCTGTAAGCACCTTGGCCCAATCAGGGTGCGGCCCGAGGTGACAAGAGGCCTCCGTTTTTTGGTGGTTCACCTCGGCGGTTGTGAACGGCGAGGTCGTGATTTCGGTCTCACGCTACTGTTGAATTACCGGCAAGGTTTTTCTGTGCAACTCGGCAAAACAATTCTACGAATTTTAGGACAAACTAGGTTGACACGTAACTTTTCGTCGGGACAAGTTCGCAGCAAGTGCTTCTTAGGCCCTCGCAAGATTTATCCCCTTCAACTGTTGTTTTCAATTCTATTGAGAACCTCAGTTTCTGGGCATGATTCCTGCAAATCGGTTCTTAAACTTTTCAGAATAAATTAAACTTAATCGTTCTCACTTAAGATAAACTCAACCTCACGGCGAATGAATAGAACCGTTCTACACGACGGCACCAGACGCCTAACCAAAAACATCTAATTTTTTATCCTATGATCACCCAAAGTCTCACCCTCGCGTTTCTTCTTGGCGACATGACTCCGATGGAGCTCTTCAAACATGGCGGTCCTATCATGTGGCCTATCCTGCTCGTATCGTTCATGGGCATCACCGTCATCGTGGAACGCATGCTCTTCATTATCCGTGAAAATGGCCGTCGCGAACCCGAGGTTGTCGAAAAGATGCTCGAGTGCGTTGAAAAAGGCGACATTGGTGCCGCCGTAGCCCTCGGCAAAAAGAGCACCGACTCCGTGGCTCGTATCTTGGTATACACTCTTAATAATAAAGAATACTCTCTCTCCAACGCCTTCATCCGCGCTTCGAGCCAAGAGCTCAGCCGTTACTCTCAAGGCATGGCCACCCTCGATACCGTCATCACTTCGGCTCCTTTGCTCGGTCTTTTGGGTACCGTTACCGGCATGATGAAAACCTTCGGCAGCATGCAAGGTGACATCGGCGCAGCCGCTGGCCAAATCACTGGTGGTGTCGCTGAAGCGCTCATCGCTACCGCAGGCGGTCTATTCATCGCTATTCTCGGCCTTTTGCCCTTTAATTACATCAATGCCCGCATCGAGCAGGCGAAGCTGGAAATTTCCGACGCTTCGCACGCTTTGGAAATCTACCTCAAGAAGTCTGAATCGGTTTCCGGTCGCTAAGCGATCTCCGGAAAGACACTTCTCTCTTAATATCGTCTCCAACTAGCACATATATGGCCGGATCAAGCTCAGGCGGGGGTGGCGGACAAAAAAAGGCGCGCATCGAGATCATTCCCTTGATCGATGTCGTCTTCTTCCTCCTAGCCACCTTTGTGTTGTTCACCCTCTCTCTGAACAAATCACAAGGTCTCAGCGTCTCCCTGCCTCAATCGGAGACGGGTGAGGCCCGAGATCCTAGTGGGACAGCTACTATCAGCGTGACGCAAGAGGGTACCATTGCGTGGGATAAAGATCCTGTCACGTTGGATGAATTCCTTACGCGGCTCAAAGCCTTCCGGGCAGTGCACCTAGAGGAATCCAAAATCCTTATCAACGGTGATGAAAATGCACCCTTCAATCAGGCGATTTACGTCTTTGATGAAGTGCGCAAGGCTGGGATTCAGAAGGTCTTGATTGAAACGCGTGTAAAGCCTGCGGGTTCCTAATTCGCCCGGTTTAAATTTAACCCAATACTATTTATGGCAGGTGGAGGCTCACAACAGTCCAGCGAAGGCGCTAAGAAAGCACGCATCGAGATCATTCCCTTGATCGATGTTGTGTTCTTTCTTCTGGCTACTTTCGTTCTTTTTACTCTCTCGCTTAATAAGATTCAATCCCTGCCATTGAATCTACCGGTAGCTGCTCCTCCTGGCCCGACTAAACCTGATGACGATAGTGTAACCTTACAGGTATCTGATCAAGGTACATGCTACTGGAACAAAGAACTCATCACGGTTGCCGAAATTCGCCCTCGTCTGGTCCAATATAAAACCCAAGTTAGCAATCCACGCATTTTGATCGCTGGAGATGACAAGGCAAGATTCGGCACCGCTGTTTTAGCTTTAGATGAAGTAAGAAAAGCAGGTATCGCCCAAGTATCCGTCGAGACAGTCGTTCGCGGTACTGGAAAGTAAACCCACAAACGCCTACTTTATCATGCGCCGCGATTTAATTATTGGTCTGCTTGTGTCCTTCGTTCTACACGGAGGTATTGCCTGGCTCGGTGAGCTCGAACCTGCCGTCGCCCCGCAAAAGCCTAAGGAAGAAGTTCCTACCATCCAGTTGATGGAGATGCCCAAGCTTGAGCCCGACGAACCGGAAAAAGTCGATACCGATGAAGCTCCGCCTAAGCCCGTCGACTTTGCACCTCCAATGCAGACGGATGTTCCGCAGATTGTCACGGACACGTCTTTCGTTCAAAAACTTCAACCGCCGCCACCCGATGGTCTAACCATCAACAAGGGAGCAATTACTATTCCTCAAGGCCAGGTTGGTGGGTTAGGTAAGGGTATTGAAGTTTTCGACATTTCTAAACTAGATCAGGCTCCAGTCGCGAAATTTCAAGCCCGTCCGCAATATCCGTTTGAAATGCGCCGTGCGGGCATCGCCGGTGAAGTCTTAGTCGATTTTATCGTAGATTCGAACGGTGATGTTCGTAACGCCTACGCCGCTCGTTCCTCCCAGCGTGAGTTCGAATCTGCTGCGGTTCAGGCTGTCAGTAAATGGAAGTTCCGCCCCGGTAAAAAGGGCGGGAGAAATGTAAACACACACATGCAAGTTCCGATTGTGTTTACCCTTAACGAAGATTCCTAAACCGAGCTTTTAGCGGTAACTACGCACCTTTACTATATGTTTTCTTCCTTACGAGTTATCTTAAGCACCGCGTTTATCGGCATTGCTTTGGTCAGCGTCCAATCGTTTGCCGCCGAAGAGCAAGGACCACCGGGACTTAATGAAAAGGTCAGTGAGGCGCTTCAGCAAAAAATGAAGCCCCAGTTGGATGCCAAGAATTGGGATGCCGCGTTGGCCGTTATCGATAGCGTGTTGGCAACAGTGGATGCCAACAGCTACGATACCGCTTTTCTTTCCGATATCAAAGCTAAGATCTTCCTCCAAAAAAATGACTACGCTAAGGCCATCGCGCCGATGGAGACTACGCTACGTCTGGCCGACAAACATCCGAACTATTTCGATAAAAAAGCAGTGTTAGATACGATTTATTTTCTAGCTCAAATTTATTATCAAGAGGGTACCTCCAGCAAGGTTAGCAGCGTCCAGCAACAGTATTTCAACAAGTCATCTGCTTACATCAAACGTTGGCTACAAATCTCTCCTAAGAAGAATCAGGAAGCTTCTTTGTTCTACGCTTCAATTCTTTATAACCAAGCGGTCGCTAATCCCGATAAGGTAGATTTAACTTTGGTGCGCGCTTCGCGTAAAGAAGTAGAAGAAGGCCTCCTCTCTGCTCTAAAACCCAAGGAGGGTTTCTACATGCTGCTTTTGGCTTCGATGCAACAAGAAGCTGATGTCGCGGGATCCGCTGAAGTTCTTGAACAAATGGTTAAGATGAAGCCAGAGAACAAGACCTATTGGCTGCAGTTGATGGCTACTTATCTCAACATGGGCAACGCCACGGAAAAAGATGAAACCAAAAACCGTGAAAATATTGCCCGGGCTATTAACACAATTGAGCGTGCTCAAGTATTGGGCCACCTCAAGACGCCCAAGGACAATTACAATTTGGTCACGATGTACTACAATGCCGGACAATTCGGCAAAGCTACTGATCTGCTGTACGGCGGTCTCAAATCGGGTGAAATCGAATCTGATATCAAAAATTGGCAACTCCTTGCTTATTCATTCCAACAAGTAGGGCAGGATACGAAGGCCATCTCGATTCTTCAGGAAGCCTCTAAGCAGTTCAAGACTGGCCAACTCGATTTCCAGATCGGTCAAATTTACTCCTCGATGGATAACAAAACACTGGAGGCCTACAATTCCTACGGCGTTGCGCTCAAAAAAGGCGGTTTGGATAAACCACACTCAGCTTACATGTTTTTGGCTTACACGGCATTCGAATTGGAAAAATTTGACGATGCCTTGGAATCAATTCTGAAAGCTGAGCAAACTCCGGAAGGCGCTAAGGACACTCAATTACTACGGCTCAAATCTGCAATTCAAGAAGCTCTTAAAGAGCGTGAAGCTGCCAAAGCCGCACTTGAAGTCAAAAAAATCTGATTATCCCACCAATCTAATATGAAGAAAGCACACATTTACTTCGCCGCACCGTTTGTCGGGCTGACTATTTTCGGCGCCGTCTATTGGAATTTTAGCGCCAACTACGAACAGGTTGAAGCCGACAAACTGGCCAAGATCAAAAAAGCTAAGCAAGAGAAACTCATGGAAGACGCGCGTTTGCGCGAAAAAGCTGTGACCGATGCGGTTGCCTCCCAAGAGAAACGTAAGAAGGAGAAAGAGATCAAGGACGCCAAGGACCGCAAAGATGCTGAAGATCGTGAGAATGCGATTCAAATTCGTAATAAGGCAGCTCGTGAATCCGATAAACTCCAGAAGCAATCAGATCGTCTCACCAAAGAGCTAGCTACAGCCAAAGAAGAAATTTCGAAGATTCAGGAAGACAAAAAACGGCAAGCCGATGAAGCCACTTTCTTGAAGATGTTCGTGGTGAAAGTTGAGTCAAACGCTAAGGGCCTCAATGCGGTTCTCGAAAAAATAGCTGCTGCTGATGCCGCCGCAGAAGCTGCCGCCAAGGCGGCCGCCGCCGCCGCTGCTGCTGCTGCTAAGAAATAAAACCTCTAACTGAATTTTACTCATGAAAAAATGGATGTATTTGATTGCCCCCACCGTGATGTTGGGAGCGTTTATGTTTCTTTACTTAGCTGAATCCAAAGAAGCTGAAATCAAGGATAAGGCGCGTGCGGCTGAGCTTGCTAAGACTAAAGCTCTAGAAGAAGAAAAGAAAAAAATCGCTGAAGAGAAGGCCCGCTTAGATTCGGCGAAACGCTCAGCCGAGCGAGCTGCTGAAGAAGCCAAACGCGAAGCTGATAAGATCGCTAAGCGCGAAGCTGAATCGAAGCGTATTCAGGATGAAACGGACAAATACCTAGCTGATTCTGCAGCCCAAACGAAAAAAATTTCCGATTTAGAGCTGCAACTCGAAGCTGCACGTAAAGCTAAAGACCAGGCCAGTCGTGAATCATTCGATCTCCTCAAGCAAGTCGAGCGGGCTAAGGTTGAACGTCGCAACGCCGAAATCGAGATTGCGCGGCTAACTGAAATATTGGCGCGTCGGGCGAGTGATAGTTCAATGACCCGCATGCCTACTCCGCCTCCGCCACCAGCGGCTAAATAAATTTCATCCTCATTTCAAAAACCGGAGTAAATCTCCGGTTTTTTTACGCCTGGATAAGATCTCTTATAGCTTTTTCAGTAAGTGGCTAAAAACTCAAGTGGCTGCCCGACTAGGACTCGAACCTAGACAAAGCGAGTCAGAGTCGCTTGTGCTACCATTACACCATCAGGCAAAAAAATAATCCCCAAAGTTTTGAACGCTGATTGAAGCTGGAGCCGGCGATGGGATTCGAACCCGCAACCGCCTGTTTACAAAACAGGTGCTCTACCATTGAGCTACGCCGGCCTTGGATTGTCCAAAACTATTGAGATTAGAAAAAACGTGGTGGCTCCCCGGGGACTTGAACCCCGAACCAATTGATTAAGAGTCAACTGCTCTACCATTGAGCTAGGAAGCCGTGAGGTTTAGGAAAATCGCTTTCACCTCCTTAATGTCAACCCCGATTTGCTGGGTGAAACGAGCATGCTTAAAAGCGGTGTGATTTGTAATAAGTTTACTGATACATGTGATTTGTAATGATTTTAATGATACATATGATTGGGCTCAAGGCCGGTGTGCTAGGTTGGATTGCCGTTGTTTGAGCTCAGGATTTTTGATCAATTATTTCGTTGGATTTGAAAAATAGAGCATCTGTCGTGCTGGTTTTCTCACTGATATTTATTCGGAATTTCCCCTCGATAGATCATGTGGGCGAAAGCTCCTGAATTGGCTGGCGAAACAAACTGCACAGAAATGAAAATTTTGCGTGCCATTCATTAAAAAAGATGCCAATAATTTTTCATGGCCAAAAAAACCACTAAGTCCACTGCCTCGAAAAAACCGGCTAAGAAAGCCGTCGCAAACAAGAAAGTTGCTGCGAAAAAGAAGAAGTAATTCTTCTTGGTTTGCCGCAGGGAAATTGAGTCTAGGTTGTTTACGACTTAACTCATTTTATATTTCAGCTGCGTGATTAGGCGGGGCGATTTGCGCCCCGCTTTTTTTGTGCCCAATGGTCAGGAGTATGCTCAAATTTAGTGAGCGTTGTTTTTGAGCCTTGTTTTGCCAACTGGGCTTAGGAATGGGGTGAGTCCGCGAATCTTCTATGACTTTTCTATTTTTTACCAAATAGGGTGGGTGGCTTCATTTTGGCTGCATATGGGGAGGCTACTTTTTGCCCTTTACAGTTGGCGGTGAGTGGTCTGTTTTCTTCGTTTCTCTCCATGCAAAAGACCAAAAAGTCCGTGGCTAAGCGCTTCAAGCTCACCTCTACTGGTAAGCTCATGCGTCGCACGCCTGGCTTCCGTCACCTGTTGGCCTCGAAGAGCACGAAGCAAAAGCGTCGTGCCTCCCGGGACAAACAGGTTGCCGAAGGCCACGCTAAGCCCCTCAAACGCTGTCTCCCGTTCGGCCTCTAAACCGATCAGCTGCAGTAAACTATAACTTCGTTCAACGGGTGAAATTTTAAGCCGACCCGCTGGCGACTAACAAAAGGAAAAATCCAACATGGCTCGTGCAACAAACTCCCCCGCTTCCCGCAAGCGGCATAAGAAAGTCCTGAAATACGCCCGTGGCTATTTCGGCAATAAATCCAAGCTCTTCCGCTATGCGAAAGAAGCCGTCCAACACGCTTGGCAATACGCCTACATCGATCGTAAGAAAAAGAAGGCCAATAATCGCGGCCTCTGGATTGTGCGTTTGAATGCCGCATGTCGTGCCGCTGGCATGACTTATAGTCGCTTCATCGAAGGCCTCGCCGCCGCGAATATCATGCTCGACCGCAAGGTTTTGAGCGATCTCGCGATCCGTGATGAGATTGCTTTTAACGGCCTTGTGAAACAAGCACAAGACGCGTTGAAGGCCAAGGCTGCCGCTACGAAGAAGGCCTAAAGCAACACCAACGCGAGCCCCTTTGGCTCGCTCTCTGCAAAATCAATCAGAGGACGGGCTTCTCAAGAAGCTACGTCCTTTTTTTTTGTCCAAGTCCTACGCTGGTTTTTAACGAAGTTTCCCGTTATCGCAGGTACTGTGATTCGGGTCTAGTTTTAGATAATTTAATCCATGCAAGATCTACTTTCCGCACTTCTCGCCAAGGCTGCCGCCGAGTTGCCTCAGTTGGCTGCTCGGCCTGATTTCGAAGCCGCGAAGGCTCGCTACGTCGGCCCTAACGGTGAACTTACCGCGCTGATGAAACAGATGGGCACTGTGCCCAAAGAAACGCGGCCCGCCATGGGCAAACTTATCAACGAGGCCAAGACGCAGCTGCAATCGCAACTTGACGCGGTGCACGCTCGCCTGGAAATCAGTGAAATGGCGGCGCAGGTCGGTCCAGCGGTCGACGCCACGCTCCCGTCACCCGACGTCGGCCCAGGGACTTATCATCCGCTGACTTTGGTTCGGGAAGAGATGTGCCGTATCTTGCGCAAAGTGGGATTTACAGTGGCCGACGGTCCTGAGGTCGAGACGGAGTACTATTGCTTCGATGCGCTTAATACTCCCGCTGATCATCCGGCCCGTGACGCCCAAGACACTTTTTACCTGCCGGAAAACGTCCGGTTTGCTAACGTCTTAAAGAAAAACACGGGAGAAAAATATTTGCTCCGTACGCACACTTCATCAGTTCAAATCCGTACGATGCTCAAAGGCGAGCCCCCTATCCGGATTGTCTCGCCGGGCCGCGTTTATCGTCGCGATACCACCGATGCGACGCACTCGGCTAATTTCCATCAACTCGAATGTTTGTACGTTGATAAAAACGTCACGGTGCGCGACCTCAAAGCTCTGCTGGATTATATTTTTGAATCTCTTTTGGGTAAAGATACCAAGACACGTTTCCGTCCACATTATTTCGGCTACACCGAACCCAGCTTCGAAGTCGACTTGAGCGCGAAACATCTACCCAAGGTTAAGAAGGAATGGATCGAAATCGGTGGCTGCGGCATGGTTGACCCCACCGTTTTTTCAGGGGTCGGTTACGATCCTGAAGTCTGGACAGGGTACGCTTTCGGCATGGGCCTCGAACGCCTCGCGATGTTGCTCTACGGTATCGATGATATCCGTTACTTTTATCAAAACGACCTCCGCTTCTTGAAGCAGTTCGCCTGATTTCCTCTCGATGAAAATTTCCCTCAATTGGTTGCGCGACTATGTCGCCCTCGACGCCTCCGCCGACGAGATTTGTCGGGCCATCACGTTTCTCGGATTCGAAGTCGAGAACGTCATCCGCACCGGTGCGCCCCAGCTAAACCACGTCCTCGTGGGCGAAGTTCTTACGCGCAACAAGCACCCTAACGCCGACAAGCTCTCCGTTTGCACCGTCTCATTGGGCGAGGCCCTTGGCGTCAAAACGATCGTCTGTGGTGCGCAAAATTATACGGTGGGCGACCGTGTGCCCGTCGCTCTGCCAGGAGCTGTTCTCCCCGGCGACTTTGTCATCAAACAATCAAAAATCCGCGGCGAATCATCTGACGGCATGATGTGCTCCGCCAAAGAACTTGGTATCTCAGAGGACTCAGCAGGGTTAATGATCCTCGTGGATCGTCCCGCACTTGGCACGCCGATTAACGCTGTCTTGCCTCCGGGCGACACGGTATTCGACATCGAGATTACGCCCAATCGTCCCGATTGCCTTTCGCACCTCGGTATCGGGCGTGAACTCGCGGCTTGGTTTAAAAAAGATCTCGTTTACCCGCAGGGGAAATTCCGCGGCGCTCTTTCCGAGGGTGCCTCCACGCGTCAGGATCTGCTCGCCACAGTGCGCGTAGAAGTGCCGGACGATTGTCCGCTCTACCTCGCCCATGTCGTGACGGGAATCAAGATCGGTCCCAGCCCGGCGTGGCTCCAGCAACGTCTCGCCGCCGTCGGGCTCCGCTCCATCAACAACGTCGTTGATATCGGCAACTTCGTGATGCTGGAAAGCGGTCAACCTATGCACGCTTTTGACGCGCGCAAACTCGCGGGGGCGCAGATCATCGTGCGCCGCGCACTTGATGGCGAAAAACTCACCACGCTTGATGGTAAGGAGCGCACACTCAACAGCTCGATGCTGGTGATCGCCGATGGGGCCAAACCGGTCGTCATCGCGGGTATCATGGGTGGAGAAAACTCTGGCGTCACCGCAGAGACGACCGACCTAGTGATCGAGTGCGCTATTTTTAAACGCCAATCCATCCGTGCCACCTCGAAGCGCCTTGGGCTCACTTCCGATTCAGCGTATCGCTACGAGCGTGGCGTTGATGCGCACGCTGCCCACGCTGCGGCTTGGCGCGCGATCGACCTCATTCTTGAGTTCGCCGGTGGTCAAGTCGTGGGTCCGCTTCTCCAAGTCGGTGAAATTACTCCGTGGCAACGTGAGATCACGCTTGCTCCAGCTTTTGTCCGCGAACGTCTCGGTTTCGACATCGCAGAGCCCGACATGAAAAAAGCGCTCGAAGCCCTGAACTTGAAAGTCACAGAGCTCGGCGAAGTGATGCATCAGGCACCAAGCGCGCAAAGCACAAAGCGAAGCGAATGGCGCGTGACAGTTCCCAGCTGGCGTGACGACTTAGATCGCCCGATCGATCTAGTAGAAGAAATCCTCCGCGTCTACGGCACCGAGCGCATTCCGCCGACGCGGGTCACCGTGCCTGGACTGGTGGGCGATGATGATCCTGTCGTGTTGTTCAATCGACGCGTCACCGATTACCTCGTCGGTCATGATTTTCACGAATGCGTAAATTATACGCTGCGTCCCGGCGCCGAAGTGAAGACCTGGGCTAGCGAAACCGCAGCCGCTGAACTCGCGCTCGCGAATCCCTTCGTCGAGGATCAATCGCATCTGCGCCCCACGCTCATCTCGGGTTTGCTGGCTACGCTGAAATTGAATCAATCCCGCGGCGTCCCGCTCTCACGTCTCTGTGAAACAGGTCGCGTATTTATCGAGAAAGATGGCCAAAATCTAGAGTGCGCCGCGGTCGGATTCATCGTGGCCGAAGACACGGAGCGACGTTGGCGTCAGCGCGAA